>JBOFLH010000702.1:0-3573 GCA_051657765.1 Nocardioides sp. | reverse complement strand
TTACCGAGTGCTTGTCCAGGCTGCGGCGGATCACCGGCGACTTCCCGGCGAGCCGCAACGGCTCCGTCGAAGCGACCGTCGTCAACGAGTGGCACCGTCCAGGTGACCTGCTCTCGATGGCCTTCTTGGCGCTCGGCATCACTGGCCAAGGCGCTGACTATGCCGAGGTGGAGAAGATCCTGCTATGAGCAACGAGCTGGCGTTCATCGGCGACGTTCACGGCAATCTTCGAGCCCTCGAGGGCCTCTGGAGTGCTCTCACAGCATGCGGTTCGCCGCATGCAATTCTCCTCGGCGACTACATCAACAAAGGCGCGCAGTCTGCGGACGTTCTGCGGACGCTTGTTGCGTTCTCGCAGGCAGGTCGCGCGACCTTGTTGGCGGGAAATCACGAAACGGCTCTGATCGACGCCGTGGACCGTGAGGACCTGAGTGCCTTTCTCAAGATGGGGGGCGCGATGACCATCCGCTCCTATGTCCGCGGTCGAGTCGGGCCGGACGTACTCAGAGACTTCAAGGCAAACCTTCCACGCGAGCACCTCCAGGCGCTGCGGCGCATGCCACTGACCTACGAGACGGCGCATCTGGTCGCTCAACACCGACCCGCCCGCCAGTCGAGCCGAAAGTTCCGTATCAGCGCGCACGTCCCGGTCGGAGATCTGCCCCGAATCCGCAAGGGCTCGGCGCAGTTGGACACCGGCTGCGGGAATGCGTCGGGACGACTCACGGCACTCCTGTGGCCCTCGCTCGACTACATCCAGGTCGACGCTGAGGGCATGCTGGTGAGGCGCTGAGTCACGCGGGGCTGCCCAGTCAGGCAGGCAAGTGATCGAGGAGCCACTGCGCCTTCTCGACGCCCTGCTCATCTCCCATCGACCGATTCACCTCGAGGCAAGCTCGCGCGTGCGCCTCGGCCTCGCCGAGACGGCCGGCCTCCCGGCAACACTGCGCGAGCACCAACAACGAGATGGCCTCGCCACGTCGATTGCCGATCTGGCGGTTCACCGCTAGCGCCCGCTCGGCGCACGAAATCGCCTCCTGCGGACGGCTCTGTCGCAGACGTATTTGGGCCATGAGTGTTTCGGCGTTCGCGTGCAGGCCGGACGGCGGCGTTCCGCGAAGAGTCGCGATCACCTCGACCGCGTAGTTGGTGGCAGCCTCGAGCTGACCAGCGGCAACCTCCAGCCTCGCGAGGTTGATCAATGACTGACAGACCTCACTCCCGCGTTCCATGTCGCGTCTCATGTTCAGGGCTGCTTCGAACTTCGCTCTCGCGCCGGATAGATCGCCGACCTTCCTGTAGGCGAGCCCGAGGTCGTCCAGGATCCGGCAACGGACTGCCTGGGCGTACGGATCCTCGGCGACCAAGAGCGTCAATGCGTGCTCAAGCCGTCCGATGGCCTCGTTGTTGAGGTTCTGCGCGCTGAGGACGCGAGCCTGGGCAGAGAACGCGTCGGCCGCGAGAGCCGAGTACAGGGCACCGCCGGCCAAGAAGTACTCGATGGCCTTCTGGGTGGCCTCGTACGCGCCCGCCAAGTCGCCGTGGCGGCGCAGGAACCTGGCGAATGCCAACTGTTCGACCGGGCCACCCACCCTGGCAGCCTCCTCTAGCGTCTCCCGTCCAACCGCAGGCTGACCCAGTTCAACCAGCTTCTCGCCGCGGATTCGCAGGTTCGCAGCTTGCAGCACGTTCTGCCCGGACGAGGGCAGCAAGTCGACCTGTCGAGGGATCTTGGAGCCTGCGAGATCTCTCCACGAGGCTAGTCGGTCCGCGAGCTTCGTCCTCAGGTCTTGTAGGTCAACGATCGACTCGTACATCACCGAGTGCCGATCGATGATCTGCTGGCGAAGTTTGACAATTTGCTCGTCCGGACCCGGATCGTTGATAAAGCCCACCCATACATCCCGCATCGGCTGCTCCAGTTGCCCAAGCTCAAGCAGTCCCGTGAAGAGTTCTTCCTCCGTGCCGGACGTGTAACCCCAGGGGCTACCCGGTTCACTGCCCCAGGCGCGCTTGAACAGGACGAGCATGAAGTGACTCTCGGCAATCAATTCGTTGATCGCCTCCTGGGCCCGTCGTGCCGTACCGCGTATGCGATCCCACTCGACTACCTCGTAGGTCACATGACCCTCGACGTTGCGAGGTGCGTTGTGCTCCTCGACACAACCGCGCACTGCGGCACGCTCGTCCTCGAGATCACCCGGCGAAGCCAAGAAGATCCTGAGGGGCAAGGCGTCAACCATCACCCTGACGATAGCGCCGAGTTCGGTCGATCACGTGCAGTTCCGAGCCGGTCGCGTCGTGGATCAGGCCCAGAGTGCAATGCGCTTACGCCCGCGAGGCTGGGGTGGGTCTGTACCACTGCAGTCATGGCTGCCGTCGCCACCGATCGGTATGGCAGCGACCGCCTTGCCGCTGAACGCCACTGAGCGAGGCAGGTCGCGATGCGCTCACTCACGGTGGGGTCCGCGCGCGGACCCCACCGAAGCGGTTGGTCAGTGAGTGCTTTTGGGATCGCTACGTCCAGGTCAGTCCTACCTTTCATGGCGAGACCTTGCTGCCGTCGATGTCGGTCAGCCACGTCAGAGGTCTTCTCCGCCGAGACTGCCGCTCGAATGCCGCATGATTCTCCAGCCAATCCCTCGCAATTCTAAGTCCCGCCTGAGTCAGCTTTTCTAGGTGCTTGGTTTCGGCGACCGCGCTGTCAACGACAATGCTGAGCAAATCGTCGATCTCAGCTGCGAGGCCGGGCCATCTCTTGACCGCGCGGCCGCGAGCCTCAAATATGGCGGCGGTCGCCTCGCCTAGATCAACGATCAGGCGATCGTTCATTCGGCCTCGAAACGGGATCCAATCTATGTCGGCAACAGCACTGATCGTGAGCGACGCGCGGACGCATGCGCCCTGCATCCTGGCGACCGCGACCTCACAGTCCGCGACCTCCCCAAGTCGGCGTGTGCCACGCAGGGTCCAAGCGACTGCCAACGCCGTTGCCACACCGCCTACGACTCCGCCCACGACGCCGTCAAGCGCCGTGTCAGCCCACCAGGTCATGTGGCCGACCCTAGCGGTCGTTACCGACCCCGGGGCGGGAGTTGCGGTGTTGAACCTCCCTCCGGGAGTCACTCATCTAGGGTGTGACTTGCGCCGCGATTGACGTCGGCTGTATCGGCACCGGTCCCGTGCGCCCGGACCACGCTGACGTTAGAGCTCGTGCCGCGGGGCCTGCGTGGGCTGGCCTCGTTTGTGCCCCTGACCCGTTGCGTCGGTGGTTGTTTGCGGTGGACTCCTTCGGCGGCGAGGAGGCGTTTGACGCTGCGCAGGCTGATCCCGTGGGTGGTGGCGAGGGAGGCGGCGGTGGCGCCGGTGCGGTAGGCGGCGACGAGTGTGGCGCGGCTGTGCTGGTCGAGGCGGTCGCGCAGGCTCCATGGCCGCCTGGGCGCCGGGCGAGCGTATGGAACGTCGCAGAGCGCGCGACGGTCGATGCATCCTTGCAGGTCAGCGGGCTGCAAGGTGTGCGAGTAAGCGGCAAGTACCTCCACTGTCGACGCCCAGGCTTGTGGCCTGGGCGTT
>JBOFLH010000701.1:0-2516 GCA_051657765.1 Nocardioides sp. | reverse complement strand
CCTTTCGAAGCGTGGCCGATTGCGACCGTCTGCTCGCCGCGATGTCTGTCGCGAAGCGGGCGGTGGTGATCGGTGGCGGACTGCTGGGACTCCAGGTCGCCCGCGGCCTGAGTGTCCGCGGTGTCACCGCCGAGGTTGTGGAAGGCGCCGGGCACCTGTTGGCCAGCCAGGTCAGCGAGCCGGCGGGCGTCGTGCTGGCCCGCGAGTTGCGGAGTTTGGGCACCGAGGTGTACACCGGGGCGCGTGCGGTCCGGCTTACCGATGGTGGGCTTCGGCTGGACAACGGAATCGTGTTGGAGACCGATCTGGTGGTGCTCACTGCGGGCGGTCGTCCGGCAACCACGCTGGCCAAACGCGCCGGCTTGAGCGTGCGTCGCGGCGTGGTGATTGATCGCCGGATGACCTCGGTCTCCGATGACCGGATTCACGCCCTGGGCGACTGTGTGGAGTATCGCGGGCAGACCACCGGGTTCGTGGCGCCCGCCTGGGAACAAGCCGCCCGGCTAGCGGAGCGCTTGTGTGGCGAAACCGTGTATTACACGGGGTCACGCAACGTCGCCCGGCTCCGGGCCACCGGCCTCGATGTCGCGGTGCTGGGTGATCCCGAGCGCACCGACGGCGAAGTTGTCGAAGTCACCAACCCGTTGGCTCGATCACATCGGAAGCTGGTGGTTCGTGACGGCGTGATTGTGGGTGCGGCCCTCGTCGGAGATCTCTCTCGGGTCGGCCTGATCACTCAGTTGTACGACCGTGGTGCCACATTGTCGGCAGATGAGCCGGGTGCGCTGCTGACGGCCGAGCCTGCCTCCGCGCACGTCCCGGGTCAGCCGGGACAGGCCCTCGATGCGGTTTCGGCCGGAGAACTGGGCGACGACATTGAGATCTGCGCCTGCGCTGGCGTGTCCGCCGGCCGCATCCGTTCGTGCCATTCCTTTGCCCAGGCTCGTGAGTCCACCCGAGCGAGCACTGGTTGTGGCAGCTGTGCGGAGCTGGTTCGGGCCCTGGTCCAGGGCACCGACCCCTCGCCGTCCACGGTGGATCGATCCGGCGGGTCGATCCACCGTGGCCCTAGCTCGTCCGAACCCGGCACTCCCGAACCTGACCGAGCCAGGGACGTCACTCGGTCACGAACCCAACGCCCGTCGGCCGTGAGGAGCCGTTAGCACTCCTGTTACTTGGCGAAACGCCACCTCAACACGACCCGCATACCGTCGAGTCACCGGAAAGGACTCCCATGACAGCACAACCGAACGGCCCAGCACCCGCGGGCAAAGCAGAGACGGTTCGGGCCGACCTGGTTCGGACCGACGTGGTGTCGGGTGGCTCAGCGCGGGGTGAATTGGTGGTGATCGGCCACGGCATGGTCGGGCACCGTTTTGTGCAGGCCGCTATCGAGCGAGGCTTGACAGAGCGCTACAACATCACCGTGCTCGGCTCTGAGCCGCGTCCGGCCTACGACCGGGTCGCGCTCAGCTCCTTCTTCTCTCATGAGAGTCCGGAGGCCGGTGCGCGGGCGCTGTCGTTGCTGCCGGGCGGCGGGTACGACGATCCGAGGGTGCGGCTGCGCACCCACATCGAAGTCGTCGCGATCGAATCGGACGAGCATCGGATCACCCTGGCTGATCGCGAGGTCCTTCACTACGACCAGTTGGTGCTGGCCACCGGGGCGACGCCATTCGTGCCGCCGATCCCGGGCAACGCCCTGGCCGGCTGCTTCGTCTATCGCACCCTCGAGGACTTGGAGGCGATCGCCGCCGCCGCCGATAGCGCCTCGGTGGGTGTGGTGATCGGCGGCGGGCTGCTCGGTCTTGAAGCGGCCAACGCCTTGGTGCAACTCGGACTCGACACGCATGTGGTCGAGATGGCTCCTCGGCTGATGCCGGTGCAGCTCGATGACGCCGCAGGGGTCACCCTGGTGCGGCACGTGGAGTCGTTGGGTGTGCACGTTCGCACCGGTGTGCTGACCGAACGCATCGGTGGCGTCGACGGCCGGGTTACCGAGTTGGCGATCAAGGACGCCGACCCCATTCGCACCGACCTGGTCGTCTTCTCGGCGGGTATTCGACCGCACGACGCCTTGGCGCGGGCGGCCGGGTTGACGGTGGCCGAGCGCGGCGGGGTGCTGGTCAATGAGCAGTGTCGCTCCTCCGATTCGGCGATCTGGGCAATCGGGGAGTGTGCGGCACCCGGCGGCCGGATGTACGGCCTGGTAGCTCCGGGCTATCAGATGGCCGAGGTCGTGGTGGACGCGCTGCTCGACGGGCCGGGTGCCTTCACCGGAGCGGACATGTCGACCAAGCTCAAGCTGTTGGGTGTGGATGTGGCCTCGTTCGGCGACGCCTTCGCCACCACACCGGGAGCGCTCGAGTTGGTGTTCGCCGACGCGGTCGCGGGCGTCTACAAGAAGCTGGTGGTGACCGACGACGGGCAACGTCTCCTCGGCGGCATCCTGGTCGGCGACGCGTCGGCCTACGGCATACTGCGGCCGAGGGTCTCCGCCGCCACCAGCGACGGTA
>JBOFLH010000700.1:0-2777 GCA_051657765.1 Nocardioides sp. | reverse complement strand
CGATCCGCCGATCCGCGGCATCGGTCAGCTCGACCACGCCGATTGCGCGGTCAGCAGCCGCGCTGGGAGCCGGCAGCTTGTGCAACGAAGCGTTGGCGCGGACAAACTGGCGGCCGGTCAGGTAGCCAAAGCTGACCTCCCGTTCGGGGACCAGACCGATCCGACGATAGATGTCGGTGTTGTGCCAGATGTTGACACCGTCAATGGTCGCTTCGCCCGCGGACGGGGCCAGGAACCCCGACATCATCGCGATCACCGTGGACTTTCCGGCGCCGTTAGGCCCCAGCAGCCCAGTCACACCCGGCCCGATGCTCATGGTGATGCCGTTGACGGCCACGACATTGCCATACCATCGCGACGCGCTCCGCAGCTCGATAGTGCTCACTTGCCGGCCGCCTTTCGATAGCGCCAGGACAACAGCCCGATCCCGCCGACACCGATCACCAATGACACCGCGACATACGTGAACTCCATGAGCGTGCCCTCAGGCGGCGTGATCGCGTCGACCGACGAGTCCAGGATCGATGCGGAGATCCCCCGGGAGAGGGCGTACGGGTTAAGCAGGCCGGCATACTCGCCTACCCGGTCCGAACCCTGGTTGTAGGCGATGTCTTGCACCACGGCGATAATGCCGTAGCCGAAGAGCAGGACGGCGATGCTGGCGACGACACCGAACCCACGGCGAGTGGTGAAGGCACTGATCACCCCAGTCACGCTGGCCAACATGCTCGCCAACAGTGCCGCCGCCGCGATGGCCCAGCTGGCCTCGGTCAGTTGATCGGTGAGATCGGCCTCGGACAACAGCGCACCGACCAGGAGCACCAGGATCGGGACGAGCAGGAATATCAGGAGTGCAACGGCCAACGAAGTCCAGCGCGTCAGTGCGTAGGTTGCCGAACGCACCGGCCGAGCCAGGTACAGCACGATCGAGCCGTAACGGAGGTCCCGGGAGAACAGGATCGGCGCCTGTGCGGCGGCGAACACGCTGAGCAACATCTGTGTCTGGACGGCGTACGCCGCATAGCCGATCGGCAGTTCGGGCAACTTCGTGAACACCATGATCGCCACGATCAACAAGGCCGGCACGACGTTGAGGCCCAACACAATGAACGGCAGCAACTTCGACTTGCCCGAACGACCCAGCCCGAACGCGTTGCGCAGCCCGGTCAGGAACAGCGCCCAAGCGATCTGAACTTCGCCCAGCCGCGGACCGTCATAGGGCCGATAGCCAAGATCGTGAATGACCCCGGTGCGAGAGTCAGACGCCATGGTCGACTCCCGCCTGCACGGTCGCCACCTGGCCGGCTCCAGACCGGGGATTCGCGGCGAAAACGTCCTCGATACGATGACGATCGGCCTGGATCCGGACAATGCCGACACCGGTGTCACATGCCGCATCTCGAATCAGGTCGTAGACCCGGCCGGAGTCGTCGCCCGAACTCCGCTCGATAGCGATCATGGTGCCCCGCGGTGTACACGGAACGCCGGCCGCGCGCAATGCCCGGCTCATGGCGGCTCTCGCGGCCACATCCGGTGCCACCGAGTCCACGGCAGGACCGGCCCCGGGGGCCGAGTTGTCGACAACCTCGACCAGCAAGGTGCCAGTGTCGCCCATGAAATCGGTAGTCGCCGAAGCACGCAACAGTTTGCCGCCGTCGAGAACGACCACATGATCGCTGACTCGCTCGAGCTCGCCCAGCAAGTGGGACGTCACCAGCACCGCGATGCCGAAGTCGTGGCCGATCCGCCGTACCAGCGCCAGCATCTCCTCACGTGCGGCCGGATCCAGGCCATTGGTCGGCTCGTCCAAGAGCACCAATCGCGGATCGTGCGCCAACGCCTGCGCCAACTTGGCGCGTTGCTTCATCCCGGTCGAGTACCCACCCATCGGCCGGTACCGTTCTTCGGCGAGGCCGACATGCCGCAATACATCTGCGGTTCGTTCCCGCGCGGCGGTGCGGGGCAGCCCCGAGGTCTGCGCCAAGTGCACGATGAAGTCGCTCGCGCTGACATCCGGGGGCAGGCAATCGTGCTCAGGCATGTACCCCACGGCGCGTCGAATAGCGGGGCCGTCGGTGACCGGGTCGTGACCCAACACCGACACCCGGCCGGCCGTCGGTCGCAGCAGCCCCAGCAGGATCTTGATCAGCGTCGACTTGCCCGCCCCGTTGGCGCCTACCAAACCGGTCACGCCGGCACCTTGAGTCATCTCGAGATTGCTCAACGCCCGCACCGCGCCGTAAGACATCGTCAATCCGTAGGTACGGACCACCTCGGCTCCGGAGATCGTCGGGCTAGGCGCCGCGTCGGCTCCTACCGACCCTGCGCTCATGACGTTCGCCTCATAGTCCCTCACTCTAGAACCTGGCACGGTCAATAGGTTGCGGCCGCCCCCTGACCCGACCCTGAGATCCTGCCCCGGCTCGATCCCTCGGCTGGTTACGCTGCCACCATGGAGATTGCACAAAACATCGTGTTGTTGGCCCACTTCATGGGCTGGGCGGCGCTCTTCGGCGGGATGTTGGCCCAGTCCCGGAACGCCGAGAAACTCGTCAACGGGCCGATGCGGGACGGCATCGGTACTGCGTTCCTGACCGGGCTGGCGCTGGTCGGCTTCCTAGAGGCCGGCGACGACCCGGTCAACCACGCAAAAGTCGCCGTCAAGCTGGCGGTGGGCGTAGCCATCACGGTCCTCGTCATGGTCAACCTTCGGAAGTCCCGGATCTCGGACAACCTGTTCTGGGCGATTCTCGGACTCACCGTCGTCAACATGGCCG
>JBOFLH010000699.1:0-10983 GCA_051657765.1 Nocardioides sp. | reverse complement strand
TGCGGCGCCGCGGTCGATCGCGACACCCGTTCCAACACCGCTCGCTGCGTCGTGGTCATCTCCAAGGCGGCAGCGGGTGCGCTCACGTCCCGAGCATACGACCTAACGGTCTATCTATTTACGAGACACACCACTAGATCGCTATGTCGATAAATGCTCTTGGTGTGGTGAATGCTCGCTCCTACCACCATCGATGATCCCGACGATCCGACGTAAGTCATCCATCGAGGCAAACTCAACGACGATCCGGCCCTTTGACTTGCCCAAGTCCACCCGGACTCGAGTATCAAGCCGGTCGCCGAGACGATCACCCAACTCGGCGAGCCCGGGAGCTGTCGGACGACTCCGCGGGGTGCGCTGACCAGGCAGGCTCGTCGGATCGCCGACCGCGATCAGCTCCTCGAGCCCCCGCACACTGATCCCTTCAGCCACCACCCGCTGGGCGAGCCGATCCTGCAGAGCCCCATCGTCCACACCGAGGAGTGCACGCGCGTGGCCGGCCGAGAGCACTCCCGAAGCAACCCGACGCTGAACAGCGGGCGACAGCCGGAGTAGGCGCAGGGTGTTGCTGATCTGTGGGCGAGAGCGGCCAATCCGCCGAGCCAGATCCTCATGGGTGCAGCCGAAGTCCTCCAGGAGCTGGGCATAGGCCGCAGCCTCCTCCAACGGATTCAGTTGCGAGCGATGTAGGTTCTCCAACAGGGCATCGCGCAGCATGTCATTGTCGTCGGTCTGCCGGACAATGGCCGAGATCGTCTCACTACCGGCCTCTTGTGAGGCGCGAAGCCGACGCTCACCCATGACGAGTTCATAGCCACCGTCAACTACTCGAACAATCACTGGCTGAAGCAGGCCGACCTCGCGGATCGAGTGCACCAACTCAGCGAGGGCCTCCTCCTCGAAGACCGTGCGCGGCTGACGGGGATTGGCACGGACGGAGTCGATAGGAAGCTCGGCGAAGTATGCCCCGGCCACCGGGTTGCCGGCGGCGGCCTCGGCTGCCACAGCACCGATAGGTGTCGGCGATGCCGGATTCACCACGCTCGCGCCGGTGTCGCCCACCGGAATCAACGAGTCGAGGCCGCGGCCCAGCCCACGACGTACAGGCTTTCTGCGAACCTCAGTCATGCCGTCGCTCCCTTGCTGGCCAACTCTCGAGCCGCTTCCAGATAGCACAAGGCGCCTGGTGACCCCGGATCGTGAGTCATCACGGTCTGGCCATAGGACGGCGCCTCCGACACCCGCACCGACCGAGGGATCGTCACACGGAGAACACGATCGGCGAAACGCCGGCGCACGTCGTCGGCGACACTGGCGGCCAGGATGGTCCGAGCGTCAAACATGGTGATAAGGATGGTGGACACCGCCAGCGACGGGTTCAGATATGCCTGGACTCGGGTCACAGTCTCCATCAGCTGACTGAGACCTTCTAGCGCGTAGTACTCCGCTTGCACGGGAATGAGGAGCTCTGCGCCGGCCACCAACGCATTCACGGTCAGCAGCCCAAGCGACGGTGGACAATCGATAAACACATAGTCGAAACGGTCGTCCCGGAGCGCCGGGTCGGCCTCGCTTGACGGGACAACGCGTGGGTCCGTCATCAGTGCGCGCTTGAGGCGACTCTCCCGGCCGACGGTGTCGATAAGCTCGGTCTCGACTCCGGCAAGATCGATGGTCGAGGGCACGACGAAGACGCCGGCAACGTCGGGGCAGGGCCGCACCAGCTCGGCAAGCGGCCGATCGTCCACCAGCAGGTCGTAGGACGACGGAGTCCCTCGACTGTGGTCAACGCTGAGGGCAGTTGATGCGTTTCCTTGTGGATCGAGGTCGATCACCAAGACCCGCTGACCTAGCTGGGCCAATGCGGCGGCAATATTGACTGCGGTCGTCGTCTTACCGACACCCCCCTTCTGATTGGCGACCACGATCACTCGACTCGAGGGCGGGCGAGGCACGCTCGGTCGGGTTGCCGGCCCTGTTGTGGCCGGGATCGCCCGGCCTGGCACTGTCAACGGCGCCGTGGGTACCGAATCGGTGGTCCCGATCGGCGCCGACGAGTCGGCCCGTACGGTGGATGGGCCATGACTAGCCACTCCCGTGGCCGTTGTTTCACGTGAAACAACGGCCAAGGCATCCGTCTCGGCATCAGCTGCCGCTTGTGGACAACCATCACCCATCTGTGGATGGTTGTGCTCCCGCGCCCTCACCACACCAGTGGAAAACGTCGGCATCACCGCAGGCACAAGGGCTGGTCCTTGGTAGGGACTTTCGCTACTCTGACTCATCACGGAACCGCCTTCGGTGCTCGGCTGGGGATCTGGGGGAAGAGCGGCGCTGTCCAGTCATCGTGGACTTGGCGGGCGCAGGCGACAAACCTACCCGCCTGTGGGCCGCCCAGGTAACCCGCACCACCGTGGCATGCGACGATCCATCTGCCTGCGTGAGAGTCAGCACCTCGGGTGCGGCGCAACCGAACTCCGCCAACACTGGTGCCGCCGCCGCCAGCTCCTCGCGCACCGACGCCCCTTTGATGGCCAGCAGTGATCCCCCGTCCGCTACCAGCGGCATCGACCAGGTCACCAGTCGCGACATCGGGGCAAGTGCCCGCGAGGTGACCACATCGAATTCTGCCGAGCGATGAACGCTGTCCGCTCGCCCACGCACGACGCGGACGTTGTCCAACCTCAGCGCGGCGACCACCTCAGTGAGGAACGTGGTGCGTCTCAGTAGCGGCTCGACCAGAGTCACCCTGACATCCGGACGGGCGATGCTCAGCACCAGTCCAGGAAGCCCGGCTCCAGAACCTAGGTCACAGACGGTCGCGCCGGCGCCGATCTTGCTGGCCAACGTCACGCAGTTGAGGATGTGCCGATCCCACAACCGTGGCACCTCACGCGGCCCGATGAGTCCCCGGACCACGGCCACGGAGGCCAGCTGGTCAACGAATTGCTGAATCGTCTCCAGTGCCGAGCCGGCGAAGCAGGTGCCAGCGTAGCCAGGCATTTCCGGCGAGCCGGACTCACCATGTTTCACGTGAAACAACGCTCCTCGTTGACCCTGGTCTCCCACCTCGGCGACCTCGGGCCAACCGACATCGAGGCCCTTCGGCACCAATCATCAGCCACGTCAGGCCGGTGAGATGACCACGAATCGATCAGGATCGGCACCCTTGGACTCCGATCGCAAGCCCGCTTCGGCCACGGTGTCGTGCACCACTTTCCGCTCGAACGGGGTCATCGCCGCCAATGACACCGGCGATCCGGACTCGGCAACCTCGCGAACAGCTTCGGTTGCGGTGACCACCAGCCTCGCACGAAGCCTGGCTCGGAAGTCCGAGATGTCCAGCATCAGCCGGGACCGCTCGCCGGTCTCGCGATAAACCGCCAACCTGGTCAACTCTTGCAGGGCGTCCAATACGGATCCACTCGGGCCCACCAGCTGTTGCAGCTCCGCACCCACGATCGACACCGCGGCACGGTCGCCATCCACATCGATATCGAGGTCACCGTCGAGATCAGCGATATCGAGCAGCTCCTCCAGATAGTCCGCGGCGATGTCACCCTCGTGTTCCAAACGCTTCAAGACCGCCGAGGCGTCGTCGCGGGTTACGGCGCCTTCTGCGGCTACCGACTCGCCAGCAAGGTCCGCGAGGGGATCCTGTGTCGAAACCTCTTCCCCATGGTGTTCGTTCACTTGGTCAGTCACTTCGGTCACGATCAGTCACTCCTCTACTGTGGCGCGTCGGAAAGGTCCGTACAGAGACGGGGCAGCTAGTTGGGCGAGCCGGATTGCCCGCGATCTGGCCCGTTCCGGTCCGGCTTCTTCGCGCTCTGTTTTCGCTGGCTCCGTGGCTTCCTCTTTGGTTGCTGCCGCTGATTACCCTGACGTCCGTCGCTACCTCCGGCCTTCGGACCCGCGCCACCACCGGAGTCTCCCTGGCTAGTCCCGGCGGTGTCAGCCTCGGTCGCCGGCAGTCCGCCACCTCGCCGCTTCGCCTCACGCGCCGCTTTCGCCTTCGCCGCCGGCGTGTTCGGAGCCGGGTTGTTTCGAATCACGTAGAACTGCTGACCCATCGTCCACACGTTAGACGTCGTCCAGTACACCAGAACGCCAATCGGGAAGGCGATGCCTCCGATGCCGAAGACCAGGGGTAACACGTAGAGCATAATCTTCTGTTGTTGCGCGAATGGCCCGGTCAACGACTCCGCCGGCATGTTCTTGCTCATCAGTTGCTTCTGGGTAGTGAAGGTAGTGGCGATCATCGCGACTACCAGCGCGCCCGCCAGGACTATCACCCCCACGTCGCCACCAGCCCGAATGAACGTACTCTTGATCGGGATGCCGAACAGCTCGGCGTTCGCGAACTGTTGCGCCTGCGTGGTGGTTAGCACGCCATGGCCGATATTCTTCGCGGCCTGATCGATCAATCGGAAGAGTGCAAGGAAGATCGGCATCTGCACCAGAATGGGCAGGCATGAGGAGAACGGGTTTGTCCCGGTCTCCCGATAGAGCTTCATGGTCTCCTGGGACATCCGCTCCCGATCGTGACCAAACTTCGCCTGCAGCTCCTTGACCCGGGGTTGAATCAGCTGCATGTTCCGGCTGGACTTGATTTGCTTCACGAACAGTGGAATCAGCGCGGCCCGGATGACGAGTGTCAGCCCGACAATCGACAATACCCAGGCTGCGCCGGACTCTGCGGGGAAGATCGTGCTCCACATCCGGTGGAAGCCGACCAGGACAACCGAAATGATCCAGTACAACGGGACCATGATGGCGTGCCCAATCGCACCCAGGGTTTCCATATCTTCAAGCTCCTTGGCTCTGCATAGCGCTTAGTGTTTCTGGGACGGCGCGCGCCTTACCGCGCGATGGGACCGGATCGTAGCCCCCTGGCGACCAGGGGTGACAACGTCCCAGGCGCCGAACAGCCAGCCAGCTGCCGCGCACGCTGCCATGCGTGCTTACTGCGTCCAAGGCATATGCCGAGCACGACGGGTAGTAGCGGCAGACCTCGCCGTACAACGGACTGATCGCGAATCGATACAGCTTCAACACGGCTATCAGCAGACGCTTCATCGTTCCGCCTCGGTGTGCCGACACACGCGGGTCAAACAACGCTCAAGCGCGTCACCAAGTTCTGCATAAGACGCCGTTGACGCCGCTGGCAACGCCCGGATCACGGTCCGGCTTCCTGGCGCAAGGCCAGCCAGGTGGCCCAGGCACAGATGACGCAGTCGGCGCTTGATCCGATTGCGGGCCACCGCATTGCCCACCGTGCCGGCTACTACGAAACCCACCCGCGCTGGCGCTGTCATCTCGACGCTGATCCTCATCGATGCCAGGTGATGGATAACCAATACCGATGAGCTGGCGCGAACCCCGCTTCGAACCGCGCACCTAAAGTCTCGTGGTGAGGTCAACCGGTGCAGGCGAGGTATCACTGGACGGTCGTCACAGATCCACGCGCACCAGGTGTTGACAAGAACTCAGACGGCCAGGCTCTTGCGGCCCTTGCGCCGGCGAGCGGCCAAGATGCCCCGGCCAGCACGAGTACGCATGCGTAGACGAAAGCCGTGCACCTTGTGCCGGCGCCGATTGTTCGGCTGATACGTGCGCTTGCTCACGAGCCTGTTCTCCGATGTTCATGACGGTATGGGTGGACAACGGGTCACCCCGTCCCCGGTCATCATCACAATGACCACACCCAACAACACTGGGTGACCGGCCAACGGTACGCGTTAGGTCCAGTGGGGGTCAAACCCCAGACCCGGGTACGCCGACTGTCCAACCGCTGCCACGCTAGGACCGGACAATGGACCGTCACCGATCACGCGCCACACCATCCGCCTCGACCGCTGTGGATAGCGTCTTGCTCATCGGTCGACTTCCTTGTTACGTTCGCTGACGTCAGGCTTCGCTCCTTGAATCCGGAACGTAGCCGGGCTGGCGAGATGTGGGGCGGATCACAATAGTCGGATCAGATCCTCTAACCTTCTACCCTACCTGCACCCATCGAGTGCAGGCTTGAGCTCCCCTACGGCCCGCCTGAATCTCTCCACAACTAGACCGCGGTTCACAGGCTGTGGACAATCCTGTGGAGGAGTGGTGCATGGCTCGACTGCACGACATGGTGAACCGCGCTTGCACAAGCAGGCAGAAAGTCGGACTAGTGGACAAACCAACGAACGAATCGAACCCCGACCTGACCACAGTCTGGCGCGGCGTGCTCGGCGATCTCCAGGCGTTTCAACGCGCCTGGCTCAAGACCAGCGAACCTGTCACCTTGCACGCGGACACCATCATCATCGCGGTAGCGAACGAGTTCACCCGCACGCAGATCGAAGGACGACTGCGAGCGCAACTCGAAGACGCGCTCAGTGCCGCCTTCGGTCGCGAGATCCGGCTCGCGGTCACCGTGGACACCAACCTCGAGGACGACGATCCAGACCCAGATGTCGGCACCACCTCTGATCCGGCCGGGTTCGACACCGCTGACCTGACCGAAGGGCTGAATCGACTTCCTGACTTATCGACAAATAGATCTGACTACTCCGAGAGTGCGGTAGCCGGTCCGGATGAATCAGCAAGCACATCAGCCACCGAACCCGTCAACCCCGCGTTGACCGCTGGCCATCCAGTGGCTGGTGTCGTCGCGATTTCCGCCGCGTCCCATCTCGAAACCCGACTCAATCCCAAGTACACCTTTGAGACCTTCGTGATCGGGTCCTCGAACCGCTTTCCACACGCTGCGGCGGTCGCCGTAGCCGAAGCACCTGGCAAGTCGTACAACCCTTTGCTGATCTACGGAGACTCGGGTCTGGGAAAAACGCATCTGTTGCACGCGATCGGCCACTACGTGCGCAGCTTGTACGCCGGCGCCAAGGTTCGCTATGTCAGCAGTGAGGAGTTCACCAACGAGTTCATCAACGCCATTCGCGACGACCGGCAGGACAGGTTCAAGCGTCGCTACCGCGACGTCGACGTGCTTCTGATCGACGACATCCAGTTCCTGGAGGGCAAGACCCAGACCCAGGAGGAGTTCTTCCACACGTTCAACACCCTCCACAACGCCAACAAGCAGATCGTGTTGACGTCCGATCGTGCCCCCAAGCGCCTCGAAGCCCTCGAAGATCGGCTGCGTAACCGCTTCGAGTGGGGTCTCATCACCGACGTCCAACCACCCGACCTGGAGACCAGGATCGCGATCTTGCGCAAGAAGGCGGCGATGGATCGGCTGACCGCGCCACCCGACGTCCTGGAGTTCATTGCCTCGAAGATCCAGACCAACATCCGGGAGCTGGAAGGCGCGTTGATCCGGGTCACAGCGTTCGCCAACCTCAACCGCCAAGAAGTCGACTTGACCTTGGCCGAGATCGTTCTGAAAGACCTGATTCCCGAGGGCGGCGAGCCCGAGATCACCGCCGCGGCCATCATCGCCCAGACCGCGGCCTACTTCGGCGTCTCCATTGATGACTTGACAGGCCCGAGCCGCGGGCGGCACCTGGTGCAGGGACGACAGATCGCGATGTACCTCTGCCGCGAACTCACCGACTTGTCCCTGCCGAAGATCGGCGCTCAGTTCGGCAACCGAGATCACACCACGGTGATGTATGCCGATCGCAAGATCAACAAGCTGCTCGCCGAGCGACGTTCGGTGTTCAACCAGGTCAGCGAACTCACCAACCGAATCAAGCTTCAAGCGCGGCAGGTGTAGCCCGTGACTCCCGAAGGACAGCTGGGGACAGTCATGTGGATAAGCACAGGCTGCGGGTCGATCCCTGTGGATCAACGAGTGGCGACTGACCATGAGGTCGCCACGTCCGCACAAACCTCCTCAGAGAGGCCCGGTGGGATCCACACCGAACTCACAGCCTGATCTCGGTCTGACCAGCATCGATAGCTGATCATCCACAGAGTCCACAGCACCTATGACTACAACGAACCTCTAGAACTAGCTAGGACCAGTGAATTGTTGTTCCACCACCTTGTTGGGGAGAACCGACCGTCATGACAGGATCTAGGCCAACTCGGGTAGCCGGTGCCCGCCGATGGCACGCCCACATCACGCTGGTTGACCACTTATCGGCAACAACCAAGGGAGGATCCGCGACATGATGTTCCGTGTCGATCGAGATGCACTAGCCGACGCCGTGGCCTGGGCCGCTCGCAGTTTGCCGGTGCGTCCGAGTGTGCCGGTGTTGTCCGGCGTGATGATCGAAGCGGGCACTAACGGTGATTCAGCTATGGCCGCCGCCCCGGGTGGGACCACCGACCAAGGCCTGCAACTCTCCACCTTCGACTACGAGACCTCAGCGAGGGCAACCCTGCCAGCAGAGATCAGTATCGCGGGCAAGGCGCTGGTCAGCGGTCGATTGCTGGCTGATATCTGCCGGAGTCTGCCGGCTCAGCCAGTGGACATGGTCTTGGAAGGTGCGCGGGTGTCGCTGACTTGCGGATCCGCGAGATTCAGCTTGCAAACCATGCCTGTGGAGGACTACCCCGCGCTGCCCGTTATGCCCGCGTCCACCGGGGTGGTCAAGAGCGAGGCCTTCGCCCATGCGGTCGCCCAGGCTGTGACCGCGGCCGGTCGCGACGACATGCTGCCGGTTCTCACCGGGGTTCGGGTCGAAATCGACGGTTCGACGATTTCGTTGCTCGCTACCGATCGGTTCCGGCTGTCCCACCGGGAACTGGCCTGGGACCCGAACACTTTGGACGCGACCGTGGCGGCCCTGGTTCCCGCCAAGGTGTTGGCCGAGACCGCCAAGTCGCTGACGTCGGGTGGTGACGTCACGATCTCGTTGTCCTCGAGCCGCGCCGGCGACGGCATCATTGGCTTCGAGGGTGCCGTTTCTGGGGGCGTCCGTCGTACTACGACCCGGCTGCTGGACGGTGAGTTCCCGAAGGTGCGCAGTCTCTTTCCCGACGAACACCAAACTGTCGCGACGGTTCGCAAGGCGGATCTTGTCGAGTCGGTGAAACGAGTGGCCTTGGTCGCCGAACGCAACACGGCCGTGCAGCTGGCGTTCGCCGACGGTGTGCTGACACTCGACGCGGGCTCGGGCGACGAGGCCCAGGCCTCCGAATCGATCGAGGCCACAATCACCGGTGAGCCGATCACAACGGGCTTCAATCCCGCCTTTCTCCTTGATGGCCTGGGCGCGATCGACGAAGCAGTTGTCGAGTTGGCGTTCACCCAAGCGTCGAAACCGGTCGTGCTCAGCGGCATTCCTGCCGAAGGTGCCGAGCTGCCCAGCTTCCGGTACTTGCTGATGCCGCGCCGCTTGTTGTCCTAGCGTGCTGAAGGAGGCGACTGGTTCCAGCCGCCGAGGTGAAGGAGAGGTTATGCAGACAGGCGGAACGAATCTCGGTGCTCGGGAGTCGGGACCAGGTGAGTCGAACCCTGCCGGGTCAGGTGGCGCGGCCGGGCCGCCGGCCATTGGTTTGGTGGGTCTGGGGAAGATGGGCGGCAACATGCGAGAGCGCATGCGTCGCGCCGGCATCACCGTAGTCGGCTTCGATCTCGACCCCGCGTTGCGGGATGTGTCCTCCCTGGACGACATGGTGGCCGCGCTCCCCGCGCCGCGGGTGGTGTGGGTGATGGTGCCCGCTGGTGAGGCCACCCGCAAGACGGTGCTGGCCCTCGGTGAGCTGCTGAGTCCGGGCGACGTCGTGGTGGACGGAGGAAACTCGCGGTGGACCGATGACATCGCCAATGCGGCGATGATGAAGCAGCGCGACATCGGCTACGTCGACTGTGGCACCTCCGGCGGCGTCTGGGGACTCGAGAATGGCTATGCCCTGATGTACGGCGGTGCGCCCGCCGACGTGGCCAAGGTTCAGTTCGCCTTCGACGCCTTGCGGCCCACGGGCGAATTCGGGTGCGTCCATGCCGGCGGCGTCGGCGCCGGCCACTTCTCGAAGATGGTGCACAACGGCATCGAGTACGCGATCATGCAGGCATATGCCGAAGGCTGGGAGCTGCTGGAGAAAGTTGACCTTGTCGACAACGTGACCGAGGTCTTCCGCTCGTGGCGCGAGGGCACCGTGATCCGTTCCTGGTTGCTCGACCTCCTGGTCAACGCGCTGGATGCCGATCCTGGCCTGGCCTCTATTCGCGGCTATGCCGACGATTCGGGCGAAGGTCGCTGGACCGTCGAGGCCGGGATTGAACATGCGGTCGCGACACCGGCGATTACTGCGGCGCTCTATGCCCGATTTGTCTCTCGACAAGATGATTCGCCGTCGATGAAGGTCATTGCCGCTATGCGCAATCAATTCGGTGGACATGCGGTCCAGGGAGCCACGACCACCGCCGAATCCGCCGGTTAGCCAACCCTGGACACCCCGGGCCAGCCAGGAGATATGCCGTGCATGTCGGCCAGCTCGTGCTGCACGACTTCCGCTCCTACCCCGACCTGGACCTCGAACTCCAGCCAGGGGTGACGGCCCTCGTCGGGCGCAATGGCCAAGGCAAGACCAATATTGTCGAGGCGATCGACTACCTTTCTCGGCTGTCATCTCATCGCGTGGCTTCCGACGCACCGTTGGTGCGCGCGGGCTGCGAACAGGCGGTGGTGCGCGCGGCCGTGGTCCGGGACGGGCGCCGCGCGACCCTCGAGATCGAGATCAACCCGGGCCGCGCCAACCGCGCGCGGATCAACAAGTCCTCGCTGCCGCGCACCCGGGACCTTGCCGGGCTGGTGCGCACGGTGCTGTTCGCGCCCGACGATCTGGCATTGGTCAAAGGCGATCCCGCGGAGCGTCGCCGATTCCTGGACGATCTTCTGGTGCTGCGCGCGCCACGGTTGGCCGGCCTCCGGGCGGACTACGAACGGGCGCTGAAGCAACGAAACTCGCTCCTCAAGACGCTGCGATCTCGCCGACTCGGCGGCGGCTACCAGCGTGCACTCTCAGGCAGCACAGCCGATCCCGATGAAGTGGTCGGGTCGGGAGCGACCGACCCGACGACCCTTCAAG
>JBOFLH010000698.1:0-15903 GCA_051657765.1 Nocardioides sp. | reverse complement strand
TGCGGCGCCGCGGTCGATCGCGACACCCGTTCCAACACCGCTCGCTGCGTCGTGGTCATCTCCAAGGCGGCAGCGGGTGCGCTCACGTCCCGAGCATACGACCTAACGGTCTATCTATTTACGAGACACACCACTAGATGACGCGGGCCTGGACGCCGGGCCCGAAACCATCGCCTGGCACCTCGAGCACCACCACGGCCACCAAGTAGCGAGATCGACCATCAGCCGCCACCTCACCAAGGCAGGCCTCGTCACCCCCGAGCCCAAGAAGCGACCCAAGTCGTCCTACATCCGGTTTGAGGCATCGATGCCGAACGAGACCTGGCAATCCGACTTCACCCACTACCGACTCACCCGCCCCGACAGTCGACCCGGCGCGGACACCGAAATCATCAGCTGGCTCGACGACTGCACCCGCTACGCCCTGCACGTCAGCGCACACGCCCGGATCACCACCCCGATCGTCAAGGCCACGTTCCGCGAAACCGCAGGTCAACACGGCATCCCAGCCTCAACGCTCACCGACAACGGCATGGTCTACACCGTCCGCCTGGCCGGCATCGCCCGCCAAGGCGGCCGCAACGGATTCGAGCAACAACTCCGCGACTGGAACATAGTCCAGAAGAACTCCCGACCCAACCACCCCACCACCCGCGGCAAGGCCGAACGCTTCCACCAGACGATGAAGAAGTGGCTCCGCGCCCAACCCGACCAGCCCACCACCATCGCCGAACACCAGGCACTCCTCGACGTCTTCATCGACGAGTACAACCACCGGCGGCCGCACCGGTCGCTCCCTCATCGGGCGACCCCGGCGACGCTCTACAACTCGATCCCCAAGGCGCTGCCGGGCCCGACCACCGACCCCGTCACCCACGACCGGATCCGCCACCACCCGCGTCGACAAGGCCGGATCCGTGACGCTGCGGCACAACAGCCGACTGCACCACATCGGCATCGGCCGAACCCACGCCGGAACCTGCGTCATCCTCATCGTCCAGGACCTCGACATCAGGGTCGTCCACGCCACAACCGGCGAACTCCTGCGTGAGCTGACCCTGAATCCCAACCGCGACTACCAGCCCACAAGCACACCCAAAGGACCCACCCGCAAGACCTCAAAATGACACCACCCGGACCCGCATTCGCAGGTCCGGGTGTCGCCGATGTCCTGAGACATCACACGGTCGGGCTGACAGGATTTGAACCTGCGACCCCTTGACCCCCAGTCAAGTGCGCTACCAAACTGCGCCACAGCCCGCCGCTCGGTCACGACCCGAGCGAGCCGGCTGCCGTGCAGAGCGGTGTGAACCATACCGCAGCATCGGGGCCGTGGCGGAATCCGCCCGAGGTTACCGCTTGCGCTTCTCGCGGGGGCGCTGCTGCAGCAGGATCGGTGTGCCGACGAAGCCGAACTCTTCGCGCAACCGTCGTTCGATGTAGCGCTCATAGGATGCGTCGAGCCGACCGCTGGTGAACAGGATGAAGGTCGGCGGCGCGGTGGACGCCTGGGTGCCGAACAGGATCTTCGGCTGCTTGCCGCTTCTCACCGGGTGCGGGTGCTCGGCCACCAACCGCCCGAGGAACGAGTTGAGGGTTCCGGTGGAGATCCGGGTCTCCCAGCCTTCCAACGCCCGGTCCAGGGCCGGCACTAGCCGGTCGATGTGCCAGCCGGTCCGGGCGGTGATGTTGATCCGTGGCGCCCACTGGACCTGCACCAGGTCCCGTTCGATCTCCCGGTCCAGGTAATAGCGCCGTTCGTCGTCGACCAGATCCCACTTGTTGAACGCAATCACCAGCGCACGGCCGGCCTCGCGGACGGTCTGGATGATGCGCAGGTCCTGCTCGGACACCGACTGTGCGCCGTCGATGACCAAGACGGCTACCTCTGCCCGATCGATGGCGGTCGAGGTACGCAGTGAGGCGTAGTACTCGTGACCCGAGGCCTCCTTGACGCGTTTGCGAATCCCGGCGGTGTCGATGAACCGCCAGGTCCGTCCGCCGAAGTCGACTAGCTCGTCCACCGGGTCCACGGTGGTTCCCGCGACATCGTCCACGACGACCCGCTCCGCGCCGGCCAGTCGATTCAGCAGCGACGACTTGCCGACGTTGGGTTTGCCGACAAGGGCGATCCGGCGCGGACCACCGACCTCTCTATCCGCCTCCGGAGGCGGCTGCGGCAGCGCCGCCAAGACCGCGTCCAGCAGGTCGCCGGATCCTCGCCCGTGCAGAGCCGAGACTGGTTGCGGCTCCCCCAACCCTAGGTTCCACAGCGCGTGTGCCTCGGTCTCGGCGCGTTGATCGTCGACCTTGTTGGCTGCCAGAATCACCGGCTTTCCGGAGCGACGGAGGATCTTGACCACCGTCTCGTCGGCGTCGGTGATGCCGACGGTGGCGTCGACCACGAACAACACCGCGTCGGCCAACTGCGCGGCGATCTGCGCCTGCCCGGCGATCCGTTCCGCCAGACCTCGGGCGTCCGGATCCCAGCCGCCGGTATCGACGACGGTGAAGGCTCGACCGTTCCAGGTGGCGTCATAGGACACCCGGTCTCGGGTCACCCCGGGCACGTCCTGGACCACCGCCTCTCGGCGGCCGATGATGCGGTTGACCAGCGTCGACTTCCCGACGTTGGGTCGCCCGACCACGGCCAGGACCGGGACGACGACGTGGGCGGCGTCCAGCTCGGCAGGCTCGGTCATGCGGGATCCGGCCGTCGCGCTGCCCGCACTCGGGTGGTGACGAGTTCGATGACTTCGTCCAGGGTGTACGTCGTGGTGTCGAGGTGGTGGGCGTCCGTGGGCATTGTCAGCGGGGACGCGGCCCGCGCGGAATCGATTCGGTCCCGTTCCAGGAGCGACGACTCGGTCGCTTGCACGCTGCCGCCACCCTGTTCTCGGCTGCGACGCTGCGCCCGGGCCATCGGATCGGCGGTGAGGAAGATCTTTACCGCCGCGTCCGGTGCCACCACGGAGCCGATGTCGCGGCCCTCGACGACAATCCCGCCGGCGCCGATGATGGCTCGCTGCTCTGCCAGCAACAGCGCTCGCACCGTCGGCACCGCGCTGACCGCGCTGACTGCCGCGGTGACCGCCGGGGACCGGATGGCCTCGGCGACGTCGACACCGTCCACCGTGATTGTGGGTTCGCGAGGGTCCGTGCCGGCGACCACCCGCGGAGTCATCGCTTCGCCGGCGATTGCCGAGGCGTCCGTTACGTCGATGCCCTGACCGAGCATCCACCAGGTGATGGCGCGAAACATCGCGCCGGTGTCCAGGTAGCGCAAGCCCAGCCGCTCGGCCACCCCGCGCGAGGTACTCGACTTGCCAGACCCGGACGGACCGTCGATGGCAACGACGATATCGGTGGTCACTCGGTTTCCTTCCCGTTCGCCTTCGCGGTACGGCGGCTTAGGTGTGCTGCGGATCCGCTGGGAACAGGCGGTCAGCCTACCGGTGGGTGACCCAACCGTGCGATTCCAAGGTGACCAACAGATGATCGGCCCGTTCCTCGGCCACCACCAGCTCTACCAGACCGGTGGGTCTTCCGGGATCGTGGTCGATGTGCACGTCCTCGATGTTCACCTCGCTGACTCCGGCGTCGGCGAACAACCTGGCCAACTCTCCTGGGTGGTCCGGAACGGACACGAAAACCGAGCGGCTCGGCCGCCCCGGTCCGCCGTGTTTGCCAGGAATGGCTTGGGTGCCACTCACGCCCCGGCTCAACGCGCCGTACAACCGGTTCGGTTCGTCTCCTCGCACGGCGTCGACGAGTTCGGCCAGGTCGCGCTGTAACGCGTGCAGCGAGGGCAACACGGCTTGGGCGTTCAACCGGAGGATCTGCTCCCACAGCCGGGGATCGCTGGCCGCCACCCGAGTAACGTCGCGGACACCTTGCCCAGCTAGCGCGAGGTGTTCCGGCGGCGTGTGCGTGAGGTGGCCCGCCATCAGGACCGCCACCAGGTAAGGCACGTGCGAGATAGTGGCGACGGCCCGGTCGTGCTCCTGTGGTGTCGTCATGATCGGGGTCGCCGAGCAGGCCCGCGCCAGCGCGGTCACCGCCGCGACCGCCTCCGGGCACGAGCTCGCGTGCGGGGTGATCGCCCATGGCCTACCGTCGAACAGTGCCGCGGAGGCGGCCAACGGGCCGGAGCGTTCGCTACCCGCCATCGGATGCGATCCGACGTACCGTTCGATTCCTACGCTCAGGTGCGACAGCGGCTCGCATTTCACGCTGCCAACGTCGGTCACCACGGCGTCGGGATGTTCGGCCAAGGCGTCATCGATCGTTGAGCCCAGATGCCGCGGCGGCACCGCGACCACCACCAATGCCGGCGCGGCGTGCTGGCCGGAGCCGGCCCGACTGGTGGAGCGTGGGTCGTCGACCACCCCGGCTCCGAGGCCGGACGCGGTTCGCAAGTGTTCACGGCTTTGGTCGCGTAGCCGCACCGCGATCCCGCATTTTCGCAAGGCCAGGCCGATCGAGGTGCCCAACAGCCCGGTGCCCACAATGAGCACCGGACCGTCAACCTGGTCACCCATCGTCGCCTACTGCCGAACGGTCCGGGTGAGGTCGGTGCGTAGACCGGCCGCACCGTGCAGGTAGACGTGCGAGACGTCACCGCGCGGCAGCTCCGTCTCCACGTGGGCAAGCATCCGGACCACCCGCGGCATCGAGCCCTCGATCTCCAGTTCGCGGGCACACAGCAGGGGAACCTCGCCGAACCCCAACCGCCGGGCGGCGTACGCCGGAAACTCCGACACCACGTCGGAGGTGGCGGTGAAGATCACCGAGATGAAGTCGTCGACACTCAGCTGGTTGGCCTGCATGACATCGGTCACCATCTCAGCGACTCGCACGAGGAGATGCTCGCGGTCGTCACTGTCCAGCTGGGTGGCGCCCCGAACGGCACGCACACTCATGAGATCCTCCTTGGCTCGAACGCGAAGCGGGTGTGCTCAGGTCCGAGCAGCCGACCGCGTCCCCGAAACGTCAACCCCCGGAAACCCTACGCGCACCGGCAGTTACAGCTGGGTACTGTCCAAGAGTGCGCCGAGTTCGTCGGCCGAAAGTTCCCGCACCGCGCCAGGACCGAGCTCGCCCAGGCGGACCGGCCCGATGGCGGTACGGGTCAGGCGCCGTACCGGATGCCCGACTTCGGCCAGCAAGCGGCGCACGATCCGGTTGCGCCCTTCGTGAATAACCAATTCCACCATGCTGCGCTCACCCGAGGTGGTCATGACCCGTGCCTTGGTCACCGCCACTGGGCCGTCGTCCAGCTCGACACCGGCCAACAACCGCTTGATGACCTTCGGGTAGACCCGACCGCCCACCTCCGCGACATAGGTCTTGTCCACCCGATAGGACGGATGCGCCATCCGATGTGCGAAATCACCGTCGTTGGTGAGCAGAATCAGCCCCGAAGTGTCGGTGTCCAGCCGACCGACGTGAAACAGCCGTTGCGGCCGATCGGCTACCAACTCCTGCAGGCTGCGCCGTCCTTCCGGGTCGGACATGGTCGAGACGACCCCCCGGGGCTTATTGAGCACGAGGTAGACGTGTGCGTTCACTGGCGGCAGGCGACGGCCGTCGACGCGGACCACTGCGGTTGCCGGGTCTACCTTGGTGCCTAGGCGGGTAACCACTGTGCCGTCGACGGTGACCGACCCGGCGAGCATTAGCTCCTCGCAACGCCGTCGAGACGCCACGCCGGATTGGGCAAGGAACTTCTGCAGCCGCACCATCCCAGCCTCGTCAGTCTCCAGGTCGGGGTTCCGCAACCAGGCTGTGTGGGACTTCATGACGAGGCATCCCCGAACGAGTCGAGCAACTCGTCCTCGAGATCGTCCATCTCGGGGAGGTACGGCGCAAGCTCGGGTAGCTCATCCAAGCTGGCTAACCCCATCCGCTCCAAGAAGTACGAGGTGGTGCGGTAGAGCGTCGCCCCGTGTTCTCCGTCATGACCCGCTTCGGCGACCAGTCCGCGGGTCACCAGGGTACGGATCACGCCGTCCACGTTCACACCGCGGATCGCCGAGACCCGCGCGCGGGAGACCGGCTGGCGATAGGCCACCACGGCCAGGGTCTCCAGCGCGGCCTGGGTGAGTCGAGCCCGTTGCCCTTCCAACACGAACGCCTCCACCACAACCGCGTACTGCTCTCGGGTGTAGTAGCGCCAGCCACCGGCGACGTTGCGCAGCTCGAACCCACGGCCGTCCGCGGTGTACTCGGCGGCCAGTTCCGCCAAGGCCGCATCGACCTCCTCGACGGCGTATCCCACGGCGGCAGCCAAGCCGACCCGGTCCAGCGGTTGGTCGGCGATCATCAGCAGTGCTTCCAGGCTCGGTTTGAGCCTGCCGACTGCCACCGGCAAAGTCTCGATCTCGCTAGTCATCGGTTTCGCTCCTACCTGCGTTAGCAGAGCCCTGATCATCGACGCTGTCGGCGCTGGTCGGCACCCCGTCGCTGACTGTTCCGTCGAACTCGTCCTCGATCTCGAAATCGGCGTCCGCGGCACCGGTCCAGCGAATGGTCAGCTCACCGAGCGGGGTGACCTGATCGAACGCGACCCCGCCCTCGCGGAACAACTCCAACAGCGCCAGGAAGCGGGCCACGGTGGTGGGTAGGTCCGGTGCGTCGCCGCACAGGCTGCGAAAGCTCATTGCACCGGCGCGTCGCAAGCGATCGACAACTACCGCCGCTTGCTCCCGCACGCTGACCCGCGGGGCGTGAATGTGGTGCAGGGAGACCTCGACGCTGGGTTTGGGCTGCAGGGCGCGAGCCGCCAGGCCGGCAAACTGCTCGGCGCCCAAGCCGATCAATACCTCGGGCAACAAGGTAGCGAACCGCTCTTCGAGACCCACCGCCCGGGGATGACGGGTCGATTCGGCCGCCAGACGGTCCGCGAGCACGCCGGCTACCTGTTTGAAAGCTCGATATTGCAGCAGTCGAGCGAAGAGCAGATCGCGGGCCTCCAGCAACGCCAGGTCTTCTTCGTCCTCGACGTCGCCTTGCGGCAGCAAACGCGCCGCCTTGAGGTCGAGCAACGTCGCGGCGACCACCAGGAACGACGTCGTCTCTTCGAGTTCGCCCAGCTGACCGCCGCTCTTCAGGTGGGCGATGAATTCGTCGGTGACCTGAGAGAGCGCGACTTCGGTGATGTCCAGCTTGTGTCTGGCGATCAAGTTGAGCAGCA
This sequence comes from Nocardioides sp., assembly GCA_051657765.1. GTDB lineage: Bacteria > Actinomycetota > Actinomycetes > Propionibacteriales > Nocardioidaceae > Nocardioides. Next base: position 8,708 of record JBOFLH010000698.1, on the reverse strand, counting down.
GGTCGAAGGGTCCTTCGAAGTTGACCAGGCGCACGGCAAATCCCGAAGCGCCGTCGGTGGCCGTGACCTCTTCCGCGTCCGGTGCATGGATGTCAGGCGGCAGCACCGCGGGCATCACGAACCGATCAAACGTTGCACAAGAACACTGTCCTCGCCGTGGTGATCGAAGTCGGCCAGCGCGATCGCCACGGCTTCGCGCACCAAACGCCCGCGGTCGACCGCGAGGCCGTGGACGCTGCGTAGCGCCAGTCGAGCCCGTTCGACTTCGATCAACTCGTCGCCGGTGACGTAGATGGTCATCTTCTCGTCGTGCCGGATCCGTCCGCTGGGCCGCCGGGCCGAGCCGGTGACCTTCTCGATGGCGGGTATCGAGCCGGGCTCCGGCAACTGAGCCGTGGACTGAGCACGATCTTCCGCGGTCGGCAGCTTTACCGGTCCTGACACCGCGCCAACACCTCCCTGGCCAGTTGACGATACGCCTCGGCGCCGGTCGACTTGTCGGCGTACGTCGTGATCGGCTCGCCGGCGCTGGTCGAGTCGGGGAACTTCACGGTCCGCCGGATCACGGTGTGGAACACGAGGTCGCCCCAGCCGGCCACCAGCTGGGCCATCACCTCGCGGTCGTGCAGGGTGCGGCTGTCGAACATGGTGCACACCAGGCCTTCGATGGTCAGCTTGGGGTTGAGCAATGCCTGCACGCTGTCGATGGACTTCTTGAGCAGCTTCACGCCCTGCAAGGCGAAGTACTCACACTCGACGGGCACGATGAGGCTGTCTGCCGCGGTGAGCGCGTTCACCGTCAGCAGACCCAGGCTCGGCTGACAATCGATCAAGATGAAGTCATAGTCGGCCAGCACCGGCGCGAGAGTACGCCGCAGACAGTGCTCTCGAGCTACCTCGTTGACCAGCTGGATCTCCGCGGTGGAGAAGTAGATGTTGGATGGCACCAGGTCCGCGCCAGGCACGCCGGCAGGGATGATCACGTCGCGAAGGGACACGTCGCGACGCATGAGGGCGTTGTTGATAGTCATCTCCATTTCCATGGAGATGAAGCCGAGACCTTCGGTCATCGAGCCTTGCGGATCGAAGTCGATCAGCAGCACCTTGCGACCGTACTCAGCAAGCGCCGCGCCCAGGTTGATGGTGGTCGTGGTCTTTCCGACACCGCCCTTCTGGTTGCACATGGCGATCACGCGCGCCGGACCATGCGTGGCCAACGGGGGCGGTCCGGGCAGACTCGGCAACGGACGGCCGGTCGGCCCCATAGCGCGCGAGCCTCGCCTGGCGGCCGCCTGCTCAGCGCCGGTCACGGACATCGCGGCGGCGTTTTCAGCGGGCGCAAACGGCAAGGTTTCGCTTGTCTGGTGCTCATTCACAGATTGGCCATCTTCGGAACTGGTGAGTTGGACGGATGGACGGTACGGCTGGTGTGGATCATTCTCTGGCACGTGGATGAGCGGTCGCAAACACCTCACGTAAATTGTCCACCGTAACCAGGGTATAGACCTGCGTAGTGGTCACCGACGCGTGCCCCAGCAGTTCTTGCACAACGCGCACGTCCGCGCCACCGTCGAGCAAGTGGGTGGCGAACGAATGGCGCATCGTGTGCGGGGAGACATCGCGAGAAATGCCGGCCCGCTCGGCGGTCCGCACCAGGACCGTCCAGGCGCTTTGCCGCGAGAGCTGACCTCCGCGAGCGTTGAGGAATAAGGCAGGCGAGCCCGCGCCACGTCCAGCGAGCACGGGGCGACCACGGACCAGGTAGTTCTGCGTCGCGGTCCGCGCAAACGAGCCGACCGGCACTAGGCGTTGCTTGGCGCCCTTGCCGCGGAGCAGCACCGTGCCGTCGTCGAAGTCCAGGTCGTCCACGGCAAGCCCGACGGCCTCCGAGATCCGCGCGCCGGTCCCGTAGAGCAGCTCCAACAATGCCCGATCACGCAGTGCCAACGGCGAGTCGGTGCTGTTGGCCGCCTCGAGAATCGACCCCACCTCGGCCACCGACAGTGCCTTGGGCAGGCGTTTGGGCGGAGTCGGTGGGCGTACCGCTGTCGCCGGATCGGTATCGGTAAGTCCGTCGCGTAGCGCGAAGCGATGGAAGCCGCGGACTGCCACCACGGTGCGGGCGACCGAGGCGGAGCCCAACGGCGGATGGTCGGAGTCGCCTTCGCGCAACCACACCTGGAAGGACGAGACCACAGCTTCGGTGACCGAGGCCGGACCGGCGATTCCCTGGGCCGCCAGGAACTGTTGATAGCGGCGCAGATCGCGACGGTAGGAGGTCAGGGTGTTGCTCGCCAACCCTCGCTCCACGTTGAGATGGTCGAGGTAGGTACCGATCGCCTGTGCGGTCGACACCTCGTTCATGGATTGCTCGGCCCGGTCATTAGGCCCGGTCATTAGGCACAATCAATCGGCACAATCAATCAGCACCGTCAGGCCAGCACGCTCTCCAGTGACATCGACTCGATGCCTACCGCTTCGCCCACCGGCCCGTTCGTCAGTCGGCCGGCATGAGTGTTTAGACCCAACGCCAACGCCCGATCGTCCCGGCAGGCCGCGAGCCAACCCTTGTTGGCGAGTGCCACCGCGTAGGGCAAGGTCACATTGGTGAGTGCGTAGGTCGAGGTGTGCGGTACCGCGCCGGGCATGTTGGCCACACAGTAGAACACGGTGTCATGAATCGGATAGGTCGGATCGGCATGCGTGGTCGGCCGCGAATCCTCGAAGCAGCCGCCTTGGTCGATAGAGATGTCCACCAGCACCGCGCCCGGCTTCATTCGGGACACCAGCTCGTTCGAGACCAGGGTTGGTGCCTTCGCCCCGGGCACCAATACCGCGCCGATCACCAGATCGGCGTCCAGGCAGGCCCGCTCGATCTCATAGCGATTGGAGGCGACGGTTTGCATATGTCCTTGGTAGATCCGGTCGGCTTGCCGCAATCGCTCGATGTTGAGATCCAGCAGTAGGACCTCCGCCTGCATACCCAACGCGATCGCTGCCGCGTTCATGCCGGAGACACCCGCGCCGATCACCACGACCTTGGCCGCGTAGACCCCGGACACTCCGCCCATCAACACCCCCCGACCACCTTGCGCCCGCATCATGGTGTGTGCGCCCACTTGCGGCGCTAGTCGGCCGGCGACTTCGCTCATGGGAGCGAGCAGTGGCAGGCCGCCGTCCGGCGTCTGTACCGTCTCGTAGGCGATGGCGGTGACCTCGCGCTTGATGAGTTCCTGGGTGAGAGCCTGGTCCGCGGCCAGATGCAGGTAGGTGAACAGGACCTGCCCCTCCCGCATCCGGTGATACTCCTCAGCGATAGGCTCTTTGACCTTCAAGACCAGGTCCGCCCATCCCCACACCTCGTCGGCTGTCGCTATGATCCGCGCGCCGGCGGCGACGTACTCCTGGTCGGTGATCGAGGAGCCCACCCCAGCCGATGCCTGGATACCGACCTCATGCCCATGAAGGACCAGCTCGTGCACACCCGCAGGCGTGATCGCCACCCGATACTCGTGATTCTTGACTTCCTTGGGTACGCCGACAAACATGGCTTGCTCCTCACTCTGAACCAGCTAGCCTCCGCGGCCTACCCGCGGCGACCCCGGCGACATTACTCCTGTGCGCGCGACGAACGTCTTGAGACCGGCCTGCGGCGGTGCCGCGGAGTAGACCAGTTCCACCAGTCGCGGCGGCTAGTCGAGGGGGAAACGCAACTCGCGTTGCCGATCCAGCGCGGCGCCGATCAGGCCGGCGAACAGCGGATGGGGTCGAGTGGGCCGCGAGCGCAGCTCGGGATGGGCTTGCGTCGAGACGTAGTAGGGGTGCACCGAGGCCGGCAACTCGACGAACTCGACCAGATTGTTGTCCGGCGACGTACCGGAAAACACCAGCCCCGCCTCCTCTAGCTGATCTCGATAGGCATTGTTCACTTCGTAGCGATGCCGGTGCCGCTCTTCGACGATGCCGACGCCATAGGTGGTTCGCACTACCGACCCTTCTCGAAGATCCGCTGGGTACAAGCCGAGCCGCATAGTGCCGCCCAGGTCACCACCACCGTCCACGAACGACTTCTGCTCCTCGATCGTCGCGATCACCGGCTCGGGGCACTCCGGATCGAACTCGGTCGATCCGGCCTTGGCTAAACCGGCGACCGATCGGCTGTATTCGATGACCATGCACTGAAGCCCGAGGCACAGCCCCAGGGTTGGTATGCCGTGGGTGCGGGCATAGGTCAACGCACCCAGCTTTCCCTCGATCCCTCGGATCCCGAAACCCCCGGGCACGCAGACCGCGTCGACGTCGCCCAACTGCCTGGCCGCACCGGCTGGCGTATCGCAATCATCGGAGGCGATCCAGCGAACCGTGACCTTGGCTTCATGAGCAAAGCCGCCGGCCCGCAGGGCCTCGCCAACCGAGAGGTAGGCGTCCGGGAGGTCGATGTACTTTCCGACCAAGCCGACGGTGATCTCCTCCTTGGGATGGTGCACCCTCCGCAACAGGTCGTCCCAGACCGTCCAGTTGACGTCACGGAACGGAAGATCCAGTCGTCGCACCACGTAGGCGTCCAACCCCTCGCGGTGCAAGACCTTGGGAATGTCGTAGATCGACGGCGCGTCGGCGGCACACACGACCGCCTCTTCGTCGACATCGCACATCAGTGAGATCTTGTGCTTAATGCCCTGCGGGAGCTCCCGATCGGCACGACACACCACGGCATCAGGCTGAATGCCGATCGACCGCAGAGCCGCGACCGAATGCTGGGTCGGCTTGGTCTTCAACTCGCCCGATGGTCCGATGTATGGCACAAGCGAGACATGGAGGAAGAAACAATTCGCCCGACCGATGTCGTGGCGCACCTGCCGGGCGGCCTCCAGGAAGGGCAACGATTCGATGTCCCCGACGGTGCCCCCGATCTCGGTGATCACCACGTCAACCTGCGAAGAGCCCATGGCCCGAATACGTTCCTTGATCTCGTTCGTAATGTGCGGGATCACTTGGACGGTGTCCCCGAGGTAGTCGCCACGTCGCTCCTTGGCGATCACCGAGGAATACACCTGACCGGTCGTCACGTTGGCGATGGCGTTGAGGTCGGTGTCAAGAAATCTCTCGTAGTGGCCGATATCCAGGTCGGTCTCCGCGCCGTCGTTGGTAACGAACACCTCACCATGTTGAAACGGGTTCATCGTTCCCGGATCCACGTTGAGGTAGGGATCAAGCTTCTGCATCGTTACCCGCAGGCCGCGAGACTTGAGCAAGCTACCCAGACTGGACGCGGTGAGCCCCTTGCCGAGCGAGGAGGCGACACCTCCCGTCACGAAAACGTGCTTGGTCGGTGTCGATAGCTTCACGGGGTTCCATCCTACCCGATGACTGCGGCTGATCGCGGCTAGCGCGGTCGACTCGATTGGGCGGCGGCCAGCAGTTCCCGGGCGTGCTCGAGACCGGTGGCCGAATCCTCCATGCCAGCCAGCATCCGAGACAGCTCGCGCTCACGGCCCCCGTCATCGAGCACCAGAAGGCCCGAGGTGGTGACCGAACCGTCATCGGCCTTCTCGACCACGATATGCCGATCGGCATACGCCGCGACCTGAGGCAAGTGGGTCACGACGATGACTTGGGAGGTCCGCGCGAGTCGGGCCAGCCGGCGTCCGACCTCGACCGCCGCCTTGCCACCCACGCCGGCGTCAACTTCGTCGAAAACGAACGTAGGCACCGGACTGGTGTCGGCCAGGGAGACCTCCAGGGCCAACATCACCCGAGACAGCTCGCCCCCCGAGGCACCCTTGGCCAGGCTGCGAGCCTCACTGCCGAGATTGGCCGACAGCCGGAACTCGACCTCGTCCAACCCGGTCGAGCTGAACTCGACCCAGTCCGCGCCGACCAGCAACGCATGGGGCGATAGCGTGCTCGGCTCGCGGTCGGCGTCCCCGGCCGAGATTGGACCCGACGCTCCAGCGGCCGGTGACGCCGGGGTCTGCTCGACTCGAACCATCAGGCTTGCGCGCGGCATCGCCAATGCCACGAGTTCCGTCGTGACCGCGTCACCCAGTCGGCGGGCGGCGGCGGCACGTTCGTGAGACAGCTTCGCGCCGGTGTCGGCCAACGCAGATCGCAGGTCATCTTGCTCGGTGCGGAGTTGGTCAACGCGGTCCTCGCTCTCGGCAAGTTCGTCTAGTCGCGCCTCGGCCTGGGTTGCCCACGCCAACACGGCATCGATGTCGTCGCCGTATTTTCTGGTCAGGCTGGACAGCAGCGCCCGACGCTCCGAAACGGACGCCAGCTGCCCAGGATCGGAGTCCAAGCGGGCGGCGTACGACGCGACGTCCGCGGCGAGGTCGGCAACAACGTAGCTGACCTCGGCGAGCCGCTCGGCGAGCGCGGCGGCTTCCGGATCGTGCCCGCGCACGTCCTCCAACATAGTGCGAGCCGCCCCCACCGCGCCGAGTGCGTCATGGCTACCCTCATCGCTCGATAGCGCCTCGCGCGCGTTCTCCGCCGCGGTGCGTAGTTGGTCGGCAAACGCCAGCCTGGCTTCTTGTGCCGCTAGCGCGCGGTCCTCAGCCGGCAACGGCTCAACGCGCCTGACTTCGTCGAGACCGAAGCGCAACACGTCCATTTCTCTGGACCGCTCTAGGCGGGAGGCCACCACGTTGTCGAGTTGTCGCTCGACCGCACGGAGCCGCTGGAAGAGAGAGCTATAGGCGGTTCGCAGCTCCAGGACAACCTGGCCGCCGAACCGGTCCAGCGCCTCACGCTGGGCGGCGGCCTTGAGCAATCGGTGCTGATCGGACTGGCCATGCACGGCCACCAGCCCGGTGGCAACCTCGCCGAGGCTGGCGACCGGAACCGTGGCCCCGCCGACGAACGCTCGTGACCGACCTTCGGCGAGCACAGTGCGCGCCAGTACGACGCGTTCGTCCTCGACGACACCGCCCGCATCGGTCACCGCAGCGGCCACCGACGGCAGCTCGGTCACTCGAACCAGCCCTTCGACCCGCGCCGACCGGGTGCCATGCCGGACCGCTCCGGGGTCGGCCCGCCCGCCCAGTAGCAGGCCAAGCGCTGTCACCACCATGGTCTTGCCCGCGCCGGTCTCACCGGTGATGACCGTCAGCCCCGGACCCAACTCCAGCGTTGAGGCCTCGATCACCCCCAGCCCGGTGATGGTGATCTCCTCAAACACGCTGCTCACCACCTTGTCGACGACGACGGTCGCTGGCCCCTCGCCAGCCCTCAACCGGCAACCCGAACTTCGCGACCAAGCGATCAGTGAAGGGCGCGAGCTGAAGCCGAGCAAGCCTCACCGGCCGGCGTCCCTTTCGGACCTCGATGCGGGCGCCCGGCGGCAGGTCCACCGTGCGCCGGCCGTCGCACCACAGCACGCCGGCGCCTTGAGTTTGCGCCAGCACGTCGACGGCCAACACGGAGGTCGGCGCGACCACCATGGGGCGCGCGAACAGCGCGTGCGCGCTGATCGGCACGATGAGCAGCGCCTCCACTCCCGGCCATACGATCGGCCCACCTGCGCTGAAGTTGTAAGCCGTCGAGCCCGTCGGCGTGGCACACACCACGCCGTCGCCACCCCAGCGGGACAAGGGACGTCCGTCGATCTCCACCACCACCTCCAGCATGCGCTGCCGAGCGGCCTTCTCTACGCTCGCTTCATTCAGCGCGAAGGTCCGAGCCACCAGCTGAGTGCCCTGGAAAACGGTCACGTCTATCGTCAACCGATCCTCCGGCACATACCGGCGATTCACCACTGCCTCGATGGTCGACTCCAGGTCCTCGGGTTCGGCTTCGGCCAGAAAGCCGACGTGGCCGAGGTTCACGCCCAAGATCGGCGTTCCCGCCCGGTGGGTGACCTCCGCGGCCCGCAAGATGGTCCCGTCGCCACCGACCACGATGGCCAGCTCGCAATCATCGCTTGCCTGATCCTCACCCTCGGCGATCTCGATGAGGCCGGGATCGCGCAATGCCAATGCCCGCGCTTCGTCACGCAACATCCGAACGGTCACGCCGTGCTGATGCAGCGCCAAGCAAAACTCACGCGCCACCTCAACTGCTTCGTCGCGGCCGGTATGCACCAGAAGCAGGATGCGCCGGTGCGCCAATCGGCTGTCGATCGCCGCCGACTCACCGTGCTGGGCCTCGGTCACCGCCCTACCCTCTCACTTGGCTCGCCCGGCGCACCCGACTCCCCCCAGTCGCCGCTCCGGCTCACCTCATGGGCAATCTCGACCTCGCCGATCAGTGCGGGGGCATACCGCAACCAGATGAAGAACTCGACATTTCCCGACGGCCCAGGGAGCGGACTGGCAACCACCCCGTGAGCTCCCCAACCGAGCCTGGCAGCGGCCGCGGCGACGTTGGTCACCGCCTCGGTTCGCAAGTCCAGGTCACGTACCACGCCCCCTTTGCCGACTCGTTGTCGGCCGACCTCGAATTGCGGTTTGACCATCAGTACGAGATCGCCGTCTGGTCGAGCCACCGAGGTCAGCGGGCCTAGAGGCAACAGCAGCGAAATGAAGGACAGGTCGGCCACCACCAGATCAACCGGACCGCCAATCAACCCTCGGGTAACCTCGCGCACGTTCGTCCGGTCGTGCACGGTGACCCGTGGGTCTTGCCGAAGAGACCAGGCGAGTTGGCCGTATCCGACGTCGACAGCCACTACCTCGGCTGCGCCCGTCCGCAGAAGCACGTCGGTG
>JBOFLH010000697.1:0-3582 GCA_051657765.1 Nocardioides sp. | reverse complement strand
GGGCATCGGGTACTCTGATTGCAGGCAAAACGTCTCCTCAGCCCGTTGCACTCGTCGCCGGCCAAAGCAAAGAGGTGCAGCAGGTTGTAGGTCGGTGGCCCGTCCCTCCTTGTGAGGGGCGGGCCAGCTTTCATTTATCAGGTCATCAAGATGGCCTTCAGCTCGCAGCGGGCATCGGCAACTGCTCCTGTGCCTTGTCGCGGTTGATGTAGGACGGGACATCCAATCCATGTGCTTCAGCCAGGCGCACCACGAGGTAGTCGCTGAGGTGCTTGAAACCAGCCCTCTCAGCCTCTGCCGCATAGTGCGCCAGATGCGTCCGAGGAAGACGGAACGTGAACTGTTCGCGATCACCCTTAGGCGCAGGGCCCATACGACTACGGCGAGATGGAGACAGAGGTTCTTGCATAGAGACAAGACTCCCTCACTCGGAGTCGGAGTCGGTGGTTGCTCGTGCGGCGTGTCGCAAAGCCGTTTCACCGTTGGCCGAAGGTTTCGGTACCTCGCACTCGATGTAGTAGCTGCCGCCTTGGGCCTCGAAGTTGACCCGAGACTCGTCCCAAGCGCCGGCCTTGCTGAAGGCAGCCATGGCGTCTAGAAGGTCGCGATAGGTCCACGACTCCCGCGCAACACTGCTTGGCCCCTTGAGCGGACGTTCTGCCCGCATGAACATCGACTCTTGATTCGTGCGTGTCATCTAACTGACCTTTCGATTGGTTGGGTTTGGACCCGAGTCGGGGACTCAGCGGATGCCCCCAGGGGCCCCTGCTTACGCGGCTTCCTGGTCGACAGCGAGTCTCCAGAGGTGTCCCTCGGGGGTTTCGGCGACGTCGAGGGTGCCTTGCTGGCGGAGGTCCTTGGTGTATCTCTTGACGGTCTCGGGCCGGTAGCCGGTCTTCTCGGCGATCGCGGCACGGGTGAGTCCGGCCGGGGCACTTCGCAAGACCGCGAGGATGGCGGCGTGCTTGGCCTGGGTGTCGGCGGCTTCGCGGCGGGCGTTGGCGGCGGTGATGCTGGCCACCGACCCGGACGCGGGCGTGTGTGACGGCTCGCTGGTGGCCTGGCCGACAGGGGAGTGGTCGGTGGCGTTCTCGCCGGCCGTGCCGGGTTTGGTGGTGCGGTGTCGGTCCCAGCCGAGTTCGACGGGCCGGCCTTCGGCGTCGGCTGTGCGGCGGTCTTCCATGATCGCGGCGGCTTGGGCGCCGGTGATCCGGCCTGCGTATGCCTTGCCCAGGACCGCGAGTTCTTGTGGGTCGTCGATCTCGCGGACCACGACGCCGGCCATGTGGGCGGCGACCTTTTCAGGTGTGGCGTACTTGACCCGGGCGCGCGGGGTTCGGATTTGTCCGCGGCGCAGGATCGCACAGAATCCGGGCTCGGCGGGCATGGCGCGTAGGTCGATGTCGCCGGGGGTGGAGTCCGAGGCCAGCCTGGTGGCCTGGCTGCCGCCCATCCGGTGCCCGATGACAGCGCCGCCGCCGGCGATCTGATCGCGTGCGGGCCGGCCACCGGGAAGCAGCTCGGCGAGCCCGTCCTGGGTGGACATAACTACTCGGATGCCGAGCTTTCGGCCTTCGCGCACGAACGTGAGGATCTGTTCCTGCTCGCTGTCAGTGAGTTGTCCGTTGATGGTGGTGGCTTCCTCGAGCACGATCGTCACCATCGGTACCCGCTCGGCCAGGCCGCGCCACGACGAGACACCCATCGCGGCCCGGTAGGCCTTGCGGTGGTTCAGCAACCGGGTGCCGGCGGCGATCACGGCTTTCCAGTCCTTGGTCTCCGGGGCCCACCAATCGCACGCGGCCGCCACGTGCGAGGAGGACGAGCCGCCGCCGCCGTCGGCGTACCAGACGACTTCACGGCGGTCGAGGACGCCGGGCAGGATGCAGGCCACCAGCGTGAAGGACTTGCCGGTGTCGGTCACACCTAGCAGCAGGAGGTGTTCCACCCCGGAGGCCGAGAAGGTGTGGATCCGGACATCGACGCCGGCCTCGTCGACCGCGAGGGGGAAGTCGCCGTCCTCGGACAGCGTCACGGGCTCCCAGCTGACCGGGGCCTTCTCCAGGGCACGCTCGGGGGCCAGGGTGAGCCGGACATCGGTCGAACGCTCCCGCACGGCCTCCAAACGCAGGGTGCCGACTGGCATGCGGAGCTTGTGCTCCAGCCAGTTCTGGGTCTCGGCGTTGACCGCCTTGGCCGAATGCATACCCAGGGTGATGACTGCGACCACGACGCCGTGGTCGCGGTCCTCGATATGGGTGATGTAGGAGCCGCGCAACGCATCGGGTCCGAACGCCGCGACGTCCAGCGGCCACCGGGCGACCAGGTCGCGGGCCTTCTGTGACTTCTCCGGCTCCTGCTCGGTGGCCTCGCGGTTCCACGACCGCGAGCGCCACCATAACCACGTCGGCCTAGCCACCGCCGCACCCAGGGCGAGCACCCCGACGGTCGTCACCCATGCATGCGCGGTGCCGGGATCCGGCATCACGGCGGCGAGCCGGTGCAGCAGCGGCACCACGACCGCGCTACCAGCGGCCCAGATCACGGCACGGGTCATCCAAGACCGCACCAGACGCCGCTCGGGCCTCGACAGCCACACTCGGCCGCCGATCTTGTCCGGGGCACGAGTCTCCGCAGCCCAGGCAACCAACCCGGCCACCGCGAGCGCGGACAGGGTGCCCGGCGTCGAGATCCGCGACGCCCCCAGCGTCACGGCCGTGGCGTACACCGGCGCGAGCTGCCACCGGTACCGCCACGTCAACGCTCCCACCTTCCCAAGAGCGCCCTCCCCGCGCTTCTTCTTCTCGACGGCCTGGCTGGGGAACTGCATCGGCACCAGCTCACCGGACGGGGATACCACCAGCGGTGCCGCCGGCGCCGTCCCGAACATCGGCAACGAATAGGCCTGCGTCCCTCCCGCCGGCGACACATACGACGGCGCAGCCTGCGCCTGGTGCTGCTGGCTGGCACTGCGGCGCCAGGAGCGGCCGGTCTTGGTGTGGGTCGGCGGAAGGAAGGGGTAGACCGACTCCATCAGTTGCTTGGCCGAGGTCGGCCGGGTCGCCGTCGATGTCCGTTTGCGGGTCAGCCGAGTCTCACCGCGGCGCGGGGTTCCCGTCGCTGGCCGAACATGTTTCTTGACCATCGTTCTTCCTCTCCTCGATCAGATGGTGTTTGGTGTCCCGGCCCGGTCGTGAACCGTCGCCCCCCACGAAGGGGAGCCGGGACTGCCCGTCGAACCCTGGGCGGGTCAGGCTGCCTTGAAGGCGTCAACGTCGCCCTTCGCGCCGTGAGACTCCACGACCTCGGTGATCGACCTGGCCGAACGGCACGCATTCAGCACCCCATTGAGTGCCTCGTGGAGTTCGTCGAGGAGCTTCACCGCCGAGGCGGCGTCCCCGACACCGTCGATCGCCGAATCCAGGTCGCGGGTCGCCCACGAGGTCGAGGACCAGCGGTCGGGCAGCATCGCGGCCCACCCCTTCAGATCCGCGAGCATGGTGTTGGTCTCCTCGATCGAGGCCGCGACCTTGCTGACCTCGCCCTCGACCTCGTCGAGAGACGCGAGCTCGCTCGTAGCAG
>JBOFLH010000696.1:0-3299 GCA_051657765.1 Nocardioides sp. | reverse complement strand
GGGCATCGGGTACTCTGATTGCAGGCAAAACGTCTCCTCAGCCCGTTGCACTCGTCGCCGGCCAAAGCAAAGAGGTGCAGCAGGTTGTAGGTCGGTGGCCCGTCCCTCCTTGTGAGGGGCGGGCCAGCTTTCATTTATCGGGTCATCAAGATGGCCTTCAGCTCGCAGCGGGCATCGGCAACTGCTCCTGTGCCTTGTCACGGTTGATGTAGGACGGGACATCCAATCCATGTGCTTCAGCCAGGCGCACCACGAGGTAGTCGCTGAGGTGCTTGAAACCAGCCCTCTCAGCCTCTGCTGCATAGTGCGCCAGATGCGTCCGAGGAAGACGGAACGTGAACTGTTCGCGATCACCCTTAGGCGCAGGGCCCATCCGACTACGGCGAGGTGGAGACAGAGGTTCTTGCATAGAGACAGCCTCTCGCACTCGGAGTCGGAGTGTCGGTTGTTCGTTCGGCGTGTTGCCCAAAACATGCGCCCCACCACTCACGCGGCTTCTTGCTTGGTGACCAGGCGCCATAGGTGCCCGTCGGCGGTCTCGGCGACTTCAAGGACGTCTTGCTGGCGGAGTTCCTTGGTGTATCGCTTGACGGTCTCGGGCCGGTAGCCGGTCTTCTCGGCGATCGCGGCACGGGTGAGTCCGGCCGGGACACTTCGCAGGACCGCGAGGATGGCGGCGTGTTTGGCCTGGGTATCGGCGGCTTCTCGGCGGGCGTTGGCGGCGGTGATGCTGGCCACCGACCCGGACGTGGGCGTGTGTGACAGCTCGCTGGTGGCCTGGCCGACAGGGGAGTGGTCGGTGGCGTTCTCGCCGGCCGTGCGGGGTTTGGTGGTGCGGTGTCGGTTCCAGCCGAGTTCGACGGGCCGGCCTTCGGCGTCGGCTGTGCGGCGGTCTTCCATGATCGCGGCCGCTTGGGCGCCGGTGATCCGGCCGGCGTAGGCCTTGCCCAGGACCGCGAGTTCTTGGGGGTCGTCGATCTCGCGGACCACGACGCCGGCCATGTGGGCGGCGACCTTTTCGGGGGTGGCGTACTTGACCCGGGCGCGCGGGGTTCGGATTTGTCCGCGGCGCAGGATTGCGCAGAATCCGGGCTCGGCGGGCATGGCGCGTAGGTCGATGTCGCCGGGGGTGGAGTCCGAGGCCAGCCTGGTGGCCTGGCTGCCGCCCATCCGGTGTCCGATGACCGCGCCGCCGCCGGCGATCTGATCGCGTGCGGGCCGGCCACCGGGCAGCAGCTCGGCGAGTCCGTCTTGGGTAGACATCACTACTCGGATGCCGAGCTTACGGCCCTCGCGCACGAACGTGAGGATCTGTTCCTGCTCGCTGTCGGTGAGTTGTCCGTTGATGGTGGTGGCTTCCTCGAGCACGATCGTCACCATCGGCACCCGCTCGCCCAGGCCGCGCCACGACGAGACACCCATCGCGGCTCGGTAGGCCTTGCGGTGGTTCAGCAGCCGGGTGCCGGCCGCGATCACGGCTTTCCAGTCCTTGATCTCCGGGGCCCACCAATCGCACGCGGCCGCGACGTGGGAGGAGGACGAGCCGCCGCCGCCGTCGGCGTACCAGACGACTTCACGGCGGTCGAGGACGCCGGGCAGGATGCAGGCCACCAGCGTGAAGGACTTGCCGGTGTCGGTGACACCTAGCAGCAGGAGGTGTTCCACCCCGGAGGCCGAGAAGGTGTGGATCCGGACATCGGCACCGGCCTCGTCGACGGCGAGGGGGAAGTCGCCGTCCTCGGACAGCTTCACCGGCTCCCACCTGACCGGGGCCTTCTCCAGGGCGCGTTCGGGGGCGAGGGTGAGCCGGACGTCGGTCGCCTGCTCCCGCACGGCCTCCAGGCGCAGGGTGCCCACGGGCATGCGGAGTTTGTGTTCTAGCCAGTTCTGGGTTTCGGCGTTGACCGCCTTGGCCGAGTGCATGCCCAGGGTGACGACCGCGACCACGACGCCGTGGTCGCGGTCTTCGATGTGGGTGATGTAGGAGCCGCGCAACGCATCGGGGCCGAATGCCGCGACGTCTAGCGGCCACCGGGCGACCAGGTCGCGGGCCTTCTGTGACTTCTCCGGCTCCTGCTTGGCGGTCTCGCGGTTCCAGGACCGCGAGCGCCACCACAACCACGTCGGCCTAGCCACCGCCGCGCCCAGGGCGAGCACCCCGACAGTCGTCACCCATGCATGTGCGGTTCCGGGATCCGGCGTCACGGCGGCGAGGCGGTGCAGCAGAGGCACCACGACCGCGCTGCCAGCGGCCCAGACTGCGGCACGTGTCATCCAGGACCGCACCATGTGCCGTTCGGGCCTCGACAGCCATGCGCGGTCGCCGATCTTGTCCGGGGCGCGGGTTTCCGCAGCCCAGGCGACCAGTCCGGCCACCGCGAGCGCGGCCAGGGTGCCCGGCGTCGAGATCCTCGATGCCCCCAGCGTCACGGCCGTGGCGTAGACGGGCGCGAGTTGCCACCGGTACCGCCACGTCAACGCCATCGTCCTTCCCGGCACACCCTCTCCGCGCTTCTTCTTCTCGACGGCCTGGCTGGGGAACTGCATCGGCACCAGCTCACCGGACGGGGATACCACCAGCGGTGCCGCCGGCGCCGTCCCGAACATCGGCAACGAATAGGCCTGCGTCCCTCCCGCTGGCGACACATACGACGGCGCAGCCTGCGCCTGGTGCTGCTGGCCGGCACTGCGGCGCCAGGAGCGGCCGGTCTTGGTGTGGGTCGGCGGCAGGAAGGGGTAGACCGACTCCATCAGTTGCTCGGCCGAGGTCGGCCGGGTCGCCGGCGATGTCCGTTTGCGGGTCAGCCGGGTCTCACCGCGGCGCGGGGTTCCCGTTGCTGGCCGAACATGTTTCTTGACCATCGTTCTTCCTCTCCTCGATCAGATGGTGTTTGGTGTCCCGGCTCGGTCGTGAACCGTCGCCCCCCGCAAAGGGGAGCCGGGACTGCCCGTCGAACCCTGGGCGGGTCAGGCTGCCTTGAAGGCGTCGACGTCGCCCTTCGCGCCGTGAGACTCCACGACCTCGGTGATCGACCTGGCCGAACGGCACGCATTCAGCACCCCGTTGAGTGCCTCGTGGAGTTCGTCGAGGAGCTTCACCGCCGAGGCGGCGTCTCCGACACCGTCGATCGCCGAATCCAGGTCGCGGGTCGCCCACGATGTCGAGGACCAGCGGTCGGGCAGCATCGCGGCCCACCCCTTCAGATCCGCGAGCATGGTGTTGGTCTCCTCGATCGAGGCCGCGACCTTGCTGACCTCGCCCTCGACCTCGTCGAGAGACGCGAGCTCGCTCGTAGCAG
>JBOFLH010000695.1:0-4393 GCA_051657765.1 Nocardioides sp. | reverse complement strand
GAATCGTGGTTCCTCTCCGCAGCCCACGACGACCAAGCAATTCAAACGGTGTTGGATGCTCTCCCGGCTGCGGCTGCGGCTGCGGCTGCGGCTGCGGCTGCGGCTGGCGCTGGTCGGACTCAGGAGGAACCACGATGACCGCACGCACCCTCGTGCATGTGCTGCGCCACGGCGAGGTGCACAATCCGGCGGGGATCCTCTATGGCCGCCGACCCGGGTTTCACCTGTCGGAGCTTGGCGTCAAGATGGCCGAGCGAGTCGCCGAACACCTGCGCGAGCGCGACATCGCGCACGTGGTGGCCTCGCCACTGGAGCGAGCCCAGGAGACCGCAGCACCGATCGCGGCCGCGAAGGAGCTCAACGTCGCCACCGACTCGCGACTGATCGAGTCCGAGAACGTCTTCGAGGGCCAGGCTTTCGGGGTTGGTGACGGCGCGTTGCGCAAGCCGTCCGCCTGGCTGCATCTATGGAACCCGCTGCGGCCCTCCTGGGGAGAGCCGTACGTCGCGGTCGCGGCTCGGATGCGAGCCGCGATCCAGGCGGCGGGCCGGGTGACTCGCGGACACGAGGCGGTGGTGGTGTCGCATCAGTTGCCGATCTGGATCGCTCGGCTGTCGGCCGAAGGTCGCCCGTTTGCTCATGACCCGCGCCGGCGTCAATGCACCCTCGCGTCGATCACGTCGTTTCACTTCGTTGACGCCCGGCTGGCGCGGGTCGACTACTCCGAGCCGGCCGGCGAACTCATTCCGCCCCGTGATCGCCGGGCCAACTTCTCCGCGGGTGGCGCCAGCGAGGAGCATCGGCCCTGACGTGGTTCCTAGCCGGTATGGCGGTCCGTTGGCGGAGTGCGCGGGATCGCCCGTCAAGCGCGCCCAAAGGGTGCGGCAGGCCGGTGGCGCCCGCCCGCCCAGGGGTCGGGCCACGGGTTGGGCCACTGGTCGGATCGGTGCTCTGCGCGCTGCTCGTCTCGGGATGCTCCTCGTCGGCAGGCACAGGTGACAAGGGCTACGTCTCCGGGGATGGCCGGACTCGTGAGATCGCGGTGGCCGACCGCGGGAAGCCGGTGGAGTTGACCGGCCGGGACCTCGCTGGCAAACCGCTGTCCTTGGCCGATTTCCGCGGGCGGCCGGTGGTGGTGGTGGTGTGGTGGTCCGGGTGCGGGCCCTGCCAGCAGGAGGCCCCCGAGGTTGTCGCGGCTGCTAAGGAGTTGGGCGACTCCGCGCACTTCGTCGGAATCAACATCCGCGATGTCAGCGCCGCCAATGGCCAGGCGTTCGAACGCGACTACGCGATCGGCTACCGCTCGTTCTACTCATCCGGTGGCGTGGAACTGCTTGCTTTCGACCGCACGGTCGGCCCCCGGACGGTGCCGGCGTTCGTGGTGTTGGACGCCGAGGGCCGGATCGCCGCGAGCGTGATCGGGGAGATCGGCTCTCGGCGGACCCTGGTTGCCTTGGTCGACGGCGTGTTGGAGCGCGGCGGTGGGTGAGTGGTTCGAGTCCACGGCTGCCTCGGGTTCGCTGCTGCTCGCCGTTCCGGTGGCCGTCATCGCGGGTCTGGTCTCGTTCTTCTCACCCTGTGTGATCCCGCTGCTGCCCGCCTACTTCTCCTACGCCACCGGGCTTACCGGCGCCGAGCTGATCGACGGTACGCCGCGTCGGGGTCGCATGCTGGGTGGTTCGCTCCTCTTCGTGCTCGGCTTTACCGGGGTCTTCGTGGCCTGGGGCGTGGCCTTTGGCGCACTCGGCGACTGGCTGTTCACCTGGCAACGGCAGTTGACCCTGGGACTGGGACTGCTAACGATCGTGTTGGGACTCGTTTTCATGGGGGCGCTGCCATGGCTGCAGCGCGATGTGCGGATCCACCGAGTCCCCGCGGTGGGCTTGGTAGCTGCCCCATTTCTGGGGGTGCTGTTCGCGCTCGGTTGGACCCCGTGCGTCGGGCCCACCTTGGGGGCCATCCAGACGCTGGCCTTCGCCGAAGCGAGCGCCGGCCGGGGCGCGTTGTTGTCTGCCTGTTACGCGCTGGGGCTCGGTATTCCGTTTGTGGTCGCCGGGCTGGCCTATCAACGCGCACTCGGCGCCTTCGGGCTGATCCGGCGTCACCAGGTGTGGTTGATGCGCCTTGGCGGCCTGATGTTGGTGACGGTCGGTGTCTTGTTGATCACCGGCTGGTGGGACTACCTCACCAGCTGGCTCCAGCTTCGGCTGGTTAGCTCGTTCGAGACGACCATCTGATGGTCGACACCGCAGAGCATCCGGCGGCTGACGCGGAGCGAGGCCCCACCGGGCGCCGGCCCGCTGACCTCACTGGGGTCGAGACGCTGCGCTGGGCCTGGCGTCAACTGACCTCGATGCGGACCGCGCTGGTGCTGCTGCTGCTGCTCGCGCTGGCGGCGGTACCGGGCTCGGTGATTCCGCAACGCGGGGTGGACTCACTCAAGACCGCACGCTGGCAGGCGCAGCATCCTGACCTGACACCGATCTACGACAAGCTCCAGCTGTTCTCCGTCTACACCTCGGTCTGGTTCTCGGCCATCTATATCTTGTTGATGATCTCGCTGGTCGGCTGCATTATTCCTCGGCTCGGTGTCTACTGGCGAGGAATGCGGCGCCGGCCGCCGCCCGCACCGCGTCATCTCGATCGGCTGCCGGTGCACACGGCGTACTCCACTCGCGAGGAGCCGGGAGCCGTGGTCGCCCGAGCGGCGCGCGTCTTGCGCAAACGCGGGTATCGGGTGGTGGTCTCCGCCGGTGCACCGGGCGGGGGTTCGACGAGTGGGGCCGGCTGGGTGAGTGCGGAGCGGGGCTACTTGCGCGAAGCCGGGAACCTGCTGTTCCACGTGTCGCTGCTGATCGTATTGGTCGGTTTCGCGGTCGGGGGCTTGTTCGGCTACAAGGGCGGGGTGATCCTGCTCGTCGGCAAGGACTTCGGCAACAACCTGACCCAGTACGACGACTTCGTGCCAGGTAGCCTGTTCGACCCGGACTCGATGGAAGACTTTTCCTTCGCGATCAACGACTTCGGCGTCGAGTGGATCGAGAGCGGGCGCGGCCAGGGACTGGCCCGCAAGTTCGTGTCATCGCTGACCTATCGTGAGTCGCTCGGCGCCCCGGAGAAGTCCTATGACCTCAAGGTCAATCACCCGCTGACCATCGGACGAACCCAGGTGTTCTTGATCGGACACGGTTATGCGCCGGTGATCACGATCCGGGACGGTAACGGCGACGTTGCCTACTCCGGGCCGACCGTCTTCCTGCCCGAGGACCAGAACTTTCTGTCATTCGGTGTAGTGAACGCCTCCGCCGCCAAGCCACGAGACATCGGCCTGGAGGGGTTCTTCTATCCGACCTATCTGAAGGTGGACGGCGACCCGGTCAATGTCATGGGCGACGACCGAAATCCGACGCTGTCGCTACTGGCCTACACCGGCGACCTGAGCAACCAGCAGTCGGTCTACGTCTTGGATAAAGAACGCGCCGAGCCGATCCTGACCGACCAGGACAAGCCGCTCCGCATCGATCTCCAGGTCGGGCAGAGCGTCACCCTGCCGGACCGACTGGGCACCGTCAGCTTCGACGGAGTGGAGCAATGGAACAGGGTGCAGATAAGTCGTACGCCGGGAACTCGGCTGGCCCTCGGTGGCGTGTTGCTCGCGCTGCTCGGCTTGCTGATGTCGCTGTTCATCCGGCCGCGTCGGCTCTGGGTGCGAGTGAGCCCGTCCGCGTCCGATGACCCTGACGATCAGGCCCCGGCCGGCAATGGCACGATGGTTGAGATCGCGGGCCTAGATCGGTCCGGCAACGGGGATGTCCCGGCCGAACTGGTGGCCGTGCGGGCGTTGTTGGCTGCAACGGAGTCCATGGAGGAGGAGAGATGACCGACGCGCAATGGGAAACGCTGAGCAATCAAGGGGTGGCGGCGTCTGGGGTCTTCTACTTCCTGGCTTTGCTGGCCTACCTGGCTCAATGGAGCGCGCTGCGCGGCGTGCCGGTGGTGAGCGGTGGATCCACTGTGGTCTCCACGAGCGGGGCGCCACGCTCCGCAGGTTCTGCGACCGGCGCCGGGGCGGTCGATCTCGCGGTCGGCCTATCGGAGCCGGCGCGGCAGGAGCCGGAGCCGGCGCGCGCGGCGTTGACCGGCCGGCTGGGACTTGTGTTCACGATCTTCGCCACCGCGATCCACGCGGGCGCGTTGACGGCGCGCGGGATGGCAGCCGATCCCAATCGGGTGCCGTGGGGCAACATGTATGAGTTCACCCTGGCGGGGACGTTCTTCGTAGCTTTGATCTTCTTGGTGGCCTACCGCCGGCTGGCGCTGGATTGGATGGCGCCGCTGGTGGTGGGGTTCGTGCTCACCGTCGAGATGGTTGGCGTGATCTGGCTCTACGGAC
>JBOFLH010000694.1:0-2030 GCA_051657765.1 Nocardioides sp. | reverse complement strand
TGCGGCGCCGCGGTCGATCGCGACACCCGTTCCAACACCGCTCGCTGCGTCGTGGTCATCTCCAAGGCGGCAGCGGGTGCGCTCACGTCCCGAGCATACGACCTAACGGTCTATCTATTTACGAGACACACCACTAGGTAAGGAGTCTCCGTGCAGATCGCCATCCCCATCTATCCCAGGCTGACCGCCCTCGACGCGATCGGTCCCTACGAGACGTTGCAACGACTTCCCGGGGTGAGCGTCGCGTTCTGTTGGCACGAACGGGGCGAGATCCGCACCGAGAACGATTTCTTGGGGCTCATCGCCGACACCACGTTCGCCGAAGTTCCGAATCCGGATGTAGTGGTGGTCCCCGGGGGCGTCGGTTGCCGCGAGACCCTCGACGACCGGGGTTTCCTGGATTGGCTGACGGCGGCGCATCAGACGGCCAAGTTCACCACCAGTGTGTGCACCGGCTCGCTCATCCTCGGCGCCGCCGGACTGCTGCGAGGGCTGACCGCAACGACGTACTGGGGGGTTCGAGAGACCTTGCGTAGCTTCGGCGCAGAACCGGTTGACGACCGGGTGGTCGAGCATTTGGACCAGCGAATCTTGACCGCGGCCGGGGTTTCCTCCGGCATCGACATGGCGTTGCGGTTGGCCGAGTTGCTCTTCGATCAAACCGCCGCCGAGGCCATGCAGCTGGGCATCGAATACGACCCGCAGCCACCATTCGAGGCGGGTGCGCCATGGAAGGCGAGCGATGAGGTGAAGCGGCGACTCGCGGAGTACTCGCTCACCAAGCAATGACCTGCGGGCAAGCCGGTTGGCTACCGGACGAACCTCGTGGTCAACGGCGGGTCCCACCACTCGCCACTGTTCGCCTTCACCGCGCCCAGGATGTGCACCACGAAGGCGAAGACGATCGCGGCAATCGCGGTCAGAATTCCCAATCCGAGCGCCAGAACCAACGGGATCGACACCACCAGCGCGATTGCGGTCATGATCTGCACGTTGAGGGAGTTCGCCGCATGGGCGCGCACAAACGGACCCTTGTCCTTGTAGATCAGGTAGATGACCAACGAGCCGACAAAGCCCAAGGTGCCGGCACTCAACACCATGGCAACCAGTGGGGCGAGGTGGGCGAGCATCCCCCACTGACGCTCCTGGCCCGGGGTGATCTGCGGCGGCGGCGCGCCGTAAGGGTGGTCAGTCATCGATTCCTCCTGTTGTGACAGTCCGTCAACCTTAGCGGCGAACACTCCCGACCCGCCTTGCTCTCGGGGAGGGCCCAGGGTTCACTCAGGGTGACACCGCTCGCTTTCGGTCAGCACCTCCATGCGGTGGCTCAGTCAACCTGCCCGTGGGGTGGCTCAATCAGTCCACTGCTGATCGCCAGGTGTCGGGAGAGGGCGGCGATGTCTCCGGGAGTCACTCGACAACATCCCCCGACCAACCGCGCGCCCGCGCTGACCCAGTCGACGGCGTGGTCAGCCACGAAGACAGGCTCACCGGTCCACTCGCGACCCACCCCGTCCCAGCCTTCTCCCGAGTTCGGATAGCCGATCGCGGGTTTGCCCGATATCGCCACCGCGGATCGCATGACAGACTCCAGATTGTCGTCGGGGCAGCAATTCACACCGATCGCGATCACCTCCGGCACCCCACGCACCATCGCGAACGCCTCGGTGAGCGGGTCACCCTCGCGGGTGGACTCTCCGTCACTGGTTAGTGAGATCCAACACGGCACACCGAGCCCGTGCACCTCCGCCAGCACCGCCTCGACCTCACCCAACGCGGGAATGGTCTCCACCGCCAGTACGTCGGGTTCCGCGGCAACCAACGCCGCTAACCGCGGCCGATGCCAGGCGCGAAGCTCGGCTACCGACAGCCCGTAGTGTCCGACATACTCCGTGCCGCCGCCGACGGTGGCACCATAAGGTCCCACCGAAGCCGCCACCCACCGGTGTCTGCCGGCGACAACGGCTGGCGCTGGTGGTGCCGGCGCGGCGTCAGCCGCCTGCCGGGCCAGCTCCACACTCAACCGGAGC
>JBOFLH010000693.1:0-2302 GCA_051657765.1 Nocardioides sp. | reverse complement strand
ATGAGGCCATCAGGTTTGCTACCTGGCGCTTGCGTTGGGCGAGAATCTCCGGGTCCTCGGTCGCCCCTTCGACGCCGCAGTTGGCCGATCGGTTGTTGTCGGTGCCGTCGCGGTTGCACTCGCCGTTGGCCGCGTTGTGTTTGTGTTCATAGGACACCAGATCGCGGACGGTGAACCCGTCGTGCGCAGTGACAAAGTTGACCGACGCGTACGGCGAGCGGCCGTCATCGGCATACAGATCCGACGACCCGGCCAGCCGTGACGCCAGGCCGCGCAAGTCCCCGTTGTGTCGCCAGTAGTCGCGCATCGTGTCGCGATAACGGTCGTTCCATTCCCCCCACGGCGGCGGGAACGAACCGACCTGGTATCCGTCCATCGAGGCGTCCCAGGGCTCGGCGATCAGCTTCACGTTTCGCAACAGAGGATCCTGACTGATCGTGGTCAGGAAGGCACTGTGCATGTCCAGGCTGTGGCCGGTGCGCGCGAGGGCGGAGGTCAGGTCAAACCGAAAGCCGTCAACGTGCATTTCACTGACCCAATAGCGCAACGAGTCCATGATCAACCGCAACGCGCCCAGGTTGGTGGTGTCCACGGTGTTGCCGCAGCCGGTGACGTCCCAATAGTGATCGCCATACGCGTCGCCTCCGGTGCCCGAGCGCTTATAGAACCCGATGTCGTCGAGCCCCCGGAACGAGTACGACGGGCCGGTCGGACCACCTTCGGCGGTGTGGTTGTAGACCACGTCGAGGATCACCTCGATGCCGGCCCGATGGAAGTTCTTGACCATCTGCTTGAACTCAGTCACCTGCTGACCGCGGTCGCCACCGGCCGAGTAGGCGCCGTGTGGCGCGAAGAAGCCGATCGAGTTGTAACCCCAATAGTTGGTCAGCCCGCGGTCGACCAGCCCGGGTTCACTCACGAACTGGTGGACCGGCAACAGCTCGACTGCGCTCACCCCGAGATCGCGCAGGTAGTTGGTCACCACCGGGCTGCCCAGGCCGGCGTAGGTGCCGCGCTCGTGCTCGGCGATCTCCTGATGCAGCTGGGTGAAACCCTTGACGTGCAGTTCGTAGATCACCGTGTCGGCCCACCGCGTCTGGGGCGGCTGGTCGTCGGCCCAGTCGAAGGTGTCGTGCACCACGACCGAACGCGGCATGTGCGCCGCCGAATCGATCTCGGACCGAGCCTCCGGCGATGCCACGTCAAACGGCAGCACCGCGGTTCCGTGGACGACATCGCCACTAATCGCGCGGGCATAGGGATCGAGCAGCAACTTGGCGGGGTTGAATCGCCGGCCGTGGGCCGGATCCCAGGGCCCGTCGGCGCGAATCCCGTATTCCTGTCCGACGGGCACGCCGGGGATGGCGCCATGCCACACACCGAGTGTGTGCTCGGTCAACTGATGCCGGGTCTCCGTGCCGGCGGCATCAAACAGGCATATCCACATCGCGGTGGCCTCGGGTGCCCAGACCGCAAAGTTGGTGGACTCCGGTGACCAGACCGCGCCCCGATGCTGATATCCACCGGGCCACACCGGCAGAGTCTCATCGGGATGGGTCCAACTCGAGCTTTCTCCCCTCACCCGTCCTAGTGTGGACCATGACACCCCCAACCGGTGGGGCAGTATGACCCCCAGAAGGTAAGTATTCGGCTGAAGGCAGAGGATTCGGCAGTGAGCCAGTGCGATACAAGCGAGTTCGGTGCCGGCGAGTTTGTGCGGCTCGAGGTCGCCGAGGGCGTCGGCACCATACGGCTGAATCGACCACCGTTGAATGCGCTCAACGCCCAGATGCAGGCTGAGTTGCGGGCCGCGGCGACCGAAGCCACGGACCGCGAAGAGATCAAGGCGGTGGTCGTCTACGGCGGTGCGCGGGTCTTCGCCGCCGGTGCGGATATCAAAGAGATGGCAGATCTGTCCTACACCGACATGGTTCGTCGTTCCACTGATCTGCAGGCGTCGTTCACCGCTATCGCTCGCATCCCGAAGCCGGTTGTCGCCGCGGTGACCGGGTATGCGCTGGGCGGGGGCTGTGAGCTCGCGTTGTGTGCCGATGTCCGGTTCGCGGCAACGGATGCGGTCTTCGGGCAGCCCGAGATCCTGCTGGGCATCATTCCCGGCGCTGGAGGTACCCAACGGCTGACCCGGCTCATCGGTCCTAGCCGGGCCAAGGACTTGGTCTTCACCGGCCGATTCGTGCCCGCTGACGAAGCGCTGGCCTGGGGGCTGGTCGACCGGGTGTGTGCTCCCGAGCAGGTGTACGCCGACGCGATGGCCTGGGCCAAGGGCTTCGCCGGCGCCGCG
>JBOFLH010000692.1:0-7038 GCA_051657765.1 Nocardioides sp. | reverse complement strand
CCGCGCCAAGAAACGAGCCATCCACCAACTCCAAGCCATGGGCTACCGCGTCACCCTCGACAACGCATCCTGACAACCCTGACACGAAGACCCACCCCACTCACAGTGAATCTTCGCGTCAGGGACCACTTTCTGGTAGTCCTCGCCCAAGCTAAGACCAACACCCTAAGCAAGCTCCCGGTCGCTTCCGTTCGCTCGCCAACAGCGCCGCGGAAGCATCGGATCCGGAGAGCCGTCAAGGACGAGATCATCTTGCTGTACGAGTCAGGTCAGAGCACGCGAGCCATCGCTGCTGTAGTCAGCGTCAGCAGGTCATCAGTCATGGACGTATTGCGCGCTCGCGGTGTCCCTCTTCGCCCTCCACACGTCCGCTGACTACGGTGAGTCCTAGTCCGGCATCTCCATTCCAAGGGCCCGGCAGCGGTCCCATCCGAAGCTCGACTGAACTTGCGACCTCACCGAAGCGAGCTTGGCCGTGCCCGAGAATGTCAGCGAGCCGCGCATGGTTGTGGCAACATCTCTTCTGGGTCCCAAGAGGGACTAGGCAACCTTCCGCTTCGGCGCTGGATCGGGCTGATCACCCCCGGCGTCACTATGGAGTCTCGACCGAATCTTGACCCCGCGTGAAGCATGTTTTGGCTGGTTGGAGGCCGTGAGGGCCCGAGCTTGCTCGGGCCCTCATCCAAGGAGGAGTGTCATGTGGGGAGGCCTTGAAGCCGCCGTCGCTACAGCGGCGACCCGAGGAATCTCTGACTACGAGGCGTACCTACGCTGGGTATATGAAGAAAACGTGCGGCGCGCTAGGAGAAGTACGGCGACTATAGTCAAGGTCGATGCCCGGCAACCAAGTGTGTGGAGTTTGGATCCCGGCTTCAATCCGTTTCATGTTCGGGCTCGTAGCAACGTCATCGCTCACTCGATGACAAGGAAGTTAAAGAGCGG
Organism: Nocardioides sp.; assembly: GCA_051657765.1. Classification (GTDB taxonomy): domain Bacteria; phylum Actinomycetota; class Actinomycetes; order Propionibacteriales; family Nocardioidaceae; genus Nocardioides. Next base: position 6,096 of record JBOFLH010000692.1, on the reverse strand, counting down.
CACATACTTGCCGCAATGGCCCGCCGGTCGAAGAGTAGCCAAGCCATCCGGCGGCACTCGTCTTGTCAGCATGTTTCCAATCGCAGATGAGGTCGTGTCCAACAGACTGTACTCATCATTGATGGACAAGAACCGCCCTCGGCTCAGCTCGCGCTCTTACGCATACCGGCGCGACCTGTCCCCCCACGACGCAATCCAATACATGAAATCTGAGTTTGGGAAATACCAAAGGCTCTTCATCGCCGAGTACGACTTCAGCAAGTTCTTCGACAAGATCACACACGAGCACGTATGGGCATCCTTGGATTCGCAGGGAATTGTGCGCACTGCCCTGGAAAATACGCTGGTTGACGCCTTCTTGAGAGCGCCCTACCCGTACCTGGACGCTGCGGGTAAGAAAAGTAGCCCAGCCGTCCGGAGTGTTGGTGTTCCTCAGGGCACATCCATCAGTCTGTTCCTGGCCAACGTCGCGGCCGCGCCGTTGGATCGGGCCTTGGAACGCCTCGGGGTTGGATTTGTCCGTTATGCCGATGACACCGTTATCTGGAGTTCGAGCTACAACGCTGTTTGTGAGGCCGCGACGGTGCTCCATGAACTGTCAGAAGCGATCGGCTCACCCATCAACTTCGAGAAGAGTCCGGGCGTACGAATCCTGCGAGCGGAGCAGGAGGCGGCGGCCGAGATTGTGAGCACTACCCGCGTCGAGTACTTAGGCCACGATGTTGGGCTGCGCACGGTCCGGATGCGGCAGTCGGCGATCGAGCGAATCAGGGCCAGGGTAGACAGACTCATATATACGAACCTTTTGCTCGAACCAATTAAGGGAACGCAGGAACTTAGTCGAGTCGGCACTAACGACCGCGACTACGTTGTCTACATATGGCAGCTACGACGCTATCTTTATGGCCCTTTGAGCGAGGCTGAGATTCGACGTTTCCAGCATGGGGAGATCCCGCCGCTCACATTCAAGGGTGTCATGTCCTATTTTCCGCTCGTTGATGATGATCAGACCCTTGCCGAGTTGGACGAATGGATCACCACGCGCACCTGGCTTGCTCTTCGACGACGCAGTCTCATCTTAACACCAGTCATAAGCGCACCTTCACCTCCCGCGCCATGGACGGCGAGCAGGACCGATCTACACAAACTCAAAGTAGTTTCCGCCACAACAGGTAGCACCGTTGACCTCCGATTGCCGAGCATTAGGCGAATATCAACCCTGATCAAGTCAGCGATCCAGGTTCACGGTGTGGGCACTGTCACAGGACGCACCACTCCGTACCACTACTAACTGAGGTTCCGGGGGACGAGCGCTTTTGCTCGTCTCAAGCGGATTCGGGTGACTCTCCGTCGAGTGTCTTGACGCTCGCTGGGCCCGGGTGCTGAACAGTCGAGACCGTCGGGGCATCATAGGAGAAGGTCAGCTCATTGAACGTACGAGTATCGATGCTCGCCGGCAGTTCGTTGTCAGCAACGATGAACTGCAACCGCCCGGGAGTGACTTCGACTTGGGTAGCAAACCGCCGATACATCTGCCCAGCAATGTCATCCTCAGCGTTCAGCGCGAGTCGCGGACTATCGAGGATGAGGAACGCTGGAAAGTATGTATCTCTCCGTCGTGCGGCAACTGTGACGAGCGAGATCCAGTAAGCGACCTGCGTTGCCGTGATGATTCCGCCTCCTGCGCTCACTTCGGTGAACGGCTGGCCGTTCAGGAGAGGTAGGTACGTGTCCGGGCTGATGGCGGCGGTCTCGACGCTCGGGATGCCGAAGTCGGTCACGGTGGTCTGGAACTCGGTGTCAAGCTCGGCGAACAGTTCGGACTTCCGGCGTTCAAGATCAGATTTCGCGGCACGAAGCTCGGCTCGGAGGCTTGTGCGCCGTGTGACGAATGCCTCGGCAGTGGATGCCACGTCCTCGGCGCGGTCCCACTGACGGAGGATCTGCTCCGATGCTTGCTTCTCGGCCAATGCACTCGCCACCATCGCAGTTGCGTCGGCGTACGCCTGGACCCTTGGTGTCACCCTTGTGACGGTGCGTTGGTCGATCTCCGCTGACAGTGATCTGACCAAGGCCGTCCGCTGCTGAACCGCAGAAACGGTTTGGGAACCCTGCCCTTCGATGATGCGTAGTTGTTCCTTGATCTCCGCCAGTTGTGCATGCAACTGCGCCGTTTCGTATTGGTCACCGACCGGGAGTCCGGAAACGACGTCATCTTGGATGCAGACAGGACACTTCCCCGGTGCCACCTCCCGCTGGTCGAGGCGTTGCGTACATCGGGGGCAGACAGAGAACTCAATGTTTGCTAGTCGCAGACCCGCAGACTCCATCCGCGCGAGACGGTCGATATCGAGCGCCACCCGTCGGCGCTCCGTCTCATACTCATCCCGCTGGCGCGTCAGTTCACGAGCAAGTTCTCGGGCTTCGGCAAGGGATTCCTCGGCATCGTTCAGCAAGTCACGAAGTACCTGTGACCGACGATCTACGACATCGGCGATTTCGTGTTGAAGCCGAGCGAGAGTGGCGGTCGCGCTTGCATGGTCCTGTTGTGTTTGGGCCTGCCTCAGTTCCGCGTCGAACCTGCTGGTCAAGCCGGTGTCGTTAAGAAATGTCTGGACGACCGCCGCGTCTCGTTGAGCACTCTCGATGTCACTCTTGAGGATGTTGATTTCGGACTGCATCCGGAGCACGGACGACGACGTAATGCCGAAGAGCAACTCGAAGACGGTCTTGCGTTTGGGGTCGTAGTAGCTCTGCTGGCTCCACGCGATGTCGTGGTTCATCTGGGACTGCGGTACGTACATAAAGCGGAAGATGTCATTGAATGTGATCTGCCCACCGGCGCTTGTACTGCGCCCGCCCCGAGCTGCTGCTCGAAGTCCTGCCTCAAGGCCCATCGCGGTCAGCAGGAGGTTGCTAATGGCCCGCTCATCGCCACCTACGTAATGGTCGTACATCCGCTCTCCGGCAATCAAGTCGAGGACTCTCACGGTACGCTGCCGGTCCGTGGCAAGGCCGCGGGACAGTCTGAGGCGAAGGTCCCCGATCTGGATCGATACATGCACGTCTGTGATGTGCTGGCGCGCTACCGGGGCGAGTCGTCCTTTGCCTCCTAGCCCGAACTTGACGAGTTCGAGTAGGGTCGTCTTGCCGACTCCGGTTTGTCCTGCAAGCACTGTCAAGTCGCCAGGGAACGAGTAGTCCACTGCGCCACTGTTCGTATCGAGGCGAACCGACTCGATCCGGAATGTGACCGTCATGTGATGACCTCTCGGTGTGGCCGATCCATGAGATCGGCTAGCCGTTCGTAGATGCGCTCCTTGAGTGCGGTTCCGGTCAGGCCGGCTGACGCCTCAGCCACGGCTTCACAACGATCGGCGACATCGCTCCAGAGAGGCTCTTGGGCGACCAGATCATCAGCAAACCTCTTTCCCTCCCGCGTTGGGGTGAGGGCCACGCTGCCGCGTCGACCCTTCAAGTACCTCAGTAGCCCGCGAGAGACGAGCGCTCCGATGACTGGGTAGTAGCGGTCGTCCCAAGGTCCGTACTTGTAGCGGGTCATCGGGTCCGCAGCCTCGGTAGGGGCCGAGACTTCGTCGTCGCTCAGGTGCATCTTGGATTCGTTGCCGCTGAGTTCGTCGAGTATCACCGGAGCAAGAGCCGGGTAGCGCACAAGGAAGTCGAGCTTCGCCAATTTGGTGAGTCCGTCCAACTTTCGCTGGTGCCCAGGATCTGCTGCAACTGCCCTGACGAGCAGAAGCACTCGGGCTTGGTGATAGGCGAGATCCTCGACCACCCAGCGCAGCGCATCTGGGTCGTGACCTGGGGTCATGACGCTGCCTCCTCTGCGATCAGCTGGCGGAGCATCTCTTGCGCGTCGAAGCGATCCGTAAACCAAGTGCGGCAGTTGTTGGCGAGTTCGGACACACCACCCAGCAATAGGTCGGCGTTGAGGCCTTGAGCGTCGGGCTGACCTTCGAGCGTCTGAAACTGCTGGGCCAGCTCTCGCCAGAGCTGCGCGCCCCACATGCCACTGTCTGTCCGGACGACATCGGTCGCTTCATCAACGACGCGGCGGAGGGTGTTGTCAACGCGGCGGCGCAGATCGGAAGGGTTTGGACTGCTTCGGCGCGCTCGCCAATACTGGCGGTACTGAAGCCGAAGTTCGTCGGCTCGCTCCACAGCGTTGTCGGAGCAGCCGCCCTGGACCATCTTCACCGCCATCCGATTTGCTTTGACAATCCGAGGAAGCGGGACGTAGCCCGCGATGTTGTTGAGCGCGAACCGAATCGCCGTGTCGATGTCATCGAGGGTGAGCGTGCGGCGTGCCAGCGAATCGTCATGCTCCACGCCGAGGACGATGGGCAGACCACCCCCGACCGACGGGCCTGCGTCCCGCATCCGCGGGCGGACGAGAGCGAGGACGCTCTGCCAAATGGCAGATCCGCCCTCCGGATGGCCAAGTCGCTCAGCGATCGGCCTTCCATAGCGCTCTCCCGCCATATCTGGGAGATGATCTCGTCGAGGTTGAGCATCTTGAAAGCGAAAGCCCGCTAGAAACGACCGGATCACATCATCCGACTCGGCAGCATGCGCAACCCCATTGATCGAAAGCAGGGACACGATCGCGGTCTTCATGCCTTCGACCCCTGCCACCACATCAGCGTCCACCGAGTGCAGGTCCTCACGAAGGCGCTCACAAGCGCGGGCGGTCCTTGCCCCATCGCCAGCAAGGCCGCTGGTCGTGACCAAGCGACAAGACGGCGTTTGCCGAAGCGCCTGCCAGCGCCGGAAGAGGTGGAGAAGTCCGCCCTCGTCTAGAACCTGCCGGAACGTCGAGAGTGGACCGATGCTCGCTTCGCGATGCTTCCCTGAAATGATCTCGGTCATTCCGTTGCTCGCCACACTCCAGTCCTCGTGATGCTCGCACAGGACCGAGAAGCCCGCCCCGTCCTTTAGTGTGCCGGCCTCATCGACCGACTCGAAGTAGATTCCCAGAATGTCGGCGGTCGCCATCATGGCCTGCCATTCGTACCTATCAGCAGTTTCCGCACCAGCATCATCAGGCGGTAGCGTTGTTCGGAGGATTTCCTCTGGCGTCGGTTCGTCCGCTCTAGCGGTCATGCGACCTCGACAGCAGATTCGTGGAACGCTTGGCCAGGCCAAGAGTCAGGGGCGGATGGCCGGAGGCGTTGGACCAGGAGTAACCGGCGTCCTCGCCGACCATGGCCTCTTCGAAGTCAGGGCTGTCGGCGAACTGCGGGATCGAATTGATCTTCGTCTGATGGACGAGGGGCCGTATGAAGGACTCCGGCCGAAACTGCGCGAACTCGCCCAACAGACGCACCCCGACGGCGAGTCGGTCGTCAGACTTCTGCTTCGAGAGAGGCCGCGAGTAAATGCCGAAGATGCCACGCCTCATAGGCCCGAGTCTCCTCGTTGGGGGGGTGACCATCATGGCACAAGACGGTGCCTGAGGTCAGCGAGCAAGCTCAGATCTTCGGCGACTTGATGTCGTCTTGCGCCTTGGGACTCGGACCGTTCGAGACCCACATCCCGCGGCATTGGATAGCACCGAAAAGGATGACCCTCAGCGGGAGCCCAGGTCCCCCCAGACCCACGGGGATCCGCCTCCAGGTCGTCCCTTCCGGTGCCGAGACCAACGCTGCCGTTTGCTGCGCCGTTGGCCAACGTACTTCGGACGTACTTGGCGCGTACTCGTTCCGGTCGGCCGGCCCATACCCTTTGGTTTGAAACCAAGGTCTTGGCTCCCAGCCTCCGGACCAAGGGCCTCCATCGCGCCTGAACGCCCAGAATCCGAGCCGCCCAAACCACGGTCTGCCCCCTCCTTTCCCACCGTTTCTCTGGGTACAGTGGCGGTCCCGGTTGCCCCGGTTCGGGGCGTGCCGGAACCCAAGGGGAGGCTCGGCTCGGATGGCGAACGCGGACAATGGGGCGATGAACCATCCCGGGTTTCATACACCCTCGGGGTTCTGTGATCCGACCGGTTGATCGGTCACGTTCTGTGCATAGTAGTGGGCTTCTGCTTCGGTGGGTGGGATGCGGCCGAGGCGGTGCATGAGGCGGTCTTTGTTG
>JBOFLH010000691.1:0-1520 GCA_051657765.1 Nocardioides sp. | reverse complement strand
CAAGCGCAACCCAGACATGATCATTTAAAGTTACCGAATACGACTCATACTGCGATCGGTCGATGTTAGCGGTCAAAGTGCTTCCACCCTCAAACTCAATAACCATATTCAATGACCTGGAGCTCAATCGGACTACTCGTAAATCGAGCAGCGAAACTAGATGGACGCCGAGTTCGGCGCCGGCTTCTAGAGTTCTATCTGATCCTCTTCCATGCAGAGATACGGAACTCTCTAGACTTACAATGGCGACACCATCGTTCGTTGTCTCCATCACCAAATCAACACGCGCCGACGATACTCGTACCTGAGTGACTACCGAACCAATGAGAGGTAGCCCGTTGACGTCATCTATGGTGCGTAGAAACTTGGTCTTCATGGTGCAGGGTATTCGACGTGGGTCATAGCACGTGACATTTCCTTAGACACGTTCGAAGGTGGCTTCATTGTTGAAGGATCGAGGTATTGGCCCTGCGCGTTTGTCAGCCGCCAGTATCCGTTCGGATACTGCGAGTTAGCAGGCATGCTTCGAACTGCGAACCCGTCAGGAAGCTCAGCGGGAGGATGGCTTGCAGGATTGGTGGGTGGGATGAAATCCTTCGGAAGAACTGGGCAGTTGTGAACGAGTAGTTGTGAGTCGGTGATGTAGTAGTTGTGGTCGCCGGCGACTTCGAAGTTGTACACGGTTTGGCGGCTGGGTCGGATGTCGAGCGTGGCGATGGTAGCAACGCCGCCGTTGCGCTGCGTGAGTCGGTCGCCTACGCGGAGGTCACCGGAGAGGACCCAGCCTTCGCCGTCCACCATGAACGGGTGCTCCTGCGTGACAACGACTTTCGCACCAGTAGCGACGGTAATCGTCATCAGTGTCATGGACTCCTTCTGAAACAGTCCGGTCACCGGTCGAAGCTCGTCCTTGCCGGTGGTCAAACTCTTCGCCCAAACCCGGTCGCCAGGCCGGACGTCTTCGATGGCTTTGGCGCCCGTGCTCGTCTGAACCTTCGTCTTTGCTACGAAGCAGTTGCAAGGAAGGCTGTCGACCTTGGACAAGGCCCGTGACTCTGTCTTTAAAGCGAGTTTCGCTCCTGCTGCTATCCATCCCGCGAGGGGAATCGTCGCGCCGCCCGACAGTCCCGCGTTGACGTAGTCACCCTCAGCGGCGTACCAGACGGCATTGATCGCGTCAGCCAGCTCACCGATTCCGGGAATCAGCCCATATATGTCAAACAAGGTGTGGCCGGAGATGCCTCCTCCCCCGGAGTACTGCACACCTGGAGGCGCGGCGGCACAACCCGCCCGCCCTCCGCACGCGACAACGGGTGCGGGTGGCTTGATTCGCGGCACCACGATCCTGTGGCGCGTGCCAGGGTTGTGGCGGCGTTTGATGGGCTGGTAGTTGCTGCCGCCGGTGTACTTGCGGCCCTGGTATTTCTTTCCCCACACACTCTTCGAGCCGTGCTTCTCGTTGCCGAACTTCCAGCCCGACTTGGTTTTGCCGTTCTTAGCTTTGGTGGTGGTGTGCCGGC
>JBOFLH010000690.1:0-2298 GCA_051657765.1 Nocardioides sp. | reverse complement strand
CGACGGCAGCCCCCCATTCAGTACCGAGATCACATCACTCGCCCGCGCCGCTACTAGCCGGCGGAGACCAGGGTGACACCGATCAGGGCGGCAACGATGCCGACGACCTGGATGCGCTGCAGGCGTTCGTGCAGGACGGCGTACGCCAACAGCACCGTCGCGACCGGATAAAGCGACCCGACTACCGAGGTCAGGCTGATCAGTCCGCGTTGGGTGGCGAAGGCGAACAGCAGGTTGGCGGCGGCGTCCGCGACGCCGATCGCGAACAGGGCCGGGGTGTCCGTCGCGCGCAAGCCGCCGGCGGAGCGCACGGCTAGGGCGGCGATCACGAAGGCGGTGACGCTGGTGAGCCGCATCCCCCACAGAGTCATCACCGAGCTGTCCTGGGCGCCCACCGCGATAAAGGTCAGGGCTGCGCCGAAGCAGATCCCGGCCACCGCGGCGCGCAGCACCGATCGGCCGCCGACAGTCGAGCTGAGTTCGGGGCCGCTGGCGGCGACCGCGCCGGCCAGCCCGAGGACGATACCGACGACGGCGACCGCCGACGGCTGCTCGCCGCGGACCAGGCCGGCGATGACCGGGACTACCGCGCCGAGCGCGGCGATCGGGGAGACCACACCCATGGTGCCCGCGGCTAGCGCGGCGTAGAAACACACCAGGCCCAGTGATCCGGAGATACCGGCGAGGACGGACCACCAGATCCAGCCGGTGGGTTGGGAGAATCCGCCGGTGGTGACGGCGACAGCGGTGACCGCGAGCAAACCGAAAGCTTGCGAGCCGCCGACCACGGCGTAGGCCGACAGCCGTCTGCTCATCAGCCCGCCATAGAAGTCCGCGGTGCCCCACAAGGCGCTTGAACACAGCGCGAGTAGGACGGCCAACAGTGACTCCTCAGGTGATCGAGATGGTGAGCAGCCTCTGAACGTATCCGAGGTCCGGCCCGCGGCATGGCACTTCGACCGTTTCGACCAGCACATGAGACCTAGATCACAAAGATTGATCGATCCAATATGCGCCCGCGAAAAGGAGAGCTACCTTGAAAACTTCAATCCAACACAGCTCTGGGGAAGAAGTTATCCCGTCTGCCCAACGACGCGTCGACCGGGGAAGGCTCCATTGCACCTGCACCGCGCTTGACAGGGAGGCCACCATGATCACCACCACGCCGTTAGCGGCACCCACGGTGCACTCGGGCATCCTCGACTTCGTCGCGTCGGCCGTTGACCTGTGCCAGCCCGACGACGTGCACTGGGTCACCGGCTCCGACGAGGAGTGGACCGTGCTGACCGACCGGCTGGTCGAAGCCGGCACCCTTACCCGGCTGGACCCGGCGAGCAAACCGAACTCGTTCTATGCCGCGAGCGACCCGACGGACGTCGCCCGGGTCGAGGAGCGCACCTACATCTGCTCGGTCGACGAACGCGACGCCGGACCCACCAACAACTGGATGGCTCCCGCGGAGATGAAGGAGATCCTCGCCGGCCTGTTCGCCGGCTGCATGCGTGGTCGCACGATGTACGTCATTCCGTTTGTGATGGGCAACCTGGACGCCGATCACCCGCTGTTCGGGGTGGAGATCACCGATTCGGCGTACGTCGTGGTCTCGATGCGGATCATGGCCGGCATCGGTAGCGGCGTACTGCGTGCCATCGAAGCGCGCTCGACCGACGAGCACGAGGCCGAGTTCGTGCCGGCCGTGCACTCAGTCGGTATGCCGTTGCTCCCCGGCCCGACTGGTGCCCCATCTGGTGCCCCATCTGGTGCCCGGGCTGGGGCCCCTGTCGCGGACGTGCCGTGGCCGTGCAACGACACGAAGTACATCACCCACTTCCCGGAGACCCGCGAGATCTGGTCCTTCGGGTCCGGCTACGGCGGCAACGCGTTGCTCGGCAAGAAGTGTTATGCGTTGCGGATCGCCTCGGTGATGGGTCGCGACGAGGGCTGGCTGGCCGAGCACATGCTGATCTTGAAGCTCACCTCGCCGGCCGGCGACATACGCTATATCGCCGCGGCCTTCCCGAGCGCGTGCGGGAAGACGAACCTGGCGATGCTGGCGCCGACGATCCCGGGCTGGACGGTGGAGACCCTCGGCGACGACATCGCCTGGCTGAGGTTCGGCGCGGACGGCCGGCTTTATGCGGTGAATCCGGAACACGGGTTCTTCGGGGTCGCGCCGGGCACCAACGAGCGGACCAACCCGAACGCGATGCGCACCATCGAGCGCGGCAACTCCATTTTCACCAACGTGGCGCTGACGCCGGACGGTGACGTGTGGTGGGAGGGCCTGGAGAATACCCC
>JBOFLH010000689.1:0-2952 GCA_051657765.1 Nocardioides sp. | reverse complement strand
GTAATCCAGATCATCATCGACGTGAGTTGTTACTGAGGGACTATCAAAGATCGACATCCGCGTGAACGGCGCCACGCCTCTGTTGCCGGTCCACTCGAATGTCTTCTCATGGCTCCCGATCTTAAACTTCACCTCGGCCGACTGGGCTTCTTCATCGTCGGCATCGATGTTGCCCAAGATCTCGTCAGCAGTGCGGCTGTCCGCAAGAGCTTTGAAGATGCGCGAGTAGCCGGTCTTGCCCGTGCCGTTCTCTCCGTACAAGATCGTCAAGCCGTCATGTGGCTCGATCACGGCGCCAGGTGTCAGGGCGTTGACGCCATAGACCTTGGATAGTCCCGTAAGTACCAGTGGTGGTGCGGCATCATCCTGACGAGCTTCAGTGCTGAGCTTCTCAACAGACGGCAGCTTGCGTTCATCCAACGCCTTTTCTTGGCGGAAGAGCTGATACGCCTTCTCGATCGTATCTGCACTTGCAGACCGACCCGTCGCTACAACTTCAGAGACTAGGAGTCGAACCCACTCGTCGCCGTCGTTCGCCCACTCAGCAAGAAGTACTCGGGGATCAACCGTTGTCTGTACTGCAACTTGTTCATTTTCGATCTGGCTCGTCATGCCGACCACCGCGGACCTAGGCGTACGGCCATATCAGCACCCTCAATGAGCGTCGTTATTGTCTGATTCCCGGGGGCGACACCTAGCGGTTGATCGAACCGGGTCCAACGTCTGGATGATATACAAATTGCACAGCTCATATCCTGCTTCTCATTTTACCCTAGTTCGAACACATATACGACGACGGGCAACTACGACGAGCGTGTGCCCCGAGCCTAGGTACGAACTTTAGAACAGAGAGAAGGCTCCTGCCAGCTGACCGAGCTGGGGATTCTGGAACTTGACAGGCGCAAAGTGCCACCATGCCCCCGGATAGCACCGAAAGAGACAACCCTCCAGCGGGAGCCCAGGTCCCCCAAGGCCCACGGGGTTCCGCCTCCGGGTCGCCCCTTCCGGTGCCGACAACCACGCTGCCGTTTGGGCTACCGGGTGCCAACGACACTGCACGGACCTACGGGCGACACAGCCCCGACACGGCGTATTCGCGACGGGACGCGGGCAACGGCCGCACCTTCGCTGGCCCCGCCGTTCGCCGGTCGCCCGCCCACAAACCACGGACGGTTGGTTCGGCCTTCCGGTCACCACCACCTTCCTCTCGGGTAGGAAAGTTCGCCCCTCCACTCCGCCAGTTCCTTGGGTACAGTGACGGTCCGGTTTCCTGGGCAGACGCCCGGGGTCGCGCCCAAGAAGGAAAGGGCACGGACCGGACCCAGGGGAGGCTCGGCTCGGATGACGAACGACGAGAACAGGCGGGACAGGTCGCACACGGCAAGCAGCGGGGATGCGGTCAGCCACGACCACAGCAGCCTCGTCATCCAGCAGTGGACTGGCGCCGAAGCCAAGCAGCTTCGTGCGGCCCTTCGCCTCAGCATGGAGGCCTTCGCTGAAAAGCTGGGTGTCAGCTCGCGCACGGTCACCAGGTGGGAAGGCCGGGGCGAAACCCTGATCCCGCGACCAGAAACCCAAGCCATGCTCGACACCATGCTCGCCCGAGCGGACATGGGTGAGCGGGAGCGGTTCGTGCGGAGTCTTCGGGGCGGTTCGTCGATGCCTCGCGCACTGTCTGTTGAGGCGGCTGCCGACGACGAATTGACTGGCAGCTACGACAGAATGCCGCGCGAGCAGCAGCTCCCTATGTTGGACGCCGGAACAGATCCAGGGGAAGCCGACGAAGTGTATCGCCGGACACTTCTCCGTAGCGCGGTCGTCGGAGCTAGCGGAGTTGGCGGCATCGGGCTCGGCCTTGCGGTACCGACCCTGACGCTGGATGACATCAAGCATCTGTGTGCTGCGGTCGCCGATGCGCGCTATCTCGACGGTGCGGTCGTTGGGTATCTCAGCGACGGTCTGGTGCAGGCTGCTGAGCAGGATGGGCGTCAAGGGCCACGAGCAGCACTGCCGCCAGCGTTGGCTGTGGTGGGTGTGATCGAGCAGCGGGCGCGTGAAGCCGTTCCGACCGTGCACCGGGAACTGCTGCAAGTGGGCGCACGAGGTGCGGAATTCATCGGGTGGTTGTACCGCGACCTGGGCATGCCCGAACTGGCGGAGTATTGGCGCGACCGGGCGACTGAATGGGCGCTTGAGGCGGGGGACCAGGCGCTGCCGGGATATGTGTTGTTGAAGAAGAGTCAGTCGGCCTGGGACGGGCGAGAAGCTGTGCGAATGCTGACGCTAGCAACCGCCGCGCAGAGTGGATCGTGGGCGCTGCCGAAGCGAGTTCGTGCTGAGGCGATGCAGCAAGAAGCCCGAGGCGTCGCCATGGTCGATGGTGATGTCCACGCTGCCCTCGGCAAACTGGATGAGGCGCAGGAGCTGATCGCCAGCGAGAGTCACGACGAGACCGACAACAGCAACGACGCCGGCGACAAGCCGCGGAACATTGAGCTGGCCAGCCACTACGACCAGTCGCTCTTGAGGCTCCAGACAGCGATCTGCTTGCATGAAGTAGGACAGCCCGACCGGGCAGTCGAGATCTACCAGGAAGTGTTGGAGCCCGCGGGGCTTTCGCCGCTATCGCTTCGGGATCAGGCGTACTTCCAGTCCCTGCTGGGCCATTCCCTGGTAGCGGCCGGGCGACCGGATGAGGCTGCTGAGGTCGGGCTCACGGCGCTGCCTGTTGCAATGGCGGCCACCTCGCTACGCACTGTTGCCGAACTCGGCCGTCTGCGCCACCAGGTGCGTCCATGGATGCACCGGCCTGCGGTTCGAGAGTTCTGCCAGGCCGTTCCTGGATGACTGTTCTTGCTGACCGCACTGGATGAGCACGCCGTACCGCTTGCCGGAAAGCGGATGGGTCTGGTCAACGCAGCCAGTCAACAATCTCTTGGATCACCGATGCCT
>JBOFLH010000688.1:0-4499 GCA_051657765.1 Nocardioides sp. | reverse complement strand
TACCAGACCTGGTCTACCAAGAGATCTGGGCCTACCTGATCGTCCACCACGCCATCAGCGCCCTCACCGCAGCCGCCTCCGCGGCCGCCGACCTGGATCCAGACCGGATCTCCTTCGCCAAGGCCCTGCGCCTGATCCGCCGTACCGCTACCGGGACGGCGGACATTCCCCCCTGAAGACTGGAACACACGGCTCCCCAAGCACCTCGCCGACATCGCCGACCTACTCATCCCCGACCGACGCGAACGGACCTGCCCCCGCGCGGTCAAACGCGCCCGCCACAACAACTACAGAGTCAAGAAACCCAACGACCCCCCCCAGCACCCGACACCCCGACCCACCCACCATCCACATCCATGCACTCAAACCAAGAGCCGCATGACCAGCCGACCTACGCTACGTGGCATTGGGGCCAGAGCCCTCAGCTCTTGCGGACCGTGAGGAGTCCGGCGTCTAGTTCGTCATACCCCCCGCTTTGCCGAGCGCCGCTTGTGTATGCACCGACATAAAATAGTGCCCTCTTGCCTTTGTTGACAGTCTTAAAGCAGCGGTTTGGGATCGAGACCTTGATGAATCCGGCCATCCCGCGACCTACCTTTACGCGGATCCCTTTGCAGGCAGTCTTAGTGAAGTAGTTGCCCCGCATCTCGGGACCTCGGCCGAACTGCGCTCGCCTACCTGGTTGGATTTCGACGCGGTGTGTGTATCCCCCAGGCTCCAAAGCGTTGGGCACCCTGCGCGTATCGATCAACGCACTGAGCCGGGTCTTTCTGCTCACTCTAGCGAAAGTTGCCCGCACAGAGATGCGTTTCGCGCGGTAGGTCAGTCTGACCCGAGTAATGTCGTTGGTCGCCCTGGTGGAGTCTCCGGAAGGGTCGCTACGAACCTTCGACGCAGCGTGCGCAACTCCAGTCAGCGCCGGTAGCAGCGGCACCGCCAACGCAATCAGGAGTGCGAGTAGTAGGGGAGGGACAATTCGTCGAGTGTTAGGACAGTATGCAGGTACAGAAGGTGATCTGTTCATGAGCAGAACTCTAGTTGCCGCAAATCAGGGCGTTCATGAGGGTCTGCTCGGTTACGCGTTCACGGTCGCCATTTCGGTTAGGGCGGACGCGGCAGTGATCGGGGATAGGTACTGGAAACTCTGAGGTGGACGTCGTACGCCCAGATCGTCTCGCAGGGATAGCGGGTTCGCCGGGGCTAATCGTTCGCCTACTCTGATGCCTGTGCCGTAGCAGCGATCAGCGAAATAGGCGAAGAAACCAGACCTAGAGATGCCGGCCACTTCTCGGAACCGCTGCCACAACATCCGAGGGTGCTCAGTGTCTTGGCCAGTGACGGTGAAAGCGCCTACCACTGCGGAGATGGGCGCGGTGGCGTAGACCAAGACGTGCGTCACGTCTCCACCTACAGGTCGCTTGCGGAACTCGACCTGTTTGGTGCCGTCGAGGATCGCCGCTGCGTACTGCGGATGGATCGACATGAGTGCTACGCGCCCAACAGTGGTTTCAGCCACTCGATACCCGTCCTTTCCATCTCGGCGATGCTCTGCGGAGTCCGGACAAGCACGCGAGCTTCCTTGGCCTCCTGGATGCTGACCGGAGCTCTCAATGCTCGATCGTGGCGGAACATCAGCACCAGGACATCCCTGTAAGCGCACTGGGCCTCGATGTGCGCATGGGAATACACGGTTCGCGTGCCCACGTACGTGGTCACCTCGTTGGGATCTCGGCTCACCAGGACTGACTCTGTGACACCCACAGCAGTGATTGTTGCTGGTCCAGCCCCGGTGCGCACGAACAACAGGCCGTCGCCGGGCTGAACTTTTCGAGTGGGCGCGTGGCACAAGTAGGCCTTCCGTATGGCGTTGCCACATCCGGCAGTTCCACCGAATAGAGGGTCCTGTCTGTGTCGGTCGGCGTCGGGGAACAACATCTGGTGGTAGCGATCTTGGATCGGAACAACATGAACTCTCTCCAGAAGTAGGCTCCCGGGTCCGTACGCGACTGCGTGGTCTAGTGGCAACAAGGGAGTAGCTCCGAGAGGCGGGTGCAAGTCCTTCCGGAACACGATCTGGTCCTGGCTAGCCTCGGCTTCGACTCGACTGAAGCCAAACTGACCTAGCCAAATGATCAGGTCTTCCTTGTCCGGGAGGACCTCCAAGTACATCGTGGCATGACCGATGGCTCTGGCATGTTCGATGCAGGCCTTGAGTAGCGCCTCGCCACGTTTCGCTCCCTGATAGTTGTCTGCGATCTTGAAAGTGCAGATCTTCAGCACCGGGTCTGGTAGCCCGTAAGGACCATCTCTTTCGGACTTCAAGACGGCGATTCCGGCGGGATCAGCTGAGTCGCCCATTACGATTACTGGCCGATCTGTACGCACGACGCTTTGGCGCCACCATTGATCGAACCCGCTGTAGTCATTTCTAAGGCTCTCGAAGATCGAGGACCTGGTGGATACCGTGTATGCGGGCACCTGTTCTGCTCCCGGCTGGCTCAGGTGGATCGGATCCCCTGCGAACGTCCCCAGCGTCTGGAGCGCATCAGCGAGGCTGATGACATCATCGAAACCAGCTGCTGCAGCCCGAGAGCGCAGTCGCCGGTCCTCGGTGACAAGCCATGCTGAACGCCCCGTTGCGTGGCTGGTAAGGACCTCAAGATCAGCGGCGTCGTTGGAGGACAGGCTGGCGGGAAAGTGACTTCGAATAGACGGATTCTCGGGGACGGCTTCCATGACGACGTACTTATCTAGAGCCCGTCTCCTGCGACTGCGCAAGGGCTCGGGCGCCTGCACTAGGTCACTTCTAGTTCCCTGGCTAATGAGAAGGCCGAAACCGAGCCTCTCAACAAGTTGGAGTAGCTTCGCAGCCTGCTTTCCATGGACATGACCACTCTCGCCGCCATGCTCTTCCGCGGCGATGAACACGTTTGAGTCGATCAGGACGGTGGGCCTGCTAGTACTCGCCGTTGTGACCACGCGGGCCTCCTTGGGAGGGGGGGCCGAGTTTCCCAATCGCTCTAATGTTTCAGAGTCCGCCTGGATCGGCCAACCATGGCTCAGTACCTTCGATCAGCTACGGAGTCCTCACCTGGGAGTCCGGGGGCTATTGCGAGGGCGGCGGAGGCATCATCGTGCCGCTTGAGTCGTCGGCCGTTGGGCTGTAGGGATAGCTCAGAGAGGGTGCGCCGCTCGGCCTCGCGAATGGTGTCGATGAGCCGCTGTGGTCCGTCTTGGTCGATGGCCTGGGCGAGGTTGCCCCATTTGCCGAGGTGGAGTAGTTCGACGTACCGCGTTATGCCGTCGGTGAGCAGGTAGAGCGCCGGGTTGCCGTCGAGGGCGCCGGTGACGGCGGCTTCGGCGGCTTCGGGTTTGGTGGAGGCGACCCAGAAACCGTTGGGGTTGTTGCGGGCTTCGCGGATGGCTTCGGGTGCGTAGCTGGGGAGGTGCGCGCTGCGGGTGTCCTGGATGAGGGTGATGTTGTCGTAGCCATTGCCGTAGCGGGCCATGATCGGCGAGTCGGCGAGGACGAGGTAGTCGATGTGCTCGGCACCGATGCGCGCGATCGCGACGGTTGAGGATGGGCTGTCCGGGTTGGCGAGGTCGCAAGTGTCGGCACGGGCCGCGCAGGTGGTTTCGATTGCTTCGGCTAGCGCGTCAACGAGCGTCACATCGTCCGAGCGGAGCAGCGGCGGGGCGAGGCCAGCCGCGAGCTGGCGGACGAGCCACGGAACATCATGAATGCATCCGCTGCGTGCGCTGGGGTGAGCTGTCGCGCCGTCGAAGACCGCAACCCAGGACGGGCCGGCGATGACAAGGTCCTCATTGACTGTGCCGGGTGCGGCGACGCTGGTGAATGAGATCTGCATCCTCCTGGCCTATTCGGGGATGGTGAAGCGGTAGGCGAAGGTCATCATGTCTCCGGCGATCACGGCGAGCATGACCTCGCGAGGTGTCCCGGTTGCGTCGTAGGTGGTGCGGATGAGGTCGACGACTGGTGTGCCGGCCGGTAGCTCGAGTTCTGCGCTCTCGGGGCCGTTCGGCATCCGGATCGACATCTCCTCGTTGATCTCCTGGAGGTCGTAGCCGGCCTCCTCCAGGCGGGCGAACCCACCGCCTGGTCCGGTGTCTTCCTGCTGGATCAGGGTGCCGCGCACCACATCGAGCTCGTAGTAGGAATCCGCGAGCTGATTCGGCCGCCCGTCCACGATGGTTGTATGCCGGCGCACCCACACGGGAGTTCCGGGCTCTACTCGGAGCCGTTCGGCGACGAGGTCCGGCGCGGGCACCTCCTCCAGTTCGCGGACCACCTGGGTCGCTGTGCGGCCCTGGGCGGCGGCCTCTGCGGTGAGGATCGCTTGACCGCCGCGCCAGCGTCGTTTGGAGTACCGCTCGATCCCGTGCCGTCGGGTGGCGGGCTTCTCCCGGACGAAGCTGCCCTTCCCCTGCCGGGTGACGATCAGGCCCTGTTGCCGTAGCAACTCGACGGCCCTGCGGAC
>JBOFLH010000687.1:0-1750 GCA_051657765.1 Nocardioides sp. | reverse complement strand
GGAGTAGCCACTTACATGAAGATCCTCAGCAGGTTCCGCCGCACAGGTAACGCCGATGCGAACCCGGCCGGCGGTCCGGGGCGAAAGACTTCTTGCGGTCCACCAGGTGTCTGGGGTGGTAGCTGTCATACTTTCACCTCCGCAGTTCTCACGTCAGCGGAATGACTCGATTGCAAGGCTTAACGACTACCCAGTCGGGTGCTGGGTCCACCTACACCCCACCACCCACCACCAATTCGACCCTTCGGCACCGTCAGGCTCCGACAACGGGTCACAAATGCCCCGGCTCCCGCGCCGCCTGCATCGCCGTGGCCTTCAGGCTCTCGACCTACTCGCCGAGGACGAACGCTCCGTACGCTGAGGGCGGGTTCCCGGTTCGCGTGTCTGATCCGTAGCCAGAACATCTCCACCGCGCCAACAGGCCGCTGACCTGGGCAAACACCGATCCGAAACAACTGCGCCACCGAGCTTCTGACCGTATTCGACACGCCGAGGAGACCTTTTGTTAGCGGTCGCCGGGCGATCGACTCCAATTGAAGATGTGTTGTTCGGGTGTGGAGATGAGTGCCTTGAACCCAAACACCATCTGTAGGTCCAGCGGTTCGTCCTTTGCTGCAACGTTGAATCCCAGTCGCCGGTAGAACTTGACGTGATCAGATTGGCAACTGCCGAACATGATGAGTCCGGTGCCGCAGCGCTTCAGGACGCGTTGCGCCGTGCGGATGAGGTCGGCGCCGATTCCTCGACCACGCAGGTCCTCGCGAACCGCTACGCCTATGACCTTGCAAAGCGCCATCTGGCCGCTAAGCACGAGTCGGTCGGCGTCTCGGGGACTTAGCCCTGAGATCATATCCAGCAACTGATGCATGTAGTCGTAAGGTGGCGAACAGGTAATCGAGCCAAGCACCTCATCAGCGGCGTTCGTCGCCACCAGCGAGAACGCGGCATCGGTCGTACGATCTTCGCTCTGCATTTGTCCGACTGCGACTTGTGCTAGCCCGTATAAGAATGCGTCATGCCCGCCTTCAAGACCAGCGAGGATGCTCGGACATGCGTACGGGATCGCCGAGTTGTTGACCTCTGCTTGTCCTGTCGCAACGATGAGATAGTCCATGATTGCCGACTCGTCCCCTGCGTGCGCCAGCCGTATGCGAACCTTGCTCTTGACCGCCAGGCCATCTTTGAGAGCATCTAGCGTGAGGTTGCCGCCTAAATCGACCGAGTGCTGGGCTGGATTCCCACTTCGGTGCTTTGACGCTATCCGTCGGCTTCGTTGTTTGCGTGAGTTCCGAGACATGCGGCAACGCTAGCGCCCGGAACCGACATCTGCGCCGCGCTGCGCCCGAAGAGGCCGTGCTGGAGTTGCGCACCCACCAGGCGAACGGATTTACAGTTCTACGCTCGCATCAACCCCACGACCAGCAAGAACACCAGGTCGCGCCTTCGTTGATCCCGGTATTGATCGGCTTGTCGCTCTGAGTGGTCATGGCGCTCAACGCCACCAGAGTGCGGTCACAAGGTCCATATAACCAGAGCTTGGTGAGCACCTGAGTCGAGGATGGCCTGACCTCGATGTTGGCCGTTGGTCCATCCCGTCTTGCCCACCACTATCGGATCCATAAACATGCTAGCTGTAGCAGCCTGCACCCACGTGTTGGGTGTTGTCGCGTCATCTACTCGCTTGAGGATTTGGTCACTGTGTGCTAACTGCTGCTCGCCGTCAAGGAGGGCAGTGATGACTCTCATGACT
>JBOFLH010000686.1:0-8118 GCA_051657765.1 Nocardioides sp. | reverse complement strand
AGCCGCATTCGGGGCTGGCCGCTTCGGCTGTACCCGAGTATGCGATTCCCTCGCCGGAACCGACAGTTCGGGATCTCCCCGCAGAGATCGATGCCTTCGTCGCGCGCGTGATTGCCGAGGTGACCGAGGGTGGACGGCGGCTGAGGGTGATCGTGGGTGCGCCGGCACCCGCTACCTATCGTGACGCCACCTGGCCGACCATCACGCAGTCCTCCTTCTTCCTCGGCGGGTCCGACCCGGAGGAAGCCGGTGAGTTCGCCGATCTCGTGCTTGAGCAGTCGGCCCGGCACGGTCCCGAGCTGATGGTGCTGGTCGCCCACGACCGTGATCGCCCCGGGCATACCGTTGCGGCATACGTCCCGCCACCGGTGCCCTACCGACCCTCGTTCACGATCGATCCCAGGGCCCGCCTCGGCGGCGCCGAACAGGTGGCCGATCAATGGTTCCTGCGCGGTGATCACCGGTGGGCCGGCGTCCAGTGCGTCCTCGGGATGGAGGGCAGCCTGTGGCGAGACGAACTCCAGCGAGCCTGGAAGGCCTGGGCGCCCGGAGCCATGGTCGACTACGACCCAGCCCTGCATGCCGAGGCGCATCGTGTCCTGCATGTCACCAAGAAGTACGGGGTGGCCGAGGGACATGGTGTGGTGCAGTTGATCGTCGGCGCCCCCACGATCGTCAGTCCGTTCCGGGGCTCGGACCTGACCTATACGGGAACGGTGCGGGCCGATCGGCTCTACCGCGGCGAGGAGGTGTGGGCCGGACTGGGCGCGATCACACCCCACTACCTGGCCGGCTGGTTCGGTGATCGTCCTCGACTCGACGGCGGCGAGTCGGAGCGGGTGTTCTACGCCAATCCGAACTTCGGCCACGGCCTGGACGACGGAACCCGCACCCAGATGAACGACGCTGCCCGGACGGCCATCGCCGAAGTCGAGAGCCAACTGGGTCAGGCCGTAACCATCTCTCGCGAGTACCTGATGACGGACGTCTCCCACCTGGATGCCGACAACCAGGGCGGACCTTTGAGCGCCCGCGCCACCCCGGAGCCGGGCGCGCGTCAAGACGGCCGCGCGAGGTTTCGCCCGGTCCTCGGTCGGAAGAAGTTCGCCTCCGACGGGGCCTTGGTCGCCGTGGCGCGACGGGGTGATGCCGATGCGGTGGCGACCTGGTTGGCCCTCGTCCAGACGGCGATCTTCGCGGCGAACTGGGCCGAGGTCGTCGCGGGTCGCGGCGACCATGCGTGGGATGCCTTGGTCCGGGCGAGCGGTCTGACCTCCTCCCAGGCCCAGAGGCTGGTGATCCTCTTCTTCGAGAACGGGGACCAAGGCCTCGCGGTCGCCGAGTCCAGATACAAAGCGCCCGCCCACTTCGCGGTCGCGGTCGACAAGTTCTCCGGACCGGACTTCTCCCGCACCCAGATATGCCTTCACCTGGGTGTGAGCGAGACCGCTGGCGAGGCACTTCAGGCATCCCGGTTGCCGAGTCCTGGTGGCCACGGCGGGTCGGGCGCCAGCCAGGCTGCGCAGCGTCAGGAGTCGTGGCGGCTCGAAGACGAGATCGTCCACGGAGCGCGGGCGGGGCATGGGAAGGATCTGTCGCTGTGGCTCAAGGTCATCGCCCACATGATGGGCGGCCCCGCCTACCCCGAGATCTACGACGCGGAGCTCCTCCGCAGTGGCGCGCTGTGGAACTCGTTCTTCCACGGCACCATCCGCACCACCGAGATGGGGCGCGTCGACGGCGCCGACTCGTTGCCCGAGCTCCTCAAGCAGGTGGACACGCTCCTCGACGGCGGCGCGTCGGACTACGTCGTTAAGGAGCGCACCCATCTCGCTCAGGCGACCGTCGCTCTCCTCCGTCGCTGGCACGACGCGGGCCTACGCCTCCCCGGCCTCATCGACTCGGCACCCGACATCGCCGGTGCGGTCGGCGCCGAAGACGTCCGAGCGGCGGCTCGCCGTGGCAACCGCGACGCCCTCTGGCTGTGGGTCTCGTTGGTGGACGCTCAACTCGGCGGTGACTGGGCCGCCGCCGCCCAAGCGAGTGGATTGACGAACGACGAGGCCCGCAAGCTGACCAACTCGTTCTTCAACAGTCTGTCGCCCAAGCAGACGAGGGGCATCGCGAAGTACCAGGCGTCCTTCGCGACCCTGCTTGACGACATCGGTGAGATGGTGCGCGCCGGTGACGACGCCATGACGATCCGAGGGGCGACCGGTGTGGCCGTGGGCACGGTGGAGATGCTGTCCACCTATGCGGATCGAGATCGGCCGCTCTCGGAGTCCCTTGGCTGGGAGCCGGAGCTCCTGGGTCCGGCTGCCGCGTCGCGGGCCGACGTAGCCCAGGAGGCGAAAACAGACTTCGGCACGGCGGATCCGCTGGAGATCTGGGCCGGAGTCATCGACCGGCACTACGACGACGGGCCGCCGATCGGCTGGCCGCGATGGCTCCGCGAGCCGACCGCACGACTCGCCGGGCTTCTGACCTGGTTGATCCGCGACCCGCACGAGGCGCTCGCCGACGCTACGCTCGCCACGTTCGGAGTCGGTCTGCCCTCTCTGACCCGTCGGCAGATCGGGCTCGATCGAGTGCCGTCCCCGCACCTGGAAGCGGAGAATCTCGCGGAGCAGTTGGCCGACGCCTTCGGCGGCGACACCGGCCGGATCCTACGAGAGGCGATCGCCGCCAATCGCGATACGGCCGCCCGCGAGGCCCGCTCCGCCTCCGGCGGCCCGGCGTACCGCCCCGAGCAGATCTTCGCCGCCGCCGGACAGGGCGACGCCACCGGCCTCCGGATGATGCTGGTGGCGGCCAAGGCGTGGTTCGACGCCACCCCGGAGTCGATCGCTCAGGCCGACCGCATGCGGCTCGATCGCTCGACCGTCCACCTGGTCTCCCGGCATCTCTTCGCAGTCGAGTCCGACGAGGGTCCCTGGCATCGCGACGCACAGAAGCTGTTCGGCTCGTTCGACGCCCTGATCACCAAGGCCGCGGAACTGATCGCGTCCGGCGCGGACGACGACACCGTGTGGGAGCACACCAGGCTCGGGTCCGAGGCCGCCGCGGCATTGCGGCAGGTCAGCCCGCGCTGGTTGCCGATCTTCGCTCACGACTTCGGTTCGACGCTCAGCAAGGCCGCGGCCGGCGGGTGGGTGTGGACTCAGGTGCTCGTCACGGCGGCCATGGCACGCGTCACCCAACCGGACCACGAGACCGTCCCCCCGCAATGGCCGGACCTGGCCGCGGCAACCGGCCTGACCCTGGCCGAGGTTCGGAACCTGGCCGACCACTGCTTCTTTCATGACGGAGTGGAGGCCGGAGTGGCCGACGCTCGCGCCGGCCGGATCGATCCCTTGGGCGCAGTGGTGGCATACGGCGCCGACCGGCCGCGGACACCCGGTGATGTCGAGCGGCTCCGTCGCGTGACCGGGATGAGCGACGAGGCGCTCTCGGCGGTGATCGAGCAGCACTGGCCGCGGCGCCGGAAGAGTGACGCCACCTCGCTCGCCGACCTTCTCCTGTTGGGGCCGATGCGGGTCGGCGACATCGCGGAGCTCAGCGCCGAGACCGGATCCACGGACGGTGCGTCGGACTCACCGGAGCTGAACTCGGCCAAGCGCATCATGGACGCCGCGCTCGCCGGTCAGGGGAAGGAGCTGACCACGTGGCTCGGTGTGGTCGGCGCGATCATGGAAGCCGGTTCGCTCGACACGTGGTGGGAGACCGATGATCGTCGCGGAGCGGTGCTCGCCGCGAGTGGACTGACACCGAAGGAGGCCCGGAAACTCCACAAGGGCTTCTTCAAGGCACCCCCGGCCCGGCTCAAGCCTCTTCACAAGCTGGAGCGGCCGTTGATGGGAAGGGATAAGGCCGGGTCGCTGGTCGAACTCCTGGACAAGACCGATGCCATATTGCGATCGAGGCCCCAGGCCAAGACCCGTGAGATGCGGAACGCGGTCCAGGATCGGACCGATCTCGCCACTCCGGTGATCGCGATGTTGCGGAAGCGACACGGGGCGGCGCCGCTGCGAGACCTGTTGGTTTCGGCTCCGGATCTGGCAGAGGCGCCGGCACCCGATCCGGACCTTCTCGACACCGCGGAGAAGGTCCGCAAAGCGGTTCGCGGCGGCGACCTCGACGCCCTCCGTCTCTGGCTGCGGCTGGTGGACGCAGCCGTCAACGAGGACATGGACACGTTTTACGCCCGCCAACAGGGAAGCAGTCTCACCGAGCCGCGACAAGCCTGGTTGTTGGTCGACTCGTTCTTCTGGGACACCACGAACAAGAAGCGCCTCCGAGCGCAGATGCGCCGCGACCACGGCTCGCTGGCAGCGGCGTTGAGGCTGATCGACCGGACGGCAAGTACGTCCACGTCCACCGAGATCACCTCGGCGACCTACATCAACACGTTGGCGGCCCTGATCCTCATCGACCTGGTCGCGGTCGGGGGACTCTCCGTGGGGCGGCTGCTTCAGGAGGCGGTGGCTGAGCCAGCTCCGCCGCAGGACCAGGAGTCGACACCGCCGGAATCGACGCTGCCGGACTTGACGCTGCCGGAATCGGCACCGCCGGCAACCGAGGGCGATCGCCCATCGGGAGAGGTCGAGGAAGCTGCCGAGGCGCCGATAGCCATGCCGACCGGCGTGGCTGGCTGGGAGGAGTTTGTCGCGGCTCAACCGGGTGGGCGGCAGGGGCTCGTGGCGACGGTCGGTGAGGACATCGTGGCGTCGGCGGAGCTGCTCGCGCACGGGGTCGCGGTGATGAATGGCCTGGTGCGAGACAGGGACGGGTCCGCGGAGGTGAGTTTCGGTCCGTCGGAGGTGCTGGTGCTGTCCACGTGGGTCGAGTTCCAGGCGGTGAAATTGGTCCAGGGGCGCGGCGAGTTCCCACGACTGAAGGACCTATGGGCCGACGCCGATCACCCACAGCGCGCCTCGGCCTGGTTGGAGCTGGCCAAGGTCCGCGCCGCGAACGAGCGGTCGGCTATCGAGTCGGTGGTGGAGGGTCTCCTGTCGGTGCAGAGCGGAGGCGGACGGGCCAAGGGCCTCTTCGAGGCCGTGCTGAGTGCCGCGATCGCGGAGTTGGATCGGGTGGCGCATCCCAAGTTCGCCGGCGCGCCGAACGTGCGGCGGCGGGTACTGCCCTTCGTGAAGGTGTTGGTCGTCGAAGGCCGCGATGCCGTGGACGCGCACTGGCACGGTCTGACCGAGTTGGTCGCCGAGCGGGTCGACCCCCAGGCGGCCGGTCGGGTTCTGGACCTCCTGCGGCAACCCATGCACGGCACGGGGGTGGCGGACCAGATCGAACTCCCGTGGAGCGGGGCAAGCACAGCTCCTCGTGCGCAACGGTGGGGGCGGCCTCCGTGGCCGGTGGACATCACCGGCTACCCGGTCGTCCGGCGCGACGATACGGCCGGGGTGTTACGGCCGCAGACCCGGGAGCTGCTGACCCGGCTCGGTCAGGCTGCTCCGCAGGCGGAAGCAGCCGATGACCGGAGTGTCGCCCGAGCCGTGGCGTTGGCTCTGGTGCATGAGGACTACGCCGACCAGGTGGCTGAGGTACTGACGGCCTGGTGGACCGAGGTGGTGGTGCCGTGGGCCACGGGATCGTCAGACGGTGCGGATACCAGTGGCGGCGCCGTCGCGAGGTGGCGGGCGAAGGTGGCCGCGTGGCGGACGGCGGTCGCGGTGTGGGAGCGAGGAGACCGGAAAGGCGACCGGCCGAAGAAGCCGAAGCTCGCCACCCCGGTTCGTCCCACGATCGAGGAACTCCGTGCGCGGTTGGTGGGGGCGGTCGAGTTCGAGCCCGGTTCGTTGGAGTCGCTTGCCCTGGATCAATTCGTCCGCGAGGTCCGTGCCGCCCACGAGCTGTTGGCGAAGTTCGCCGCGATGCGCGCGTCACCCGCGCTCGCGCTCACGCCGGCTCAGGCGGTCGCCGCCACGCGGATCGCGATCCGGCGGAAGAAGTTGGCCGACACCCGGAAAGACGCCCAGAAGACGGCCCAGACGCCAGCCCAAGGGGCCGTTGCTCCGGTTGATGGGGCAGAGGTGCCGAAGGGCATGCTGGTGTCATTGCCACACGCGGTCGACAATCGGCGGGCTACCTGGGCAGCGCTCGCCGTACGTCCGGCCGGGGTGATGGTCTGGCTGACCACGCCGTTCATGGCCTACGAGACGGTCCTGGCCGAGGCCGCCGAGTTCTTGCCGCCGGCGACCGAGGTGCTGACGTCCGTCGAGAGCCTGACGGACGCGCTGGGCGCGGCGGGCGCCCTGCCGTCCGGGTCACTGGTCGCGGTGCTCTCCTACGACGCTGTGGTCGACCTCCGGCGAGAGCGGCCGGCCGAGTTCGAGGCGCTGCTGGTGGCGATGCGGGCCTGGCCTGGGGAGTCGACGCTGGTCGTGGACCAAGCTGTCGGCGGGCCGGATTCGGCTCGAGGAGAGATGCTGGCGACATTGGTGCCGCTCGCCACCTCGGTGTTCGCGCTCAACGACGTACCACTGAGCCGGGACCCCGACGCCCCGTTCGCGGTCGCGCGGTTGATCGGGATGGGTCAGCTGGAGGACGACGCACAGAAGGTGTACGCCGATCTGGTGCCGGACACCGTGGCCTACGGCGGTGCCGGCCTAGCGGTGCCGCCTCGGTTCGTGGCGATGCCTGCCGCCGGGGTGGCCGGTGTCGCGGTCGATCCGGCCGCCGTCGGCGAGGTCGAGCGGGCCGACGTGCACAAGCCGAGGCATCTGGCCGCGGAGGCCAAGCTGCCGGCGCTCAGCGCGAGTGTCCTGGCGCACGTACACGCGGGCGGGCAGGCGGTGGTCCTGTCGAAGTACGAGGAGCGGGGGGTCCTCAAGGCGGCAGACTTCATCCGAGAACAGGTCGGGGCCACCGACCCTGTCGGCGTGGTCAGCGTCGCCCACATCACCGGGCGGACCAAGTTCGCGGAGCGCGCGGAGTTGTTGGGCCGGTTTGCGCGGGGTGAGGTCGATGTGTTGGTGACGACGTATACGGCGTTCCCGGGGGCGGTGGTGGTGGACGGTGCGAGGCTGCCTGAGGGTGGGTTCTTGGTGGAGGCGTTGAATCCGCCGACGACGCCGGTGGAGTATCAGGCGTTGACCAGCATGCTGTACCTGCCGGGGTTGCCGCCGTCGGCGCGGGCGAAGGTCGAGGTGGTGATCCGCTATCAGCAGCGGGTGGTGACGGTACAGGGCGGCAAGCAGTACCACGAGTTGTCCCAGGACCAGCAGGACCTGGACCGGCTGAATGCGCTGCTGGGCGTTGCCGAGCGATACCGCGATCGTGCCGCGGACTACCAGCCGACCGAGGCGCAACTCAGGCGGTACGACCTCGGCGCCTACTACCAGTTGAACAGCGGGGATTCCTTCAGATTCGGTGAGGACCCCACGGCTCTGCCGCGGTTCGTCGAGCTGTTCACCTCGAACGAGAGACCACTGGCCTGGCAGCAGTCCACCCGGTATCTGACCGAGCAGTTGCGGGTGCTGGTGGCTGAGGTTCGGCGGGCCCGCACCGAAGACCGTGATGGCGGCGGGGTGGTGGAGCCGATCGGTTTTGTGGACTTCGGGTCGGGTCTGGGGCAGTTGGTGATGGACATGCTGGCCGTTCAGGAGGGAGGTGATCCGCTGGGCTATGTGGATGAGGCGTGGGGTGTCGATCGGTTCCCGGCGTGGGTGTTGGGTGAGTTGGAGGCGGCGGAGGGGCCGGGCACGCAACTGCCGAGTGGCCCGCTCCGTAAGGGCACCCACGAGCGCCATCTGGAGGGGCGGGTCCAGGACGCGGCCCGGTTGCTTGCTGATCGATCAAAGTCCGGTGTGGATTTCGTGACGGCGAGTTTCGCGATGCTGAGTCAGGATCCGGAGGAGGTGTTCGGCTTCGTGCGGGCGGCGGCGGAGGTGCTGCGGGTGAGCGGGCGGTTCCTGATCGTGCAGCCGTTGTCGACGTTCGATGCCGACCGTGTCGCGGGCCTGTACGCCGGGTTGGGCAGGTTGGGGTTCGAGGTCACCCGAGACGAGCGCTTGGACACCGCCGGTGCCCCGATCCGGTTCTTGGATCTGACCAAGATCGCCGAACCAGCCCTCACCAAACTCGACGATGAGGCGCGCGACC
>JBOFLH010000685.1:0-9377 GCA_051657765.1 Nocardioides sp. | reverse complement strand
CCACCCCCCCCCCCCCCCCCCCCCACACCAGCGATCAGCCCGGATCGATCCGCATTGCGCGTACAAAATAGGCATAAATTCCGTCCCCGAATTGCCTCTGTCGAACCTATTCCGCTCGCTGTTGTGAAATGCACAATCTGTCTTGACTGTTGCAGGCGTGCAACGCATAGTGAAGAGCGAAGGGCGTTGCATACAAGCAACGTGCCCGCCAGCGAATTACTTGCAGCGCCATACATGTGCCTGCCGCCGCATTCGCACTACGTCATCTAATCCAGAAAGGAGGGTTATTCGCTATGCCCAAAAATAGGAAGAAATACCAGAATCAGAAAGGGATAGGTCGTCCGCGCCTTCGTGGTCGGGATCGCCGGATCTCGATTCGTAGTGAGCTGCGGGCCGTACCGGATGTACAGAAGATCGCCCGAGCTGTCGTGGCTCTCGCTATGGCACAGGCCGAGATGGAAGCGCAGGCTGCTCGTGAAGCCGCCGATGCGGACGAGGTTGGCCATGAACAGCGCGACGAAACAACTCTCCCGGAGGCGTCATCGTGAACCGTCCAAGTTCACATACTTGGACGCGGCTGCACGTGCCGAGTCCGCTCACGGTGACCGATGCTCGTGCTGCCCTGACGGCGCTGGCAACGGTGCCGGGCAGTCCGCTCGTCGTGCTGGAGGCCAGCGGCACCGCTGGCAAGGTTTCGTGGCGGCTCGGCTGTGACCAGCGGCAAGTTTCGCGGATCACCTCGGCACTGCGAGCACATCTGCCGGAACTGCGCACCGAACCAGAAGCGTCGACGTTCGACGGTCTGGTCGATGTGGCTGCTGCCGTACGAGTCAGGGTAACCGCGGACTGCCACTCAAGGCGGACGCGACCGAACCGGCGGTTCGCGGCCTGCTGGCCGTCCTGGCTGGCACCCATCGCCACGAGAGCGTCCACATCCAACTTGTTCTCGGTGCGCGGCGGCGTCCGAGCCAATATGCCAGCGCTTCTGCTGAGGCTCGTGATCGCCGCCGCATCTCGGCAAAGGAGAGTGAGCATCGGTTCGGCTGCGAAGTTCGCTTAGCGGCATCTGCCGGTGATCCAGCCCGCGCCCGCAGTCTGGTCGAATCGGCTGCAGCGGCGCTACGCGTGCTCGAAGTCCCCGGTCTGCGCATCCGCCTCAGTCGGAGCAGTATGCGGGCGTTCACAGCAGCCAGTTCACCGTTTCTGTGGCCCAATCATCTCAGCGTCAGTGACTTGGTGCCGCTCACGGCCTTGCCAGTCGGCGAGTTACCACTACCGGGTGTAGCCTCGGCGCATCCAAAGCTGTTGGCACCAAGCAAGCGACTTCCTCGAACTGGCCGGGTACTCGGCGACGCAGCGGTCACGGGCTCACCGCGTCCGGTTGCACTGCGCACGGACGATGCCCTACGACACCTCCATGTCCTCGGCCCGACCGGCGTCGGCAAATCCACCCTCCTGGCCAACCTGGCCCTGCAAGACATGGCCGCCGGGCACAGCGTGGTGGTCATCGATCCCAAGGGCGACCTCGTCGAGGACCTGCTTGCCCGGGTTCCTCAAGATCGATGCGGCGATGTGGTCGTGCTAGATGCACGCGATGCCTGCCCGGTGGGGATCAACCCCATGTTTAGCAGCGCCTCACCGGATCTGGCTGCTGACGTGACGCTCAGCGTGCTGCACTCGCTCTATGCCGACTCCTGGGGACCGCGCACCCACGACATCCTCCACGCCTGCCTGCTGACGCTGGCTCGCCGTGGCGATTCGTCGCTTGTCATGGTTCCGCTACTACTCACCAATAGCGGCTTTCGCCGCTCAGTCACCGGGCGACTGGTCAAGGCCGATCCCATCGGGCTCGGCTCGTTCTGGAACTGGTACGAGGGGACCTCGGACGGCGAGCGTCAGGCGGCGATTGCACCGCTGATGAACAAGCTCCGGCCCGTCCTGCTACGTCCCGGCATCCGAGCGGTACTCGGCCAGCGCACCCCGAAGCTCGAGATGGGCGAGGTCTTCACCAAGCGAAAGATCCTTCTGGTATCGCTCGCCAAAGGGCAGCTCGGGCCGGAAGCAGCGCAGCTACTTGGCTCACTCGTGGTCGCACTGCTCTGGCAATCCGCCTTGGCACGAACAGGTACCCCAGCCAATAGACGACGGCCCGTGTCGGTCATCGTCGATGAGGTCCAGGACTACCTACGCCTGCCCGGTGATCTCGGCGACGCCCTCGCCCAGGCTCGCGGCCTCGGTGTCGGCTTCACCCTGGCCCACCAGCACCTCGGCCAACTGCCGAAGAGCCTGCGTGAGGCGATCTTGGCCAACGCTCGGTCACGGGTAGCCTTCCAGCTTTCGACAGCTGACGCCAAGGTTATCGCCGGCACCACGCGTGGCGTCCTGGGACCGGAAGACTTCGAAGCCCTGCCAGCCTTCGAAGGATACGCCTCGGTCCTGGTAGACGGTGCGTCTGCACCGTGGGTCAGCCTACGAACTCGACCGATGCCGCCAATATCCGCAGATCTGACGGCTGTTCGACGGCTATCTGCGGCTCGCTATGGCCGTCCGCTCGGTGAGATCGAAGCCGACCTACTCAGCCTTGTCGAGTCCCCGGCCACAGCTGCGCAATCCGCCACCGATGCGGATCTGGGACGCTCACCACGAGCAGATGCCGGAGGTGCATCATGACCGCCTCCGACCTCCCGCTCACTACCAGCAACACGATGTACGTCCCAGGGCGAGGGCTTCCAATCGCTCTTCCGTTCGGCGACAGTGCAGAGACTGCATCTGCACAGGTCAGCGACCCATCGGCGCGCAGTCGGGGGACGAATACTTCACCAGAGTTGGTATCTGTTTCGTCTCTGTCAGGCGGTCGGGGCCACGTCAGATCGCGGCGTCGCTGGGATTCACGCTCGCTGGCCAAACTGGCCGAGGTCATGCCCGAGCGAGACCGACAAGTGCTGCTCCGGATTGCCGATCACCGCTACCTCAGCACCCACCAGATCCAGGGCTTCGACTTCCAAGGCCACGGCAGCCTGGACTCGGCCGCCACCACGACGAGACGCGTCCTGCGGCGACTGGGACGCCTCGGTCTCGTCAAAGCATTAGATCGCCGCGTCGGCGGCTCACGTCGCGGCAGCGCGGTCAACATCTGGCAGATCACGCCACCAGCCGCTCGACTGCTCCGCGATGACGGAGCCGCCTGGCGCAGTCACGAACCCTCCCCGCGCTTCCTCCAGCACTGCTTGGTCGTCGCGGATGTCCATCTGACACTGCGTGCCCTCCAAGACCAACCAAGTATCCAGAACATCACCGTGCAACTCGAACCAGCCGCCTGGCGTCGCCACACCGGCCTCGGCGGTGAACCGCGCTGGCTGCAACCCGACCTCGCAGCCACCGTGACCACTAGCGAGTGGGTGGATAGCTGGTTCATCGAAGTCGATCTCGGCACCGAATCTCTGCCGACGCTGCTGCGAAAGTGCGGCCAGTACGAGACCTACCGCGCCAGCGGCATCGAGCAGCTAGAGAGCGGCGTCTTCCCGCTGGTGCTGTGGTTCTTCACAAAGCCCGAGCGCGCCCAGCGACTCCAACAAGCAGTCGTACGGAGCCCACGACTGACGCCCGCGCTGTACCGCTACGCCCAGCCCGACACCTTGAGCCGTGTGCTGCTGGAGGCGTCAGTATGAGCGGCACTGAGAAGCACGACCACAAGAATCCGGCGAGCGACGCGCCTCGTAACGAGATCCTCGTCGGCGACGCCCTGACGAGGCTCCGGGAACTCCCCAACGCCTCAGTCGACTGTGTGGTCACCAGCCCGCCCTACTTTCGCCTGCGCAACTACGGCGTCAACGGCCAGCTCGGGCTCGAAGGCCACGTCAATGGTTGGGTAGACGGATTGCGAGAAGTCCTGGCTGAATGCGGCCGAGTGCTGGTGCCAACCGGCACGCTCTGGCTCAACCTTGGCGACTCGTACTCCACTCACCCACGAGAAGGTGCAGGGAGGAAGAGCCTCGTCATGGGACCAGAACGGCTGGCGCTGGCGCTCATCGGGGATGGGTGGATCATCCGCAACAAGATCGTCTGGGCCAAAACCAACACCATCCCCACCAGCGTGCGAGATCGTCTGGCCACCAAACACGAAGTCATCTACCTGCTCACCCGCAGTCCGCGCTACTACTTCGATCTCGACACGATTCGCGAACCGCATGTCAGCCGACCGCCGAAACACCCCGCTGGTCGAGGCAGTCGGAGACGCAAAGGGGCGGCAGGACCACCCGGACGAACCGACAGCACCCGCCCCGCCTGGCTTGGCCCCAACAGCGATAGCGACCTCGGACTCGCCGCGCTCCATGCAGCCGGGATCGTCGGCCATCCGCTGGGCAAGAACCCTGGCGACGTGTGGCAGCTGGCGGTCAGTCGCTACCGAGGGGCACACTTCGCGACCTACCCCGAACCGCTCATCGAGCGCATCCTCCAGGCGGGCTGTCCACGCATGCGCTGCAGCAAGTGCCGCAAGCCGTGGACCCGAGTACTGGTGCGCAGCGGACAAGAGGCGACTCGGAAACCACCACGACCCACCTGCACCTGCGACGCACAAGCCGAACCTGGTCTCGTACTCGATCCATTCCTCGGCTCCGGCACGACCGCCGTCGTCGCGCGCAAGCTCGGCATCGACTGGCTGGGCATTGAGCTGAACCCGGAATATGTCGCGCTCGCGAAAGAACGCATCAAGCAGCGAATCGAGCAACCGACCAAGCCCAGCAGCGATGAGCCTGACCCCGACAACAACAACCCGACACGAAAGGAGGTGACATGAATGAACACCACCCACACAGCAACAACCCTGAACGAGACCCAGCCGACGAGATTCGCGAGCGCGAACCAGGTCACGGACTCAATCCCCAGATCTGGGTCGGCTCTCTGGCCGACTACAACGCCGGACGTCTCCACGGCGACTGGATTGACGCCGCCGTCGAACCCGAGCAACTCCATGCGGCTGTCCAGCGCATCCTCGCTGGCAGTAAGGAGCCAGTCGCCGAAGAATGGGGCATCTTCGACTACGACGAGTTCGGAGCCTTCAAGGTCGGCGAATACGAACTCCTCGAAGTCGTTGCCCGCATCGCCCGAAGCATCCGCGAACACGGCCCCGCATTCGCTGCCTGGGCTGGGCTGCACGACGCCGACGAGACCATGTGCGACCAGTTCGAAGACGCCTACCTCGGCCACTACGACACCGCCGAGGACTGGGCCCGCGAAGCCCTCGACTCACTCAACGAGGAACTCGACCAGTCGATCCCGGATGCGATGCGCGGCTATGTCCAGATCGACTACGCCGGCTGGCTGCGCGATGTCGAACTGGAAGGCGACGTGCAGATCGAGGAAGCAGAGGGGGTGGGGTGTGGGTGTTCAGTGCGCGGTAGCTGCCTGCCCGCCACGGAGGATCCGTGGGTAGGTAGCGGACAGACTGACTCAAACCACTACAGCAACACGCCGAGTGCAGTCGCACCCACCGTGCCAATCGCAAGCGACTGGTACGCACCCAGTCCCAGCGATCGGCCGTTTGCCACCAGCATCTGGCGGGCCACAACAAGCAGGACAACGCCTGCAGCCAGACCAAGCATCGAAGTTTCTGTCTGTGACATGCCAATCTCCTTCCTTGAATCGGTGGCTCCGTCTCTCGGAGCCCTCCCGACGAGGGTCGCATGCGCCACCGACATCAAACAACAGACCTGTAATTCTCAAGCTCCCCGGGCACCCGCAGCGACGAGAACGGACCAGGTTCGCGCGCTGCACCACCCCGAGGAGGTGGTCCACCGTCATGGCTCCCGCGCTAGCGGAGTCATGGCACTCATGGTGGGACAAGACACCCTCAGAAAGGACAAGTGCAGGAAGTCATGAAGACCCTGGCTATCCGGTTGGAAGACGAGCAGCATGCTCGTCTGTCCATCCTCGCCAAGCTCAGTAACCAGTCGGTGACCGACGTCATCCGTGTGGCCATCGATGAGCGTCTGGTTCACCTGGCAGCCGATCCAGAAGTCTCAGCCAAAGCTGAGGCCCTGACGGCCCAGATCGAACAAGACGCTCGGGAGCAGCGAGCTGCCATCGCTGAGTTGTTCGGTTCGAAGACCACGGCATCCAGTCGTAGTCGCAAGAGCTGAAACAGCGCATGGCAAACCGGGCAGGAGCGTGAGACCAAATGGTCTCCGCTCCTGCCCGAAACACAACAAGGAAGACGTAGATATCTATCAGCAACTATCAAACTAAGAAAAGTAGGTGAGGCTCACCCATTTCAATGCAATTCATGTTGTGGAATGGACATTTACTGTTGCATTCGTGCAACACATCGGGGATAATTGAATATGAAGAAACCTTAATTAAAGGATCGACTCCACCAATGACTCATTCACAATCCAACAAACTCATCCGACTGATCACCACTGCCAGGGAACGCCGAGGCATCTCAGCACGCGAACTTGCCAAGCGCAGCGGTGTAGCAGCTTCGAACATCGTGCGGCTGGAGCGTGGCGACATCGCTCGGCCCACCACCGAAACCCTCGACGCACTGGCTTCGGCTCTCGAACTCGACAGCGCCAAGCTCTACCAAGCCGCCGGTTACCAACCATCAGGTGCCCTGCCGACCTTCACGCCGTACCTGCGCAGCAAGTACTCCAACCTCCCACCAGCCGCGCGGGCTGAGCTGGAGACGTCCTTCGCGAAGATCGCCGAAAAGTACGGCTACGACCCAGCCGGACCAGCACCTGGCGAAGACGAAACCGAAGAAGACCTTGAGGACGAGCACCAACCCATGAAGTAACAACAGCCACTCAGCGAAAGGAGGCACACCATGACACCCACAACCAAGACGACCACAACCACGGTCACCAACAGAACAACTGTCCTGAAACGCCTCCGAGCCCTCACGCCACTGCGGGAGATCAGCTTCGGTGAAGCGCTCAAGATCGCCGAATTGCAAGCAAGCACTCTCGTCTCGCTTCTGACCGAAGGCGACACCGAGCTACAGATCGCCGACCTCCCCCGCATCCGCATCACCTACGAAGACCTCGCCGTCTCGGGTAGTAGCCACTGGAACGGCCGCGCGTGGGTCATCACCATCGCGAAAGGTGACAGTCTCGCCCGGCAGCGCTTCACCCTTATGCACGAGTTCAAGCACATCATCGACCACGGAATGACAGCCCGCCTTTACCTGGGCGACAAGCGCCGCACCGGTGAACAACAGGCCGAACTCACCGCCGACTACTTCGCCGGCTGCGCCCTCATCCCCAAACGCGATCTCAAACGAGCCTGGGGCAACGGCATCCAACGCACTGCCGACCTGGCACTCTGCTTCGGTGTCAGCGAACCAGCCATCCGGGTACGTCTCGCCCAGACCGGACTCAGCACCGAGATTGACGATGTACCAGCAGCTCGCTGTGCCCGGCCCGTCCGCACCCGAGGCCAGGCTCAAGTCTTTCGACCTGTCTATCCGCGCTACCCGAGAAGGAGATTCGTGTGAGCGAATTGGTTCAGGCCGCACCGATGGGCATCCGACCCATGGCAGTCATCTACCTACGCGTCAGCACCAAAGACCAAGCCGGCCGTGGCGGCGAAGCCGAGGGCTTTTCCATCCCCGCACAGCGTGACGCCTGCCTGCGGAAAGCCGAAGCACTCGGTGCAGTCGTGGTCGGTGAGTTTGTTGACGCTGGTGAGAGTGCCCGTTCAGCCAACCGACCGGAACTACAGAAGATGCTCACGTTCGTCAAAGAGCACAAGGTCGCGCACGTCATCGTCCACAAGATCGATCGACTGGCGCGTAACCGGATCGATGACGTCGAGATCAACCTGCAACTCACCGCCAGCGGAGCACAGCTCGTGTCATGCAGCGAGAACATCGACGAAACCCCATCGGGCATGTTGCTGCACGGCATCATGAGCTCGATCGCCGAGTTCTACAGCCGCAACCTGGCGACCGAGTCCAAGAAAGGCCTCCGCCAGAAGGCCAAGGCAGGCGGCACACCCGGCAAAGCACCGTTTGGCTACCTGAACACACGCGAGCGGCTGGACAACGGGCGCGAAGTCCGCACTGTCATCCTCGACCCAGACAGAGCCCAGTGGGTGCCCTGGATCTTCGAGCGCTACGCCACCGGCGAATGGACCGTCGCCATGCTGCGCGAAGAGTTGGAGAAGCAAGGCGTCACCACCGTGCAACGACCCAACCAACCCGCCCGACCACTGGCCAACTCCCACCTCTACGCAATCCTCGGCAACCGCTACTACGTCGGCAAGGTGTCCTTTGAGGGCATCGAGTACGACGGCAAACACCAACCACTCATCACCGAAGCCCTGTTCGCCGATATCCAGCGCGTCCGCCAAGCCCGTCACCAGAGTCGCGAGAAGCCGCGAGTCCACACCCACTACCTGAAGGGGTCGGTCTTCTGTGGTGGCTGCGGCGAGCCGCTGACGTTCGAGCAGAGCCGCAACGCCAAAGGGACGCTGTACGACTACTTCTACTGCCTCGGCCGGCAGCGGCTGAAGAACGGCTGCGAGTTCAGAGCCATCCAAGCCGGACACCTCGAAGAACTGGTTGCCGACTACTGGGCCACGGTCAGCCTGAACCCGACTCGGATTCAGGAGATCCGCGAAGTCGTCCTGGCGCACATCCAGATCGTCATGCCCAAAGAGAGCGCCGAACGACGCCAAGCCCGCGACCGACTGGCCGAGCTTGAGCAGGAGAGCCAGAAACTCCTCGACGCCTTCTACGCAGATGCCCTCGACACCCGCGACCTGAAACGCGAACAAGCTCGCATCGCCGGACAACGCGCCGTCTGCGAATCCACCCTCAGCAAGCACGATGTCACCGAAGACATCCTGCGCGGCAAACTGGACGGCTGCCTCGACCTGCTCGGCAGCGCCCAGAGCCAGTACCTTGCCAGCGCCGAGTACCCCCAGCTCCGCCGTGATCTCAACCAAGGTGTCTTCGCCAAACTGTTCGTCGATGACGACGAGATCGTCGGCAGCGACCTCACTCCTGCCTACCAGCGACTCATGACCGACGACCTGGCGACAGATCTCGCACGCGAACGGAAGCGGGAGGAAACAGGTCGCGTTAGAACTTCCGACCTCTACATCGTCCCACCTGTCACAGAGGTCACAGAACTCGCCCAAAGGGGTCAGCGCCAGACGAACCACGATCTGCCCGGCAAGGCCGTCCGGGACGCCGTAGATCCCCGTTTCGGGCGGTTCCTGCGCCTCGAACGCCCCAGGGGCGCTCTCCCTTGGGAAAAAGAAAGAACTCCGGCCCCTGAGGACCGAAGTTCTAACGAATTGCTTTTGGTAGCGGGGGCAGGATTTGAACCTGCGACCTCTGGGTTATGAGCCCAGCGAGCTACCGAACTGCT
>JBOFLH010000684.1:0-6958 GCA_051657765.1 Nocardioides sp. | reverse complement strand
ACGCCCCGAACCCAATACCGAGATTCGCCAGGGATGCGACGTTGACGTTCCAGCCGATCAGGCACGACGGATACGAAGCGGCCTGTTGGCGGCCGTTGGACCGGGGGATCCCGAACTTCACTCGACCCTTGAGGAACAGCACGCTGGCCGCGGTCGCCATCGCCTCGTGCCAGATCCGGGTATCGGTGTGGGCCGGGATGAGCAGGACCACTCGGGAGCCGTCGGGGGTGCGTCTCCCGGCGCCGCCTCAGGTCGTTGTCGAACCGATGCGAGGCACTGCCTGGAAGCCTCAGAGCGGGGTCGGCGTTCACGGCAGATACCTATGCCGCGGCTCGGCAACCGGCGGCAGCGCTAGCCACGGGGCCGACGAAAACGAGTCCATGCCGAGATGGTGTGCGGCTGTCTCACCGACGTCTGCGGCCGGGGTCCTGGAGGCGTCTGGAGCCCACCGGCCCGGTTTTCAGATGCAAACGAGTGCAAACGCGAGGTAACAAGTTAACTAGCGGGGTAGTGGTCGAGCCTCCAGAATCACGTTTCCCCAGGTCAGCGGCCTTTTTCGGGCTGCTCTGGTCACCTGGGTCAGTTTTCCGGGGTATAGATACACACACATACGTACATGTGTGCATGTGTGTGTGCATGTGTGTGTGCATGCGCGCGCGTACACGTATATACATACACACACAACTGACCAATCTCATAGAGATATATATAAAATAGGGGGTCTGACCGGGGGAAACTCAAAAATTCGATGGTTTTCGAAACCGACCACTCCCCCGGGCGAACCTGTCCAACGGGTTGCCCATCGGCGACCAGTCCGCTGAACCTGGGGAGCATCCCCCGCAGCACCGCACACCATCAGGGCATGAGCGAGTGGATCCTGACACCGCATGAGCTGGCCGCGACGCGTGAAAAGATCAGCAAGCTGAACGCACGGGCGGCCAAGCGCGGCTGGACCGGCCGGGTCGATCTGGTGACCGAGCGGCGCGAGAGCAAGCGCGAAGAGCTCGGCATCGAGATCACCGAAGTCACCTACCGGGTCACCGTCGGTGGCGAGGCACCCTCCTATGAGGGCTGGGTGTTTCTGGCCACGGCCGAGTGGGATCAGCACGCTGGGCTGATCGTCCGTACCGCGCCCGGGGTCGAGTCGGTGGATCGCGACGCGCTGACGCAGAACGGCTGCGACCACTGCGGGGTTGCCCGCCGCAGGCACAAGACGATGCTCGTCCGGCATACCGAGACCGGCGAGACCAAGCAGGTCGGCTCGACGTGTTTGAAGGACTTCCTGGGTTGGGACTCGCGCCCGGTGCTGATCAGCGAGGACGCGTTCGCTGAGCAGATCGACATGATCATGGGCGGTGTGCCCGCCAGCGAGTCGTACACCACTGAGTCGGTCCTGGCGCTGGCGTGGGCCTGCACCATGGCGTTCGGGTTCGTGCCGTCGCGAGCGGACGGCAGCACGTCGGCGACTGTGCAGAAGATCCTGGATCCGATCGGGTTCCGGGACGCCCGCGAGGCCGAGGAGCTGAGGGCCGCGATCGCGCCGTACGCCGAGCCTGCGGCCGGCAAGGCCGCCAAGGTGCGTGAGTGGATCGCCTCCGACGACTTCGACGGCGCCAGCGAGTACGTCCGGAACCTGAAGGCCATCGCTGCTGCCGACTCGGTGTCGGCTCGGAACATCGGGTTCCTGGCGTCGGCCCCGCAGGCGTGGATCAAGGCGCACGCCGAGGAGCTGGAAGTGAAGGTCGAGCGGACCCCGTCGGAGTGGTTCGGCGCCGTCGGCGAGAAGGTCGAGTTCACCGGTGTGATCGAGCTGATCCGCTGGATCGACGGCACCTACGGCACCACGACGCTCTACTCGATCCGCAACGAAGACGACGGTCGGATCGTGAAGTGGTTCGCCTCACGTGACGCACTCGGCGAAGAGGAAGGCGTCACGGTCACCATCAAGGGCACGGTGAAGAAGCACGACGAATACCAGGACGTGAAGTCGACAGTTCTGACCCGCTGTAAGCTGATCGAAGAGAAGACGGCATGAGCAAGCACGGCCTTCAGGCTGTTGGAGAAATGCCTCATCTCGCGTTCAGTCGAACAGTCGCCCCAGGACCAGGTCGGGGCAGCCGAGAAGGCGCAGTGCGTGCGCGCGGACGACACTGTCGAGAATGTCGTTGACCTCGTCAAGGTCTCTTGCGTCGAACCCGCGGGTCCCGTGAGCCAGATCGTTGCGAACACGCCGAAGGGCATCGAGCGTTGAGCACGCTTCTTCTAAGGCAACGAGCTTCAGCAATCTGGTGCGGGCGAGGCGGTCTGGGATCAGTGGCTCGGGAGCATGGATCTTGAACGACCATCTCAGCGCCGTCTCCAGGCTCCGGAACGGTTCCTTGGCCAGCGAGTTCTTGATGAACTGGAAGTCGTCCCTCTCAACCTGTTTGCCGATGCGTTTGAGGGTCTCGGTGCGGAGCTCTTGGTGCGTCGCCTTCTGCGTCGCGTAGTCGGCCTTCGTCTCGTGGCCGTACATCCCTTCCAGCGACTGGATGAGCAGCAGAAACCGAGAGCGAGGGTGCTCTTCCTGTGCGTGCAGCATCCCCGCATAGGTCTCGATCAGGGGGTGATGCTCATCGGCGAGTTTCCACCAAGCGTGAACGAGCTCAAGAAGGTCCACCCCGTCGTCCCCGCAGAACAGGACCGACTTGTGGTTTCGCACAGTTTCGGAGTCGGACTGGTAGGGAGCCTGTCGGAGTCCGGTGCCGTAGATCTGCCATGCCGGCATGAGCTCAAACGGGCTTGGGTCGTTGGTGTCGCTGTCGGAGCCTGAGGCGTGCGGCGCGGTCCTGTGAGTCGGCTCGTGTGTTCTGCTGAGCATCAGGTGAGTGATGGGCTGGCTCTTGCCGGTAGCGATGGAAGCGATCGCGCGAATCGGGTCGACGTATCGGCGGACGACGTCGAACAAGGTCAGAGGCGGCATGGCCGCGTTGAGGACTGGGGCGAATCTGATGGAGACGTTGTAGAAGTCGCCCGTGTTGACCTCGGCGGCATAGGCGCCCACCAGCTCGTCGTTGGTGCCGGTCCAAGTGATCGGCGTGGCGGAGCTCGTCTTCGCTGACCAGGTCCACGTGCCGTCGTCGGCCTGCCTCCGCGGTGAGGTCTTATAGCCGATCGGCGTCGCTCCGAGGATGGCGTCCAGCGCGCCGACCTGTAAGCGCATGCGAGTGAAGGTGACCGTCTCGTCCGGCTCCGCCTCAGGAGGGTTCGAGGTGCTCATCGGGAACACATTGCCGTGCTTGCGAACAGCTGCCGCGGCGCCGCGAACCGAGCCATGCCCGGGCCAGTAGGTGACCTGCGCGTTCAGTACGATCAACTCGGCGCCGTTCGCGAGGGTGGCACGGACGGCAGCGTGTTCGTGCACCTGCGGGAAGCTCATCGCCGTCTCGTTGTCGGTGGTGATGCCTACGAGTGGGAGGTCTCCGTAGATCCGGCCGTACGGTATGAGCGACTCGCGGAGTTCGACCATCCCTGACAGGTGGACGGTGGTGTTGTCCGGGCCTGGAAGATGCCACGTGCACAGATAGTCGTCGGGCGGGAACGGGGAATCAAGCACAGGCGAGCGTTCAGGTGCCGGCACGGGTCAACCTTAGACGCCGTGTCTCTCATCGAGAGCTGGCTGCCTGTCCCGGCCGAACGGGAGGGGGTCTGCGGCATGGATAGGTGACACCAGCTGCGGTGCCGTGAGGTGTCGCAGGAGAGGATGTGTGCTGTGCCGAAGCCCCTTCCCAGGGAGTTCCGCGAGGACGTCATCCGGGTTGTCCGGAGCCGTGAGCCGGGTGTCTGTTGAAGCAGATCGCAGCCTACTTCGGGATCAGTGAGTCGTGTTTGAATACCTGGCTCGGCAAGGCTGACTGGGCTAGGGGCTGGACTCTGCGTTGCGGAACTTGGTAGCACCGAGAATGCCCTTGAGCGCGCCGGACACCGCCTCGCCGGACTCGCGGAGCAATTCGCGGTCGCCCCGGGACCAGCCGGCGATGTAGGTCGCGGATAGTCGCCCATCGCCCATCGCCATTCCGTTGACGCGGCCAAGTGCGTAGGCGACAGATTCAGCCTCGATCTCGAAGCGACCTCGACACCCACTCGCGCCGGCTGCGTACGACTCGGCATGCTCAGGTTCGCAGTGCCTGGCGTACACGTGTCCGAGTTCGTGAGCCAACGTGGCCGCCTGGGACCCGGGGGACAGGTCGGAGTCCACGACGATCCGCTTGGCTCGACCGTCGGACCAACCGCTGGCCGTGGCCGACCTGGTGGAGTCCATCGGGCGGAACTCCACCCCGTACCCGGCCTTCTCGGCGGCGGCGACCATATCGTCGACGAACCCGTCGGGAGGATCCTCGGAGAGTTCGACATCCGCGAAGGGCAACGGGTCGCCGTCGGTTTGGGACACATCGAACACGGTCGCGGTGGTGAACCCGACGACCTGGCGTGCCTTGACCGGCTTCCCGTCGGGGCCTTTGACCGGCTTGCCGTTGTCGTCCTTCTTGGCGACGTTGATTATGCGCGGAGCGAGGATCCCGATGCCCTTCTCCCCGGCTTTGACGTGCCGGCCCAACCCGGCCCATGTCCGGAACCCGGCGACCTTGGTTGCTCTACCGCTGGTCTGTATCGCGATCAGCATCTGGTTGTTGAAGGAGTAGCGGTGGAACTTCGACATGGCAGCTACGTACCTGAGCCAATTCTCGTCTTCGGCGAGCCCAGACACGGCCGATTCAAGCTCGACCTTGAAGGCCGCGACCTTCTCCTCGATGGTGTCGTACTTCCTTGCGAAGGCCTCGGGTGCGTCGGCGAACGCCCGTTCAGGGGGAGTGTCGAGTGAGACGTCAATCTCGGCTCTAGTGCCGGCGGCAAACTGCCCTCCGTCGGGGACTCCTCCGGGGACGCGTACGTTGCTCATACCGCCAAGGTGTGCGGCTAGCCGGGAATGCTCTCTCGCCGGCCGAACTACCGGGTTCCGGTCCGGCGGCGGAAGAACAGAAGAAGAACATACGAATCACTTCATGCCTACTGGGCGTGCGACTAACCCCAGATCGCGGCGCCCATCTTCGTTGCCGCCTCTCGGCGCATCGGGTCGATGACGTGCTGGTACCGGGCGAGCAGGCTCACCTGAGACCAGCCCAGCAAACTCATCACAATCCGTCCGTCGACGCCTTGGTAGAGCAGCAGGGTTGCGGCGGTGTGCCGTGCGTCGTGCAGGCGGGCCGGTCGTATGCTCGCCGCGGCCAGGAGCCGCCGCCATGCACCGTTGTCCACCGTCGGGTGCAGCGGGTGGCCGTCGGCCCGGGCGAACACCAGGTCGTAGTCCTGCCAGGCCGATCCGGCGGCCAGTCTCTCGGTTGCCTGCCGGCGACGATGCTCGCGGAGCTGATCAGCGAGCACCTCGGGTAGCGCGACCGTGCGCCGGCCGGCCTTCGACTTCACCGTCTCGAACTTCCAGCCGCCGCCTGACCGTTCAGGGCACTTGCTCGGCTTGTGGTCGGGCGTGGCCTGGCGGCAGTTGTGCTTCCACGCGATCCGCTGGAACTGCTGGGCCACCGAGAGCGAGCCGCCGTCCAGGTCGATGTCGGACCAGCGGAGCCCCAGCGCTTCGCCCTGACGGAGCCCCAGCGCGAGCGCCACTGACCATCGGGCCGGCATCCGCGTCTTGTCGGCCGCAGCCAAGATCCCCTTCACCTCGTGGAGTAGCAGTGGCTCGATCTCGGGCTCCTCGGCGCGAGGGACCGTCGCGTGCACGCAGGGGTTGGTGGTCGCCACGCCGCGCTTCACGGCGACATTGAGCGCGGCCCGCAGGCACCGGTGGAGGGCTGCGGCCCGGCCGGAGGAGACCTCGGCGGCCTTCGCGAACAGCAGTTCGTCGATGTCGCGGACAGTCAGCTTCGTCAGGACAATCCCGGAGATCGGCTCGGCGTGGGAACGGACCAGCGACTCGGCCCACTCGTGGTAGCGCGGCTTGCGGGTTCGCTCGATCACCACCAGCCACTCGGCTAGCCAGTCGCCCACGCGCAGCGGGCCTGACGCGGCCCGGCCCCCGTTTCGGGCGCGCTGGGCTTCGAGCTCGGTGACCTTCTCGGTGACCGCTGACTTGGTCCTGCCGGCGACATGCTTTCGGACCGGCTTCCCGTTTGGCCCGGTGCCGAGGGACACGTAGCCGTGCCAGCGGCCGTCCTTGCCGGGGACGATCGACGACCTGCCGTTCGCGGCTCGGCTCACGAGGCGGCGACTTCTACTCGGGTGAGGAACTCCTCGACGTGTTCGGGTCTGATGCGGGTGGAGCCAGCGACTTTGAAGTGCCCGAGCTGCCCGGAGCTGAGTAGCCGGTACACCGTCGCGCGGCTGACGCCCAACCGGTGCGCGACCTGGCTGACCGACAACACGAGCGGGCCTGCCTCGGCGGGCGCGGACCCGACCATCTCGACGAGCTGGGCGAGCTCGGCCGACAGTGCGGCCTGGCGCTCGGCGAGCGAGGCGATCGCGCGGGCGAGTTCTGAGTCTTGGACAGCCATGCCGGGAAGGTGTGCGGCTCGCCAGAAAATGTCTCCAGGCGTCTCAGGCCAGGACTCAACTGCACACAGCAACTGCACACAACCCCCTTCAACTCGGGCAGTTGAGAGGAGC
Source organism: Nocardioides sp. (assembly GCA_051657765.1). Lineage (GTDB taxonomy): Bacteria > Actinomycetota > Actinomycetes > Propionibacteriales > Nocardioidaceae > Nocardioides. Next base: position 304 of record JBOFLH010000684.1, on the reverse strand, counting down.
GAAACGGCTGTGACCTGGGAAAACTCTGGTAGGCCTCCAGGGACTCGAACCCTGAACCAACAGATTAAAAGTCTGCTGCTCTAACCGATTGAGCTAGAGGCCCTCGCGGGATGCGCCCGCGGCGACTCAGTATGGCGCAGTCGGCCCGCGGCGGTGAACTCCGCGTGGCCGGCCTGGGCATGTGGTACGCGATGGTGGTGCCAGGAATTGGTTATCTGGTGCTGATTGCTACAGTTGGGCATAGCAACAGGTGTGCAAGTTCTTGCTGGTCCTACGCCCGCGGAGTTTGTGATCCAACGGCGTT
>JBOFLH010000683.1:0-14266 GCA_051657765.1 Nocardioides sp. | reverse complement strand
CCCACAATCGTATGCCGCCGCAAAGGCGTTGTTCTCGATGCTGGCACCGTGCGCACAGATCACCACCAGTGGGCCGAAGTTGTCCACGAGGCCGATCGCCCGCAAGACGCTGGCAGCCAGCGCGGCGCGGTCCGCAGTGCTGACGTCACTGACCGAGCCCGGAACAGAATCCCGACCACAACCCGGGCCAGAATCCGGGCCGGAATCCGAGCCAGGGACCGCGTGGTCAAGCGACGTCAGCGCAAGTTCGCCGGGCCACGGATTCGGTGTGGCATGCCAGGTGCGGCTGAGATGACGCCACCGAGTGGGCCAGAACGTTTGCAGCACACCCGCGACTCCGGCAAAGACACCCCCGGCTTCGGCGATCAGCAGCGGTGAGACCGGTGCAGCACTTACCGCACGGGTCGCCCGGCGCAGGGTGGCTCGAACACCGAAGGGACTCCGCTGAGCCGGCTCGGCGCGTAGGGCCGGACCGATCAGCGCGGGGAGCTGCTCGAAGTTGGCACCATGAGCATCTCGGTAGTCCACGGCCGCCCCGAAGAACCCGGCAAAGCCCCACGTCGCATACGGACCGGTGGCTTCCAACGCTCGACGCAGCCGCTCCGAACGCACGTCGATACAGAAGACGACGTGCGCCACCGGCGCCGGGGCTTGATCGGCCCACTCCGAGTCCTGGCTCGCCGCAATCGGGCTCGCCGCAATCGAGTTCACCGAGTTCCGGGCGATCGACGCCTGCGGGAGAGCCGCTCGCTCGGCGCGTTGGTCCGCCAACATCCCGGCACGGGGAACGAGTTGCTCCATCAGTGGTTGCCGGAAGCCGTGTTCGTAGGCGGTTTGCCAGATCCGACGTCGCTGCTCCCAGCCGGTCACCGCGGCCGGTTGGGCACCAGCGTCGACAGTCGGCTGCCCGAAGGACGCCGGCGCCACCTCGCTACCGGCGGTCCCCGCGATCAACAGGTCAAGCGCTGCTCGCAGGGCAGCCAGCTCGACAAGAGCATCGTGGTTGCCGCTGCGGCGGGCCCGCCATGCCGCATGGGCCGCCCAGCCCGGAGCCGACGAAAGCAGCGCACAGAGGTAGCGCACCGGGAGTTCGGCCGGCACCTCGCATCGGCGGAACATCCAGGCCAGCGCGTCCGCCGGATCCTCGGGCAATTCTCGAACCAGTCCGCTGAGTCCACGAGCTCGCATGGTGACCTCGTACGCCCGGGTGCTCGCGACCCCGCGCCATAGCCGCCACGGACTGATGCTGTCGTCGAGGGCACTCGCCCACGCGCGCTGACACCACACCGCCGCATGGTCGTCGACCTGCTCCCCTAGCAGGTTCATCCGATGCCGACTGCTGCGCTCAGCTCGGGCCAGATCAACGAGATCAGTGAATCGCCGCGTGGGCAGCGCCGCGCGGTCCGGCTCGTGGCTCATCATCTCCGCGTCCAACGGCAAGTGCACCAACAGATCACGAACCACCGCGTCGGGCGCGGCGGCAGCACCGGAGATCGACCCCGCCCCATCCGACGAGGCGCTCTGGAGTTGGTGGGCAGCCGCCAACAGGTGATCGCGAGTGATTCTGCCCTCGGCGTGCAACTGAGCGTAGGACGAGGCCGACAAGAACCCACTGGTGCCGAGCGTTCGCGAGGACAGCGCGGCGGCTTCGTTGAAGTCCAGCAGCTCCAAACCAGCCAACGGGTTGGCGGCCACCATGGTACGTAACGGCCAGGCTGGCCCGACCAGTCTCGCGGCGACCAGGATCTGGGTGCGCACACGTTCTGAGGTGGCCGGATCTTGGATGGTAGCGCTGGCCGCTACCGGCCATGTCGACGTACCGGCCAAGCCGGCCGAGCGACCCGCGGACCACGGCGGCAAGGCAGACCTGGTCAGCCAGACGGCCCACCAACTGGTCGGCTGGGCGCGGAACCGACCAGCCATCCATATCGTGCCACCGGCAATCACGACTAGACAGAACACGAGGAACAGGCCGACCAGATCCGGCCACACCGGCTGAGGATGCAGTGCCCCGGCGAAGGTGCGCTCGGCGGCGTGCAGCATCCAGGCGTATGTCGCGACAGCCACTCCCGTCGCTAACGCCAGACCCAAGAATGCCGGACCCAAGTATGCCGGACCTGAGGACGCCGAACCTGATTGCGCTGAGCCTGATTGCGCTGAGCCTGATTGCGCTGGGCCGAGCACCGCTGGTCGGACCTCGTTCGGACCGGAGTCATGCGGCACATTGGTGCGTCGGCTCGCGCTCAGCGCGGCATACGCGGCGGTAGCGATCGCGAGCAATATCGGCACGATAGCCACCGGACCGAGCTGAGCGGTCGAATCCGTTACCGCCGGCCAGGCCAGCGGACCAGCCACACCGGCGACCACGAGTCCAGACACAGCGAGACCAGACACCGTCCGGCCAGACCCAGCCCGGCCAGACCCAGCCCAGCCAGACCCAGCCCAGCCAGACCCAGCCGGGCCAGCCGCCACTGAGTCAGCCGCCGTCGAGTCGGCTGTTCGCGAGCCGGCCGCCGTCGAGCCGGGATAGCTGGGCGATGCCGGAGCGGGAGCCTGTCGACTACGGGTGACCGCGCCGCCGGCACGCAGGAACAGCCACGCCTTGTAGAACCCGTGACCGATCACGTGTAGTAGGGCCGCGATCGGGAGACCCAGACCCAGTTGCACGCTCATGTAGCCCATCTGGGCGGTGGTCGAACACGCCAGCTGCCCTTTCACATCAGCGCGCGACCGCGCCGCCAGCGTTCCGTAGACCACCGAAGCGGTGCCGAGGACCAGCAGCGCCACAAGCACAGCGGGTGCCGCCAGGAATAGGGGCCAGAACAGCACCGCCAGGACACCGGCGCCGTTGACGATGCCAGCGTGCAGGAACGCGGAAACCGGCGACGGCGCCTCCGCGGTCTCGGGCAGCCAAGCCTGGGCGGGTGTCAGCGCGGAGCGCACGACGGCTCCGATCAGCACCAGTGAGGCGACGACGGTGGCCGACGCACCGCCAAGCGCGGTCTCGCTCAATTCGGCGCGGTTGACCGTCGGCAGCAGCGCAATGGCGGCAGCGACCCCCAGCCAGATAGCAAGGTCCCCGATCAGCAATCGGCGCCGCACGAATCTGGCCGCCCGGATGGCGGCCGGCGTGCGAGGATGTGCCACCATCCCGGCCAACGCCATACCGCTGACCGTCCAGCCGAACGCGGCCACCGGAAGGCTCGCAGACAGCACCAACGCGGTGAGGGCGGCCAGTGCAGTGAGCAACAGCCAACCCAGCCGATCGGTCTGCGCCTGACCGGTCAGGTTGCGTGCCGCGAAGGTCGCTACCACGACTCCGATCGCGCCGACGAATGCCAACAGCGTCGCGCTGAGCAGGTCTACGTGAAACCCGAGGGCCACTTCGGCCACGGTGAAGGGGACCAGCTCGACCGAACCATCGGTAAGGCCGGTCGGCACCAGCACCATGGCGGCGAGACCGACCGCGATCATCGTCAGCGCATAACCACGACTCAGCAGGAGATTCATCATGTGCATCACAATACACTAAATAGAATTCCGGTATTCGCCTTCCCATAGTGTGATTCAGGTAACATCTCGCTATGAGCAGCCCGCCCCCAGCCGACGCCAGTCACCCCGAGGCTCCGCACCACACCGGTCGCGCGGGCTCGACCTGGCGGTTTCTGACCAACCACGGCCACGTGCTGATCTATCTGAGCCGGCACCCCGAAGCTCGAATCCGCGACATTGCCGCGGCCGTCGGCATCACCGAACGCTCCGCACAAACCATTCTGGCCGAACTGGAGACCGACGGTTATGTCACCAAACAGAAGCACGGGCGGCGCAACCACTATGAACTCCACGCAGAGTTGCGGTTTCGCCACCCCCAGGAGTCCGAACACGCCATCGGTGAGCTGCTGAACATCTTCCGCTGACTGGCCTAGTCAGCCCGCGTGAGCAGCCGGTGCGGACACCTAGGTAACCCCGTCGTCCGCTGCCGCCATCGCACTAAGCCAGTCGGCCCAGTACTCACGCCAAACGGCGATGGCAGCCGTGTCGGGCAGCTTCTCGTGCGACACCGTCACACCGGTCTTGCCATCGGGGCGGTCGACGAACGAGAAGACCGCGTCCCCCTGATCGAGCCGGAACCGCAACGCCTTCGAGGTCGGCTTCGACCGTAACGTGCTGGGCATGCCCAACAACTCCTCGCGGTCGGCGTCGTTGAGCAGCAACGCACGCAGGGAAGCCAGACCACGCGAAATCACCTTGGACCGAGACACGCCAAACGTGCCGTCGTGCATCTGGCCAGGCACTCGTCGGCCGGTGATCCGCTCCCAGCCGACGGTGACTCCCTGGGCATACCAGCCGGTGAGGCCGAACTCCCGCTGGATCCACGCCGCCACCGCCGCGTGTCCGGCGATAGACTCCGGCCAGGCGTCGATCAGGTCACACCACTCGTTCCAACCGCGGCCGGTGCCGCGGCGGATCGCTTCGTCGTTCATCTCCGGCTGGGAAACCCAGGCTCGACCGCTAGTCCTGGTGGGGAGCAGAGTACGCCGCGCCGCGGCGTACTTCTCGCCGGTTTTGGCCATGCGCGCGCGAACGCGCTTCTTGAATTGTTCATGTGTCGTCATGACATCCTCAAATCCTGCGGGACCGGCGCCGACCTGCGCTCTGCGACCTCACCCGCTCCGGACGTGGAGGTGTCCTCGCCGAGCACGCAGGGTCCCCTTTGCCTCTCTTGCGTCCGGTCGCGCAGGGACCGGCTCCGAGGTCAGGCGCGGCGAGGCGCCCGGAGCAAACCTAGCAGTCCGCGCCACCCCGCTGACTACCCGCGTTGAGGTTCGCTGGATGCCTCGCCGGCACGACCGCTGAAGTAAGCGTAGGTGACCAGCAGGCCGGCGAACGGTTGCAGAACGGTGGAGATCAGTCCGGGCAACACATTGAGCAACGACCCCGGCAGTTGCACCGCCAGGAATAGCAGCGCGGCGACCAGGCCACCCAGGAACGATCCCACCAGCACGACCATGGCCAAGACTGCCACCACGGTGGGCCATTGTGGTCGAACCAGGCGCCAACTGCGCTGGAAGGCACTCACCGTCGAGGTGGTTTCGAGTTGGGTGACGACGTTCCACAGGGACCACCCGATGCCCAGAACCAGGGCCGCCGGGATGAGCCAGATACTGAACGCCAGTGCCCCGATCACCACCGTGAACAACGCGAAAGTCCGCAAGGTGGTCGCCCATCGCGCGGTTGCGAGGGCATAACACTGCCGCATTGTCGGTGAGTTGCCGTCACCCAGGAGGCACAGGGCTTGAGTCGCCGCGGCATTGACCATCGAGTTGGTGGCGAATAGCACCAGGCCCAAGGTGACCGCGAGCATCCCGGCGGACTGCGGGCCGGTGGCCATCGATTGCGCGAGGCCGGACAACCCCGCCGGGACGGCAGCTGGCGCACCGATCTTGACCATCAGCCACCAGTGCGTGCGGTAAAGCTCCCAGGAATCGGCAATGATCTGCCCAGCACCACGGCGACGCACCAGCGGGAGCGGATCGGTGTTGGCCCACGACGTACGACGCACCACCCACGCCACGGCCAGCAGCACGAGCCCCAGGCCGGCAAGCGTGGACAGCGGATGGGTGGAGAATCGTCGGAACCCGTCCGAACCGGTCCGCACCGCGGCACAGAACACGTCGACTGCCTCGACACGGTACGGACCGCCGGCCGGAAGTACCAGGCTGCTGTCGCGCGCGGCGGCGCTCCAGGTGAAGGGTCGGGTCCAGTTGCCCATGGTGTTGGGACCGGTCGGCCCCTGGTAGAACTTCCGGGGACCAAGCTCACCCCAGTGTCCGTCGTAGCCGATCCACGGAAACTCCTCGCGCGCCAACGATGGATCGGACGGGATCGGCACCACCGTCGGCGTCAATGTCGTCTGTCGGCCTAGGGTGTTGTCACAGCCGAAGCCCTGGGAGGCATTACGCCCGATCACCAGTCCGGAGGAGAACTGGCTGGCGTGGGAACCCTCGGAGACGTACACAACCGGGTGGGTGTCATCGACAATCTCGACCTTGCCGCCGCGCCAGTCCGCCTCTTCGCGGCCGTAGTGCTGGCTATAGATCGCCCGCACCGGCTCGGCCCGCAATGCTTCCGTAGGGGTGCCGACATCGAACTCTAGCTGAATCTGTTCCCAGTCACCCTCGTGCAGATTGTTGAAGTCGTTGAACGGGTAGAAGAAGTAGTACTGCAGCGCCAGCTTGCCCTGGTGTCCGTCCTCGGTGGCCACGTGCGCGTAGATCGTCGGCGGCGAGTTGCGCCACGTCCGACGCGCCCAGGCCTCGTAGTCGCAGCCGGGAGTCAATGGTTCGGCCGGCAGGTCGAGGGAGTAACCCGCTAGGCCGCCGGTCAGATCCTCGGCGCTGGGTCCGACCTTGACCAGATCCTGCTGTCCCCACGGTCCGCGCAGCGCGATGAGTGGATTGTCGAAGAGCGGGTCCACCGCGCTCGGCCGGTATGGGTCACCGGCACCGCATGGCGCCACCTGTCGCACCAGCTTCATCCGCGGAGCAAACCGCTCGGCAAGCACCGCCTCAGCACGCTCACCCTCGGCAAGCCAACTATCGGAAAACACCGGCTCGGCTGGCTCACGGACGTGGACCGCGCCTGTCTTCGGCGTCGCAGGGTATGCCGCGGGTGCGGCGCCGTCGGCGCCAATCAACCAGTGCGAGGCCGCCAACCAGGGCCCAGCCGCGGCTATCGCGACGAGCGGCGACCAACGCCGGAGCCAACGGACTCGGGCTGCCTTCGTCATGGTTCACGAGGCTAGCCCCTGACACAGACCTCGCACGACCAGATCGACCACGCGTCTCGGATCAACCACACTGCGTCAGTCCCGCACCCGGCCGGTGTCATAGGCCCACATCGCGATCTCGACTCGGTTGCGGGCGCCGATCTTGGCCAGCAGGCTCGCGACATGAGTTTTGGCCGTCGTCAGCCCGATGAAGAGGTCGGCGGCGATTTCGGCGTTCGTGCGGCCGCGAGCGACCAGCGACAACACCTCCTCCTCTCGGTCGGTGAGCGGATGGATCGGTTGGGTACGTCGTTGCGACGGGTCCCTGGCGGCCAAAGTGGACAGCAGCCGGCGGGTGATGTTCGGCGCGATCAAGGCGTCGCCGACGGCGGCGGCGTGCACGGCCTGGACGAGCAGCTCCGGCCCGGCATCCTTGAGCAGAAAGCCTCGGGCGCCGGCTCGAAGCGCGCCGTGGATGTACTCGTCCAGGTCGAAGGTCGTAATCACCACCACCGCCATCGGGTCCGGAACACCTCGCCCGGCAAGAAGCTCGGTCACCTCAATACCGTCGAGTCCGGGCATCCGGATATCAACCAGACACACGTCGGGGCGGAGCCGACGTGCCAGCTCGACAGCGGTGGGGCCGTCAACGGCTTGCCCGACGACCTCGATACCGGGCTGCGCGTCCAATATCATGGACAGGCCGGTGCGCACCAGATCTTGGTCGTCGGCCACCAGCACGCGCACCGTCATCGGCGTACCTCCGTCGGCAGCTCGGCGTCGACCGCCCACCCGCCTCCAGGCGCCGGCCCGGCGCGCAATGTGCCGCCGAGCAGCTGCACCCGCTCGGTCATCCCCAGCAGCCCGAAACCGTGGCCCGGCGACCACGCCGGGTCGACCTGTCCGTCGTCGCTGACACGCAGGCGCAGGCTTCCCGCGTCCTCGACGACCCGGATCTCCACGCGCGAGGCGTTGCGCGCGTGGCGCAGAGCGTTTGTCAGCGCCTCCTGCGCGAGCCGGTAGACCGCCGTGTCGATCTGGCGCGGAAGCTCGTCCAGGGCACCTGACACCCGCACATCGACAACCGGCACCGGGTGGTGTCGGGCGAGGGACACCAGATCGGCAACGCCGGGCTGCGGGGTGTACTCCGCCGGCGCTCCGTCGCGCAGCACCCGGACCATCGCCCGCATCTCCGCGAGCGTCCGCGACGCCTCCGCTTCGATAGCCGTCAACGCCTCGAGCCCTGCCTCGGGTCGCTGCCCGGCCACTGCCCGGCCCGCCTGCGCCTGCACCGCGATTGCCGAGACGTGGTGGGCGACGATGTCGTGCAATTCACGTGCGAGGCCGACCCGCTCCTGACTGCGAACCTCGCCGAGCTCCCGGCGCCAGCTTTCGGCGCGGTAGCGGAACGCCGCTCCACCCGCCGAGGCGGCCGCCAGGATGCCGAACCCGCCAATGGCCTCGGCAGGCCCCGTGGCGTCGGCGACCGTACCGATGACCGCGGCCACCGCCACCACCCCCAGCCCGACCACGATCTCGCGCCCCGACCCCCAGCGGACCAACGCGTAGACAAACGCCAGGATGAAGACCATCGTGTGGAGGCCGACATTAGGTGCGCCGGCCAGCAGGGTCGACAGCCCCAACGCCAGCGCGACGCCGAAGGCCGAGACGACACCGGCCAACGGTCGGGTACGCCGCCAGAGCAGCACCGGCGCGAGCCCGACCGCCACGACCGTCGCGAACGGCCGCCAGGCGACGTCCGCGCGGAGGGCTCCCTCGAGAAGCGCCGCCGCCACCACCACCGCCACCAGCACCCAGTCGCGCCAGACCCGTTCGGGAGCATCGGCGGCGCGGGGCTCGGCCCATAGCGAGCGCAGGGCGTTAGGGAGCACCCACCCAGCCTAGTGACCGCCGGGCCCCAAGGCACCGACCGAAAGAACGAGGCCGGGCTCCTCCCAACCGCGGAGAAGGGTCCGGCCTCGACGACGATGTGCGCGCGCCGCGCCGCGACCAAAGTGGTCACATGATCACTGTTGAGTCACTAACCCGGAGGTACGCCGGCTTCACCGCCGTCGACAATGTCTCCTTCACCGCCCAGCCCGGCCGGGTAACCGGATTCCTCGGCCCGAACGGTGCCGGCAAGTCCACCACGATGCGCGTGCTGGTCGGCCTGACCGTGCCGACGTCCGGCTCCGCGACCATCAACGGGAAACGGTTCGCCGATCTTCCCAATCCCGGCCTGGAGGTGGGTGTCCTCCTGGACGCCTCCGCCCAGCACGCCGGTCGCACCGGACGAGAAATCCTCACGATCGCCGCCGACACCATGGGACTGCCCCGCCGCCGCGTCGACGAGATGCTCGAACTCGTCAGCCTCACCTCGCCGGAGGCCAAGCGCCGCGTGCGCAACTACTCCCTCGGCATGCGCCAGCGGCTGGGCATCGGCACCGCGCTGCTGGGGGATCCCCGAGTGCTGATCCTCGACGAACCGGCCAACGGGCTGGACCCCGCTGGGATCCGGTGGATGCGCGACCTGCTGACCGGCTTCGCCAGCCAGGGCGGGACCGTTCTGTTGTCCTCACATCTGCTGCACGAGATCGAGGTCGTCGCCGACGACCTGGTCGTGATCGGGAAAGGCAGGATCGTCGCGTCCGGCAGCAAGGAAGAGCTGCTGGCCACCGCGGGGACACTCGCCCGCTCGACGGCACCGCGCGACCTCGCGCACGCACTCGAGCGGGCCGGGATCCCCAGCACGCTCGCTGGGGACGGCTCGGTCCGCACGGACGCCGACCCAGCTCAGGTCGGGGCCGTAGCGCTGACCGAGGGCATCGCCCTCACCGAACTCCGGTCCGCCGACGGCGCCGGACTCGAAGAAATGTTCCTGTCACTCACCGCCGATACCCAACGCGACACCCAACATGAAGGAGTTGCTGCAGGACCGCCACGATCAGCTGGCCCGACAACGAGGCCGGGACGGCCCGACGGATCGTCCGCCCCATCCCGACCACCCGGCTCGTGACGACCGAGCTTCGCAAAATGTTCGACACCCGATCCGGCTTCTGGATGCTCCTCAGCATCGGTCTCCTGTCGATCATCGCAACCGGCGCGGTCCTCGTTTTCGCACCCGATAGCGAGATCGTCTACGAGAACTTCGCGGCCGCGATCGGCCTCCCGATGTCGGTGATCCTGCCGATGATCGCGATCCTGAGTGTCACCAGTGAGTGGAGCCAGCGCACCGGACTCACCACATTTACGTTGGTGCCCAGCTGCGGCCGGGTCATCGGGGCCAAGGCGTTCGCGACCGTCACGGTCGGGGTCGTCTCGATGGCCGTCACGTTCGCCGTCGGTGCCGCCGGCAACTTGCTCGGGTCCACGATCATGAGCCTCGACCCGATCTGGGATGTCTCCCTGGCGGCCGCGGCGCGGATCCTCCTGGGGAACCTGGTCGGCATGGCGATCGGCTTCACGCTCGGTGTCGTACTGCGCAACTCGGCGGCAGCGATCGTGAGCTACTTCGTCGTCTCCCTGGTCCTGCCAGGCATCCTTGCGCTGCTCGCCCAGGTGCGCTCATGGTTTGGCGACGTGCAGCCGTGGATCGACTGGAACTACTCCCAGGTCGCACTGTTCGAGAACCAGACCGACACCGCGAAGGAGTGGGCGATGCTGGCCTCGACCACCGCTATCTGGATTGCGCTCCCGCTAGCCGTCGGGCTGCTCCTCCTGCATCGCTCCGAGGTCAAATAGGCCGGGATCAGGTGGGCCGGGATAGGTGGGCCGGATCAGGTGAGTCAGTCGTGAACCGAGTGGACGCCTCGCATCAGCAGAGAGCACGAAAACGCGAAAGAGCAAGGTCCTTCGCTCGGCCGAATGACCCCGAAATCCAACGCCGACCCGCCCGTCGTCGAAGTCGGCAATCATCACGTTACCGGTCATCGGACTGCGACGAAGGAGCATGAGGTGAGATCACCGCGGAAGACTGCCGGTGCGACGCCGGAGAGAACCCGGCCCGCACGAACCTGGCCCGCCCGGACCCGACCGCTACCGGAGCGGATCGTGGGCGCGACGGCGATCGCGTTGGCCGCGTCGTTGCTGATCCAGAACGCGATGCTGGCCTGGGTCGGCGCGCCCGGCTACTGGGACCCGATGGACAAGGTGCTCGCCTTCCACGCGGAGAACCGGCTCGCGGTCGCGATCGCGGTCGGCTCGGAGGCGCTGAACGTGCCGCTGCTGCTCGGGTTCCTGACCGGTCTCCATGGGCTGGTCGCGCGACGCGGCGGCTCGGGCGCGGACTGGTCCCGCCTCGCGGTGGCCGCTGGCGCGACCCTCTCGGCGGTGTTCGCGCTGTACGCCGTCCTGTGGAACGGCGTGGTGCTGTCAGCAGACGGGCTCGCCGAGCCGAGCCCGTTGTTCGAGCTCGTCTGGCAGATACACGCGGCGGCGTTCGCGCTGGCGCTGCCGGCGCTCGGCACCACCTTCATCGGCGCCGCGCTGGCGGCGCATGCGAGCCGGCTGACGCCGCGGTGGCAGTGTCAGCTCGGCGTGGTTGGGGGAGGCCTGCTGATTGTCGCCGGGACGGCCGGCCTCGCCATCGCGGACGGCTCGGCGATCCTGTTCGTGGGGATGCCCGGCTATGTCGCCTGGCTCGGGTGGCTGCTTGCCACCGGCGTGCGGCTGGTGCGCGCTCGGCCGGCCGGCCGTCGTGCGGACACTTCGATCGACGAGGACTGACGGCAACCGGAATCGAGACAGCCGGAATCGAGACAGCCGAGACCGAGACGGCCGCTCGCCTACCAGTGCTGGCCGGCTAACAAACTGCTCGCCGACACCGCGTTGGTGGGATCGTTGGTGAACGTGTGCGCCTGCTTCTCGAACGGGTTGCCACAGCCGGCGGCGTTGAGGTCGTTCCAGCTTCCCCCCTGCGCTGCGCCCCAGATGGCGCCGACGGTGACGTAGGTGAAGTAGAAGCCCAGTTCGCCGATGGCGGCGACCGTGCGACTGTGCTGGGACTCGTGCCGAGCGAGATCGTCCGGAACGGTCCCGTCCGGGTTGAACCGGCCACTCTGGGTCCAGGCGACCCCACCGAGGGTGAGCGCGCCGCCGCCAGCGCCGACCTCGATGAAGAGCATCCCGCGGCGGAAGTCGACACTGCCCTGGGCGATGCCGACCACGATCGCGGCGACGAGCCCCACGGTCGTGGTCACCGGCGACTGCACCCACTTGATCAGGAAGCTGAAGAACCACGCGACGGGACTGTCGGTGGCGTCCAGCACCGGCGTGAGGATCGCGCCCAGGGTCCCGGCGATCGCGAAGATCACCAGCCCCGCGGTCGCCGCGGCGCTGAACGCCACGCTGGCACCGAACAGCGCGGCGACCCCGCAGATGATCCCGCCCCACGCCACCACGGCGAGCATCCCGCCGATCGCGCCGCCGATCACCCACAGCAGAAACTCGTCCCAGGTGTCGACGCCGTTGACTGCCGCTCCGATCGCTCCGATCACCGCACCCACGATGGCCGCGATCAACAGGACGACCAGGAACGCCAAGCGGCCGGTGGGGTCGGAGAAGTTCGCCGGATTGTTCAACGCGTAGAGATAGAGGTTGCTGCCGCCGTGCAAGCCCGGGATCTTGTCCTGATGCACCAGCAGGTACGAATCGGCGGTAAGGAAACGGCCGAGCGCTGGTCGGTACCACCGGTCTCCCAGCAGGACGATGTCCAAACCGTCGGTGAGCAACGCGCCACCCCAAGCGAATGCCGGTTCGATGGTGATCGAGCTCACCAGGGTTCCGAACGGGGTGTACTCGTTGCCCCCGGCGAAGGCGCCGTCGGTCAGGTTGCTGATCACGTTGATGTTGCCCAGGCGATCAAGGTGATGCAGGAGTCCGTTGCCGCTGGACGGAAGCAGCGCCAGCCGCCGGTCTTCGTCGAACACGACCCTGGTGGTGCTGCCGGCCTCGACGATGTAGACGCCCTCTACTTCGTGACGCACTCGAGTGCTCCCGCCTGAGGTGACCGAGGTGGTGATGCGCCGGTTGTGGTGGTCGTAGGCGTAGGCGACGACGTCGCCGTTGGGCCGGACCACTCGAATCAACCGATGCCGCGGGTCGTACTCCAGGTCGCCCAGCTCGGGATCGTGAATCAGGTTCCCCGACCGGTCGTAGCGGTACTCCCGGCTCGTCGCCCCGCCGCGACGGACCAACTGGTTAGGGCGCCGCTGCGGGCCGGCGCCGCCGTCGTACTGCATGCCGGTGAACGTCTCCGCGTCGACCAGGTTGCCGGCGTCGTCGTAGGCATAGTCGAACCGGTACGACGTACCGCCCGGCCCGGTGCCGGTGGCGAAGAGCAGCCGGTTCCGGTTGTCGTACCCGAAGGTCTGGTTGTTGCGCACCTTGCCGGTGACCGTCGACTGGTCGTCGATGGCGCGTACCCGGCCGACCGCGTCGAGGTTGAAGGTCAGGTGTTGGTAGCGCGTGCCCACCGACGGGCGACCCGGGCCGGCTTCGACCACGACGGTCTGGAGCTCGCTCAGCAGATGGTCGCCGGGCCGCAGCTCCCGCCGCGTCTCCAGGCCGTTGGCATACCGGATCCGGACCCGCTGACCGTGCGGGCCGTACTCGATGTCGTTGACCACCCCGCTGATGCTGGTGAGCAGCCCCTGATCGTCGCGCCCGTACGCCACCGTCGAGCCGTCGGGGTAGCTCACCGAGCGCACGGCCCCCTGGTGGTCGTAGCTGAATCCGACTGGGTAGGACACCGGGTCACCGGGGAAGCTCCGGGTCAGCAAGGTCGGGTTGCCGTCCGGATCGTAGGAGTACTCGACCGTGCCGGAGGGTCCGGATACCCGGGCGAGGCGACCGACCAGGTTGTCGCCGAAACCGGCGTCGTAGCTGAATACTTCCTGCACCTGCGATCCGTGTCGGATCTCCAATACTCGCCCGCGCTGATCGCGGGGTTGGGCGACGGTGCGTCCGTCGGCGTCGATCCGCAGCACCTCCAGGTTGTCACCATTGAAGACGAACCGAGTCGTGCCGGCGTCGATCGAGTCCACGCGGATCCGGTTACCCCACCCGTCGTGCACCGAGGTCAGCGCAGCGGTCCCGGTGGCGTCGACCAAGCCGACGATCTGGCCCAGCGCGTCGTAGCGGCGCCGCTCGGTGGGCGAGGCGCCTCCCGCATGCTCGGCGACGCTGACCACGCGGCCCCAGGCGTCGGTCCGGCTGGTGCGTGAGGCCGCGGCGTCGGGGTCGGCGGCGAGCGCCTCGGTGGCGTCGGGATCGTAGAACCGGGTGAACGGGCCGGCATGAACGTGGCGTACCCGGCTTCCGTCGAAGAGCGTTTCGCCGATCAGTCGGCCGGCGAAGTCGTAGTGCTTGTCGTGCCGCACGACCCCGGGCGGAACTACCGGATCGAAGTCCGGGGAGTCGGCCGGGTAACAGTCGAGCACGGCGACCTCCTTGCTGCGCAAGGAGCGGATCTTGGTCTGCTCGACGGCCCACCCGGTC
>JBOFLH010000682.1:0-2981 GCA_051657765.1 Nocardioides sp. | reverse complement strand
GAGGCTGATTCTCCCGGATAAAGGAGTGTCACATGCTGTGGAAAGTTCGCACCACCCTTCCGGATCGACCCGGGGCTTTAGCCACCCTAGCCACGGCTTGCGGCCGGGCCGAGGTAAACATCCTGGCTCTGCACGTCTTCCCAGGTATCGAGGCGGTCACCGACGAATTGGTGCTGCGGACCCCCGAGAAGTGGTCACTGGCCGATGTGGTCGCGTTGATCGAGGGAGCTGATTGCGTCACGGTCGGCGCCATGCCCTGCACGGAAGCGGCTCTCGCCGATCAATCCACTCGATTCGTGCAGGCCGCGCGGGCCATTCTGGCTCAGCCAGCTGGCTTCCCGGAGATCGTGGCCGGGCTGTTCGACGCGGAGGCCGATCCGCCGCACGGCACCCATGCGGCGCTCGACGTCTTGGAGATGACCGTGGGCGAGGTGGCCGTTGCGGTGCACCGGGCGACACCCTTCACCGCCACTGAGCATGCGCGGGCGGCCGCGATGGCGGGCTTGGTCTCCGACGTCCTGGGTCGGACTGCGGCCGCGGCCAGACCTGGTGTTCCGGCCCAGACGGACCGCGCCGGCGGGTTGTGGGGTCGCCGGATCGGCGTCGGGGTCGTCCCGGAGTTCACGGTTGAAGGTGACGCGGTCCTCGCCAGCGTGGACGGCCAGGTTGTCGGGTCCGCGGTGTTGTTGCTCGAAGCCGTCGAGGCCGGACTCCGCGAGGTTCGGCTGTCGGTCGATCCGGCGTGGCAGCGGCGCGGGATCGGCACACGGCTGCTGGTGGATGTCGCCCGCCTCGCCAGTGGTCGCTCGGCTCAGGAGATTCTGATTGTCACTGGCGCCGACAACCAGGCGGTGCTTCCAATGGTGCTGTCCGCCGGCCTTCGCGGACGGATCCGGATGGCTGCCGACGTGCTCACTGTTCGAGTTCCGGTGCGAGAGCTCAAGCCGCTGGATCGATAGCGTCCCAGCGTGGATAAGATGGCGGTTCACGTTCCGGCGACGAAGGGCCTCGCGTGGTCTCCACCAACACCCCAACCGACCAGCCGTCTGACCACCCCGGCGGTGTCCCGGAGAAGTTCGCCGCCCTCGGACTGACCTACGACGACGTGTTGTTGTTGCCCGGCGAGTCCGACCTCACGCCCGGCGACATAGACACCACCACTCGCCTGACCAGGAGCATCGAACTCAAGGTGCCGTTGATCAGCGCCGCGATGGACACCGTCACCGAGTCCCGGATGGCCATCGCAATGGCCCGTCAAGGTGGCATCGGCGTGCTGCATCGCAACCTCTCACCGGAGGACCAGGCCTACCAGGTCGACCTGGTCAAGCGCACCCAGACGGGTCGGATCACCAACCCGGTGACCATCGGGCGTGATGCCACCTTGGAGGAGCTCGACGAGTTGTGCGGGCAATACCGCATCTCCGGCCTCCCGGTCGTCGACCACGACCACCGGCTCATCGGGATGATCACCAACCGAGACCTCCGCTTCACCCCGGTCGCGGAGTGGGCGACCACCAAGGTCGACGAAGTGATGACGCCGACTCCGCTCGTCACCGCGCCGGTGGACATCTCACGAGCCGATGCGACCGCGATTCTGCGGCAGCACAAGCGCGAACGGTTGCCGCTGGTAGACGAGCACGGCAGGCTGGCCGGGCTGATCACCGTGAAGGACTTCGTGAAGTCCGAACAGTTCCCGCACGCGTCCAAGGACTCCCAAGGGCGACTGCTGGTCGCGGCCGCGATCGGCTACTTCGGTGACGCCTGGGAGCGGGCCACCACGCTGATCGAGGCCGGTGTCGACGTGTTGGTGGCCGACACCGCCCACGGACACGTCCGGATCCTGCTCGAGATGGTGGCCCGGCTCAAGAAAGATCCGGCCACCCGGGGCGTGCAGGTCATCGGCGGAAACGTGGCCACCCGTTCGGGGGCACAGGCCTTCGTCGACGCCGGCGCGGACGCGGTCAAGGTCGGCACCGGCCCGGGTTCGATCTGCACGACAAGGATCGTCACCGGGGTTGGTGTGCCCCAGGTCACCGCCGTCTACGAAGCGTCGCTGGCCTGCAAACCGGCCGGGGTGCCCATCATCGCCGACGGTGGTCTGCGGCACTCCGGGGAAATCGCCAAGGCGGTAGTTGCCGGCGCCGACTCGGTGATGTTGGGCTCGCTGCTGGCCGGCTGCGAGGAGAGCCCCGGCGAGCTGGTGTTCGTCAACGGCAAGCAATACAAGAACTACCGCGGCATGGGCTCACTGGGCGCGATGTCCTCGCGCGGCACGAAGTCCTACTCCAAGGACCGCTACTTCCAGGCCGAGGTCGCCAGCGACGACAAGCTCGTGCCCGAGGGAATCGAGGGTCAGGTGGCCTATCGTGGGCCGCTGGGCGCGGTAGCGCACCAGCTGGTCGGCGGGCTCACCCAATCGATGTTTTACGTCGGTGCTCGGACCATCGCCGAACTCCAGGACAAAGGCCGGTTCATCCGCATCACCTCGGCGTCCCTGACCGAGTCCCATCCACACGGCGTACGAATGACCGTCGAGGCTCCGAACTACACCGGCCGTTAACGCCCGGGTGACTGATCTGCCCGAAGTGGGTGTACGGCGACCGATCGGGAATCCGCCGACAGTCAGCACTCAGATCGACCCGGCTCGACAACGTCCGCGATGGTCACCGTAGCGGACAGTGACCTGGTTCGGCGTGGTCAGCCTGGCCGCGGACCTGGTCTACGAGGGTGCCCGGTCCATCACCGGTCCCTACCTCGGTTCGCTCGGTGCCTCCGCGCTGGTGGTGGGACTCGTGACCGGGGCGGGCGAAGCGGCAGCGCTGGGCTTCCGGCTGCTCTCCGGACCATACGCGGATCGCAGCGGGCGCTATTGGTCGCTGGCCATCCTCGGCTACACCATGACCGCGGTATGCGTGCCGCTCATGGCGCTCGCGCCGTTCGTCGGTGGTGCCGGGTTGGCGTTGGCGGCGACACTGGTCATC
>JBOFLH010000681.1:0-2305 GCA_051657765.1 Nocardioides sp. | reverse complement strand
GCCTTCCCGCGCCCCGCGGGCGCCTGCGATGACCAGCCCATTCCGCCGAGGATGGCGCTCACTTGTTGCCCCACGTCACCCTCATCGACTCCCGCACGCGCGGCGCCGCGCAGCAGGGTAACCGCCTGGCGCACCTCCGGGCGATCAAAGAAACGGGCGGCGCCACGCAGCACGTAGGGGATATCCCGAGCGGCCAGGGCATCCTCAAGCGCCTCGGATTGGGCGTTGATTCGAAAGAGGACCGCGATTTCGCCGGCACCGACGCCCCGGGCACGCAACTGACTGATCGCGGCGGCCACGGCGGTCGCCTCGGCCACCTCGTCGGAGTAGGGCACAAACTCGACGGCCGGACCGGGGTCGCGCTGAGCGCGCAATCGCACGCCGCGGCTGGCACTGTCGGCCAGGAGGGCATTGGCCGCAGTCACCACCTCCGGACTCGAGCGGTAGTTTCGCACCAGTTCGACCGAGGTGGCATTCGGGTGGATCTTGACGAAGTCCTGGAGATAGCTCGCGTCGGCGCCCGCGAACGAGTAGATCGTCTGCGCCGGGTCGCCCACCACACAGAGTTCGTCTCGGCCCCCGCGCCACAAGTCCAACAACGCCGATTGAATCGGCGAGACATCTTGATATTCGTCCACGACGAACCATTTGTATTGCCGACGCACCTGCGCTGCCACTCGTTCGTCATCGGCCAACAGGCCGGCAGTCAACAGCAGCACATCCTCCATATCCATTCGGCCCTGGCCGCGCTTGACATCTTCATAGGTGCCGAAAACCCGGCCCACCGACTCGCCGTCCACCCCGTTGACAGTGCGCCCGTGTTGTGCGGCCACTTGTGCGTAGCGGTCCGGCGTGACATTCGACACCTTGGCCCACTCAATCTCAGAAGCCAGATCGCGCAGCGTGGACTGGTCGACGCCAAACCGTTGTCGCCGCGCGGCGTTCGCCAGGATTGCGAGCTTCGACTCGATCAATTCGGGTGGCTCCACGCCATGGGCGCGCGGCCAGAAATAACGCAATTGCCGCAACGCCGCCGAGTGAAACGTGCGTGCCTGCACGCCGGCGGCACCCAGGTGACGCAGCCGGCTGCGCATCTCGCCCGCCGCCCGGGTCGTGAACGTAACGGCCCGCACCTCGGTCGGCGCATACACTCCGGTGGCCACGCCGTAGGCGATCCGATGGGTGATCGCCCGGGTCTTGCCGGTGCCCGCCCCGGCCAGCACCTGCACCGGGCCGCGCAACGTTTCGGCGACCTGTCGCTGCTCGGGGTCGAGAGCGACCAACAGGTCCTCGGCCCGGTGGTAGCGAGCCGAGGCATGGTCGAGATCAGACATGCGGGAACACGTGCCTCTCATCCGGCGTTACTGACTCGTAACTGACATTCGATAGCCGACACTTGCTGACCGGGATCAGCCTAGACGCCGAAGGGGACACTCCTCGATGGGTTCTACCGACACCAAGACCAACCCCGACGAACCGGCCGGGTCGCCGAGCCTGGTGATGTATTCGACTCCGTGGTGTGGCTACTGCCACCGCCTGAAGGGTCAGCTCGAGCGCGAGGGTATTGAGTTCACCGTGGTCGACATCGAGGAACACCCCGAGGCGGCGGCAATCGTCGAAGAAGTCAATGGCGGCAACCAGACCGTGCCGACCCTGGTGTACTCCGACGGCACCGCCCAGACCAACCCCTCGGCGATCCAGGTCAAGGCCAAACTCGCGTCCCTCACCTGACCGAGGCGTCACAAAGTCCCGCCGACGCGTCACAAAGTCCCGTCGATGCGTCACGAACTCCCGGCGAGGCGTCACCAAATACGGGTGGGCGCGGGTGGTTTTCCACAGGTTGAAGTTCGGCGGTTTCGGGCAGTGTGGACTTTCGCTAGCGTGGTGGGCCGGCAGGGTTCCTGGGACATCTTCTCGGAGGGGGAATATTCATGCGGCGCAGGATCGGCAGTAGCGGTGTAGGCGGCAGCAGATCGGGTCGGCTGAGATCGGCTCGGCTGGTGGCCTTGATCGCGGTGCTGGCGTTGGGGGTGGTGGGGTGTTCGGATGACTCGCCGGACTCGCCGGAATCGGCGGCATGGCCGACCCCGACCCCGCGTCCGACACCGCCGTCGCCGACCCCGGATCCGATACGGGATATCCGGCAGGTGAAGACCGCCGAGGAATTCATCCGGCTCTGGATCAAGGCAGGCACTGAGGCGACGAATACCGGCGACACGAAGGTGTATCGGGCGATCACCCGGGACTGTCAGTCGTGTCAGGCGTTCGCGAAGGATCTCGAGCGGTTCGACGCCAAGGGCGGGTA
>JBOFLH010000680.1:0-2563 GCA_051657765.1 Nocardioides sp. | reverse complement strand
AAACGCTACAAGGTTATGCTTGACGGGTCCTGTCCTTTTGGTGCGTCCCGCGGTCGACCTAGGGGCCACTGGGGTGCGTCCACGGCGCCCACCACCCCTGGTGGACGTCTCAATCCAACGTGTAGGCCAGATCGACATCAAGCACGAGGTCGACGCGAAACACTTCGCTGAACGATGGTCCTTCGTCGCGGAGAAGCTTGCGCAGTGCCTGCTCCAGCTGGCTTGCAGGTTGGTTACGGCGGTAGATGATGTGCACGACGTCCTCCTCATATGCCCCGCGCTGGCCGGATGCTCGCGACGGGCTGGCCTGCTCGCTCGGCAAAGAGGTCTGCTCTTCGGTCGACCGTGCGGTCGCCTGCCCGCGAGTTGGCCACCTCCCACTCGCGTGGATGCATGCCCGTCTGGACGGCCGCAGCCACGAGATTGGCTAGGGCGTACGGCTTGTCCTTCGGCACCTGGTCAAGGGCGCACCACGCGAGAGCGCCGTGACCGCTGAGCCAGCCCGCGAATCCGAGCAGGGAGGCTGGGCCAGCACGCACTTCGTCGGGAGCACGTTGGGTCATGTCGGTCCAGAGCGCGACGTGCGAGGCTGCGTTGCCCCGGTTCATGTCGAGCCATAGCCGGTCCCGAGTCGGGATGGACTCGACCGCGACCAGCAGACGGGCCGCATCCGTGTCGGATAGGCGTACGCCGTCGCGTTGGAACCGTTGCGCCCGGCCGAGTGCCCAGCGGCTTTCGTGCTTCGCGGTGTTCTCTCGCGCCGTCACTCGCGTCTCCGCCAAGAGCTCGGCGACGGGCTCACGGTCGCCGACCAGCGAGGTGGCGAGCGAGTCGCGGCTGGCGACCGGTTGCGCTCGGCCGGTCAGCACGGTCGCAGCGGCGATCCGCACCCGGGCGGCCTCAGTCTGAAGGCCCATGTCGCCGGTGTCGAGGTCGGCCCATCGGGTCTCGTCCGCCCACACGACGAGTCGCGTGTCGATCCCGATGGTGTCGAGGCGGGCTGCGAACTCCTGGCCGACGTCCTCGGCCAGGGCGCGGTCGGCGGTGATGCAGACGATGCCGACGCTGGTGCCGGGCTGGGCGTAGCGGCTGAAGGCGTCGCTAATGGAGTTCCAGACGAAGTCGCGATCGCGCGCCGTGGTGGGCAGGTCGACGCGGGCGACGGGGAGATCAGATCGCATCGGCAGGAACACGATCGACTCTTCGGGCTTGAAGCCGAGCAGGTGCGGGATGACCGCGACCAGCTCGTCGGGAGATTGGATGGAAAGTGTCATGCTCATTAGGTGTGCGCGGCCTGTCGCCCAGACGGTGCTGGCAGACTCATCGGCATGCCACGGAAGATCCTCGTCACTGGCGGCGCCGCCAGCGCTGTTGACCTCGTGGAGGTCGAGGCGGACAACGAGCTTGAGCTCCAAGAGATTCTCCGGGCGAATCCGCAATTGGTTCCTGCTGAGGACCTCGGGCTTCCTGGAGACCTGCTCGTGGTTGGACGCGAGACCCGCGTAGCTTCAGGCGCGATCGACTTGCTTTGTCTGTCTCGGTCCGGTGAGCTCTTGATCATCGAGTTCAAGACCGGGCCACAGAACTCTGACTTCCGCCACGCGCTGGCACAGGTCATCGACTACGGATCGGACCTCTGGAAGCTCGATGATTGGGAGACTTTCGACGAGGGCGTCGTTCACCGCTACCTCAAGAGCCAGTACGTCGATCCCAAGTTCAAGGGGTGCGCCGACCTGCGCGGGGCCGCCACCCTCGCATGGGGCTTGACTACCGAAGAATGGGAGGCTCTCACCACGCGGCTCGGGCAGGTGATCAAGAAGGGCGACTTCCACTTCGTCGTCGCTGCGCAGCGGTTCATCGACTCTATGAAGACATCGGTCAGCTACCTGAACGCCACAGCTCAGGCCGGGCGCTACTTCCTCATGGAGGTGATCCGCCTCGACGGAGGAGGGCAGACGGCGTACGTCGCGCAGATCGTTCACAAGCCGGAGCGGCGGTCGGGTAGCTCAAGTCCGACGAGCAAGACCGACGAAGACGAGTTCCTCGCCCGGCTCGCCGGCCCTCAGCACCGCGAGGCGATGAGCGAGCTGTTCGCCTCGGCCCAGGCGCTCGGATTGACGATGGAGTGGGGTTCCAAGGGCGCGTCCATCCGGCTGAAGTCCCCAGATCGGCCGGAACCCATATCAGTCGGCTGGGTCTTCGCGGACGGCGACGGCTGGACGTGGGCCAAACACGTGACTCTCGGCGTCGACCCCAACACGTTGCAGAACCACCCCTCGATCGAGCCAGCAGTCCTGGCCTACTGTCGGAAAGTGAAGGCTGTTCCGGGAGGGAAGCCGGCGGGCGGCAAGTCGAACGCTGCCATCTTCGAGCCCGGTGTCTTCGTCAACGTGCGCGATGAGCTGATCGGATTGCTGGGAGAGCTGACGGAGACGGCGAGCCAATAGGTCGAATCGCTAGCGCCACGAGGGCTGGAGCCGGATTCGAACCATGTCCACAATGTGTCCAGTTTGAGCCGCTGCGAGTCCGTACCTAACGGGTATCCTGTGACTAGAAGCATCGA
>JBOFLH010000679.1:0-2682 GCA_051657765.1 Nocardioides sp. | reverse complement strand
AACGCAACCACGTCCGCCAGCTCGAGGCACTCGGCTACAGGGTCACTCTAGAACCCGCTGCCTGACCCCCCGGGCAACTACCTTTCCGGCTCCGCCGGAAGCTGCCGCCTGCCCACTCACCGTTCATTTTCGGACTAGCAGTAACCGTAGCTGCTCGTCGAACGCCTCTGCGGCTCCGCCTCAGCCGCCCATGATGCGCGAAGGGCCAACCGCGACTACCACCTCAAGAAGCGCGGACAAGGCCACGGACACGTCCAAGCCCTCATCGCGCTGGCCCGCCGACGCGTTGACGTCCTCTGGGAGCTGCTCCGAGACAACCGGACCATCGGACTCGCCCGACCCACGCAAGAGCCGTTACCCGAAGTACTTGACGACTTCATTGGGAAGCCGAGTCTGCCGGGCTGCGGGACCCGGTGGATGAACATCTGAGTGCCGACCGGCGAGGGCGCGAACGCTGGGTTGAAGGTCGTCTCGCTGATCGGTGGGATGACCGCGGGTGCGGACTCGATCGACGACATGGCCATGCTGAGACACGGCGGATGGGCCGGGTCTTCGTCTAGGCCCTATGCGCCCTCGACATAGGGGTCATTCCTGCGGGCGTTCACCGTCGGCCATGTCCGTCAGTTCGACGCGGTCGCCTCCCGGTTCCCCGATCGCGCCGGCCGGTCTCACCGGCCTGCTTGGCGCCAGAACCGGTCCTGCCGTGGGCACTGACGAGGCTGGGTACGCGTTACTCGATGTCGACGACACCACTCATCGAGGTCTACCGGTATGCCAAGCAGGGCGCCGGGTTCGGTTATTCCGGTGTCCGTGGACGGGGGCACTCGACTGTGGGCCGAGGACCTGGGGCTGTGCGGTCGCTACGGCATGTTTGACGGCGTCGGGCTGATTGTCTCGTCGGGGGCTGGGGAGGTGTGTCCGACGGTTGCGGATTGGTCTCGTACCCCTTTGATCAGCAGGTATGCCGATGATCCAGAACTCCCCGACGGCTGATGGCAGGAGGAGGATATCGACGCCGGGGAGATCCGGTGCCAGGTAGGCGACGTACGCCGACACCAGGTATCCGGCACCGCCGACGATGAGGATCCAGCCCAGCGGGCGGGGCAGGTAGCCCGACCGCACGACCAGCCACCCCATCGGTATCAGCCACAGGCCGAAGAACAGCGCCCCTGTCCCCCACGCGGTCTCGCTCAACTGGTATAGTAGCAACGTGCTGGCGCGGCGCTGGAGGTGCCGGCGCTATCGGTCGCCACCTCCAGCGCGGTCGCGGTGAAGACCGTCGAGGCTAACCTAGGCCTAACCACGGTGCCCACACCGAAACGTCCGTCGCTGCCAGTCCGCCATACCCAGGTGCAGAAGATCCTGACCAACCCGTACTACAAGGGGACCATCACCTGGAAGGGCGTGCAGTACCCCGACGGACGCCACAGCCCGCTGGTCGACCCGAGCACTTGGCAGACCGTCCAAGACCGTCTGGCAGCCGCCCGCGTCGGCGAGAAGCACCGCGTCCACACCCATTACCTGAAATCCAGTCTGATCTGCGGCACCTGCGGCAGCCGCATGATCGTGACCAACGCAAAGAACCGCCACGGCACGGTCTACCCCTACTTCGTGTGCATCGGCAGACACCAGAAGACCACCACCTGCACCCGCAAGGCGGCATTCATCGAGGTTGTCGAGGAACTGGTCGAAGAGGAATACCGGCGTGTCCAGCTCAGCCACGCGACCATGGAGGCCCTTGGACACACCGCCATGGATTACATGGCCGACACGAGAAGCGACGCCGAGAAAGCACAGCGCCAACTCACCCGAGAGAAAGACCGTCTGCTCGCCCAGCGCAGCGAACTCCTCCAAGCCCACTACGCCGATGTCATCCCGCTCGATCTGCTCAAAGAAGAACAAACCAGAGTTACCCAGCAGCTCGATCTCATCGAGGGGCGGCTACGGACCGCCGAGGCTGCTGTGGCTGACGTCGAGGCAACCCTCGTGAGAGCACTCGATCTCCTGGAGAACTGCCACGATTTCTACCTACGCGCTCGACCACCAGAACGCCGCCTGCTCAACCAAAGGCATCTTCGCCAACCTCTGGCTCTATGACGACCACATCGAGGCCGAGTTCGCCGAACCGTTCGCTTCGCTGCTGCACCCGACGCTGCTGGACCTTCTGAATGGGAAGACTGCTCCAGGCGAGCCCGCCGACCCCGACGACGCGAAGTCCCTGACCGACGAACTCGCCCGCCTCCGCGCCCGCACAACCGCCCACGACGGCAAGCCCCGCGTCGGCAAACAAACCCGCACCTCGGGGGTGCGGGGTTTGAAAAGAGAGCTGTTTGGTGCGCCCGGAGAGACTCGAACTCTCACTGGCCAGGACCTAAACCTGGTGCCTCTGCCAATTGGGCTACGGGCGCGCCACACGAGTGCCCCAGTTTAGGCGGCGATCGCGTTGCGGGCCCCGCCCGGGTCAACCTTCACGGAGAGTCGTCTGACGTGTTCGCGGGTTCTCCTACCCAGGCAGCCCCAACTCCTTGCGGAGCTTGGCGACGTGCCCGGTGGCCCGGACGTTGTACTGCGCGAGTTCGACCGCGCCGTTCTGGTCGAGCACGAAGGTCGACCGGATCACGCCCCGCACGACCTTGCCGTACATCTTCTTCTCGCCGAAGGCGCCGTACGCGGTCATCACCG
>JBOFLH010000678.1:0-19387 GCA_051657765.1 Nocardioides sp. | reverse complement strand
GGTCCCACCGCGCCGCCTGGATCCCCTCCCACGGGATACGCGTGGTCGCCGCGGCGTCAACCAACCCGGTGCTGAGGTAAAGCGCGCCCCGAGTGCCTCCCAGGTGGCCGGAATCGGTGCCTGCCCAAGCGAGAAGTCGCTCCCCAGCACGAGTGTCGATCTCGGGCCGGCGGACTCGACGAAACACCCGCTGCCGACTCATCAACGACCCATCGCCAGCTCGCGCAGCGTCCGACGGTGCTGCTCCAAAGCGACCAATTCGCCGAACATCCGGTTGTAGTCCGCCGCGTGCGCGACCGGATTGGTGCGCTGCAATCGCGACTTCACCTCGGCGATGCGCCGCATGGCGGTCAACTCCTGAAGCCGGTAGACGTGCGATGCCACATAGCTGGCGTCAGGCTCCCTTACGGTGAGCAAACCTTCCACGCCGAGCGCGCTGACCGCCGCCGCTGCCGCCTGGTCGGGCGCCGCGTCCCGCAACCGCGCCGCCCATGAGGCGTCACCGACACCACGCGCGGGTCCGCCAAGAGCGACCACGACCTCCCAGACCGCGCGGTAGGTGGGATGGGTGAAGTCGTTGACTCCGATGTCCTTGATGCCGCCGCCTACCGACCCCGGGAACTGAATCACCAACTTGAGAGTTTCCCGTTCGATCGAGAACCGGGGGTCCCGCAGGTTGGGCAATGGCCGGATGCCACCTGATCCGGCCCCGCGTCGTTCGGTCGCCGGACCGATCCGACCACGCGTATCCGGTTGGCCCCGAGAGTCCGCCCGGGCATAGCCGGCGGCACGACGAACCTCGCTGAGAACCCACTGGATGTCCGCATCGACACCGACCATCTTGTCTCCAGTGTCGGGAGCTCCGACGAGCTTAGTAATCTCCTTTGCTAACGCGTCCACCGTTGATCGATCTCTGATCGATGACGCAAGTTTCGCGGCTTCTTTCGCCGCTGCAACCCGGCCATCTGCTCTATCCAGATCGAACTGTGAAATCACGTTGTCCAACACGAAGCGATACAGCGGAACCCGGCGCGCGACCAGTTCGCGTACCGCGCCATCACCCTGCCGCAGTCGCAGATCGCACGGATCGAGACCGCCTGGCTCGACCGCCACATAGGTCTGCGACACAAAGTTCTGATCCCCGGAGAACGCCCGCAGTGCCGCCTTCTGACCGGCGGCATCACCGTCGAAGGTGAAGATCACCTCGCCCCGGAACTCCTCGTGATCGTGTAGGAAGCGGCGCAGGATCCGGGCGTGATCGTCGCCGAACGCGGTCCCGCAGGTGGCCACCGCGGTCGGTACGCCGGCCAAGTGACACGCCATGACATCGGTGTAGCCCTCGACCACCACTGCCTGGGAGGTGCGGGCGATGTCTCGCCGCGCAAGATCGATCCCGTACAACACCTGGCTCTTCTTGTAGATCGGAGTTTCCGGCGTGTTGAGGTACTTCGCATCAATCCGATCGTCGGCGAAGAGCCGGCGCGCACCGAACCCGATCGTTTCGCCGCCGGCGTCGCGGATAGGCCACATCAGCCGGCCCCGAAACCGGTCATAGTGGCCCCGACCCTCCACCACCAGACCACCGGCGACGGTGACCTCGTCGGAGAAGCCGCGGGCACGCAGATGGCTCACCAGGGCGTCGTTGCCGCGTGGGGCGAAGCCAACACCGAACCGGGCACATGCCTCCTGGTCGAAGCCGCGCTCGTGTAGGAACTGGCGGGCCGCTAACGCTTCGGGGTTGGCCAAGGCGGCGGCATAGAACTCCTGGGCCACTTTGTGGGCCTCGATCAACTGGCTGCGCCGCGGGCCCTTGGGCCGTTGCGGCTGGCTGTCGCCGTCCTCGCGGCGCAACTGAACGCCGTACTTCTCCGCCAGACGCTCGACTGTCTCGGCGAATCCCAGTCCGTCGCTCTTCATCACGAAGGCGATCACGTCGCCGCCTTCGCCACAGCCGAAGCAGTGCCAGAAGTTGCGGGCCGGCGTGACGTGGAACGACGGCGACTTCTCCTCGTGAAAGGGGCACAGGCCCTTGAAGGATCCACCACCGGCCTTGCGCAAGGTGACATAGGACGACACCACGTCATCAATCCGGGCCTTCTCGCGAACTTCCGCGATGTCCTCCTCCCGGATCCGGCCCAATCCACGGTTTACGGCCACGCGCGGAGTCTACGGGCTTCCCCGAGCCTCGCGCTCGGTCGCCGTCGGCCCTCGGTGTCCTCAGTAGTCGTCGACCACCACGTTGACCAGCGCGTCGCCGCGCGCGTAACGAGCCAACTGCTGGCGCAGGAGGCGGTAGGCGCGCGGCTCCATCGCGGTGCTGGCGCCACCGACGTGCGGCGAGATCAAGCAGTTCGGTGCCCGCCACAGCGGATGCTCGGCGGGCAACGGCTCCGGATCGGTCACATCCAGCGCGGCGTGAAGTCGCCCCGTCGACAGCTCGGCCAGCAGCGCTCCGGTGTGCACGACCGGACCGCGAGCTACATTCACCAACAGTGCCCCGTCCCGCATCCGGGCCAGGAAGTCCGCGTCGACCAGGTGGGTGGTCGCCCGGGTCCCGGGCACGATCAGCACCACCACATCGGCTTGCGGAACGAGGGCCGACAGGTCGGCTAGGCCGTGTACGCCGTCGCGCGGAGTTCTCGCAACGCGGAGGATGTCGACCTCGAACGGCACCAGTCTCGCCTCGATGGCGGCGCCGATCTGACCGTAGCCCACAATCAGGACAGTGCGGTCCGCCAGCGCCGGACGAGTGTGGTGCCTCCACTGTCCGACGGCCTGGGCCCGCACAAAGTCGGGGATCCCGCGCAGCGAGGCCAGGATCAGGGCCATCGCCAACTCCGCCGTCGACGCATCGTGTACACCGCGGCCGTTGCACAGCGTCACCCCGGCTGGGAGGTGCTGGCGAAGGTGGTCGACCCCGGCGGTCAGCGTTTGCACGACCCGGAGCTTCGGCAAGTGCGCCATGATCGCGGCGTCCTGATCGGCGAACCGGTAGGGCGGCACGTAGAACTCCACCTCCGCAGCGGTCGCCGGCACGGGCTCGGCCGTCGTCGGCACCACGGTGGCGAAGCGCAGCTCGGACGGCACTTCGCCCACCGCGGACACATCGAAGGGCAGCCAGATCATCGGGCCCCCGGCGTTCGGTTCCTGCCTCATCGACGGCCGACTCTCGCATGCCAACCCACCGCGCTGACGTCGGTCAGCGAGGCGACCTGGTCGATCACGACTCTCGTGCGGGCTCCGTCATCGGCCGCCCGCGTCCAGTCGTCGGCGAACGGTTGCTGCAGTAACTCGGGGCCGCGAGCGAGCAACATGGTCACCAGCTCGGCCAGAATTTCCCGCTGCCGGCTCAGCAGCGCCACTCGATCATCACCGCGCATGACGTAGTGCGCGGCGATTCCCTTGAGCACCGCGATCTCCACCTTGGTTCGTTCGGGCACGATCAGGTCGGCGTGGTAGCGAACGAACGGCCCGCTCGCGACCGCGAAGGTGGCGGCTTGAACCGCTCCGCAAAACCGGCCGATCAGGTCGCTGGTGAGATTCTTGAGTGCCGCGAGAGCGCGTCGACTGCCGTCGTATGTCGTGCTCGGCCAGCCGTCGATGAGTTGTAGGCCGCGCAGGGCGTCGTCGAGGGCATCATCGTCGGCATTCGGCAGATACCACTCGCGAACCGTGCGCCACACGTCCTGGCGCTGATTGTCGGCTCGCACCAGATCTACCTTGCCGGCGACCACGCCATCCTCGACGTCGTGCACCGAATAGGCGACGTCGTCTGCCAGATCCATCACTTGCGCCTCCAGGCAGCGCCGGCGACCGGTGGCCGGTTTCCGCAGCCAGTCGAACACCGCACGATCATCGTCGTACACCCCGAACTTCGCCGAGATCTGGGGCACGCCGTCGGAGTGGACGCCGTAGGAGGCGGGTGCGACAGCTCGGGCCCAGGGATACTTCGTGCAGGCATCCAAGGTAGCGCGGGTCAGATTGAGCCCCGCGGAGTCGCCCTCCGCGTCAAAGGTTTTGGCTTCGAGGCGTGTCAGCAGGCGAAGGGTTTGCGCGTTGCCTTCGAAGCCGCCACAGTCCTCACTGAGCTCAGCCAGCGCTCGTTCCCCGTTGTGACCAAACGGCGGGTGGCCGAGATCGTGCGCCAGCGCGGCCGTCTCGGTGATGTCGGGCTGGCACCCGAGCGCCCGGGCCAGATCGCGGGCAATCTGGGCGACCTCAAGGCTGTGCGTGAGCCGATTGCGCACGAAGTCGTCTGTCTCCGGCCCGACCACCTGAGTCTTGGCGGCCAACCGCCTGCTCGCCGCCGCATGCACCACCCGCGCCCGGTCACGCTCGAACGCGGTGCGCTCAGGTGCGCGCACTCGCTTCGGGGGTTCGGCAACCCGACGCTCGCGGTCCCCGTCGTCATACAGGTCGTCGGTGTTCTCCATCGACCGCGACCCTAGCGCGCTGCGCTATCGTGCGGTACGCCGAGCCTCTTGTTGCGAGATCGCAAGCTCAGCGCGTGGCTCGCGAGAGATGGAGCGCAACGCTTGCGGCAATTCCGAGAACCCCATCGGATCTGCCCGCATACACCCAGTCCGAATCGTGACGTGGGCCAGGTAGGTACACCGCGTCAGGTATTCCAGGCGGGATCGACTTCCTCTGGGAAAGCAGCCATCCAGTAGTCCGGCAACACAGCCTTCAACCGCTTCCAGACCACGACCGCAGGATCACGTTCATCGGCGACCGCGACCAGCACGTCTGGGCCGTGGACGGCAAGCCGCTCGCGGCATACACCACAGGGGCTGAGGACAACTACCCGACCGCCCGGCATCCGGTGCAGGCAGATCGAGGCAACGACCGGCTGGTTGAGCCGATAGGCGCCGCAGAACGGTTCGATCTCGTGGCAAACCTCGACCGCAGAGTTGACGACATCCGGGGCTGTGCCGGTGAGGATCGTGCCGTCAGCAAGGAGCATGGCCGCAGCACCGTGCGCCTCGTCGTTTGGGTACCGTTGACGGATGAGTTCTTGGCAGGCGATGGCTGTCGCATCGAGCGAACCCTCTTGCATGAGCTGAATGCTACGGGGAAACTCTGTCCTGCCCGGATGACGTGCGACCCGCTCAGCGGGTTCGGCCAGTGACTTCGCGCTTGGCGTTATCGCCTCGGGCTAGGCGACAGTCGTCAGAAGGTTGAGACGTGCACGTGGTCGAAGTGATTTGCGGTAGCTGAGCCACGGTCCGGCATGCCACGCCACCCTTCGCCGCCACGTTCCACCGACCAGATTCGCTGCTGATAGATGACGTAACTCACGCCCAGGGCAGCGGCGTTGGCACGGACAAACTCGGCAACTTGGGCGCCGCGAGATCCGCTCACGCTGATGTCGACCGCGCGGCCAAGCGGATGGTCACCACCGCCGCCTCGGAGCGTGCCGTACCTAGTGATCTCGGGGAACGCGGCGCACACCCCGGCATGCACCTTGACAATATTCCCACTGACACCGCCAGGGACCGTCGAGCCGTTCTCGCAGGATCCGCCGATGCCCGGGATCGGCTCTTCGCTGGTGAGATATTCGGCGGTTACCCAGTAGGCCTTGCCATCGACCACCACCTCCGCACGATCACCCTCGCTCCGACCGGTGATCAACAGCTTGTCACCGGACTCCACGGTGCCGACCTTGGTGGCCTTACGGCCCGGCGCAGACCACAGGTTGAGGTCTTCGCTGGCCCACAGCTTCTTCTCGGCACGACGCACCGCCCGGCTGGTCTCGATCTCGCGAACACCGGCCAACAACTTCTTCCGGTATCGAGCCGAGAGCAGCAGACCGGACTGATCAGCGGAACTCGTCGCGCTGGCTCGATCGAAAGACCGGGAAACCGCTGCCCCGGCGCGCTCCGGCAATGAACTGGCGATGGACGCCGCTAGCGGTGCCGGCGGAGCCTGGTCATCCGCACTGGGCACCTTGGCCATCAACACCCCTACCGACACCACGCTAGCGGTCGCGACCACGGCGAGCGGGCCGGCGATGAAGCTCGTCGGAGGCAAGCGCCGGGCACGGGCGTCCCGCTTGTGGCGGTGCTCTGCCACAGCGATCATCCTTTGCTGTTGCGGACGATGGTCGGTCGCTCGGTGTAGCCCGAATGCTGCACCGTCAAGCCTGCGACTAGTGGCCGAGTCAATCACAATGTCACGAGTGTGTCACAACCGGGCGTGACTCGGGCAGCGCTTTCGGCACATTTTTCGGTTCATAACCGATTATCTGACCGGAGATTGTGGGGCGCTACCCACTACATCCTTCCCTCCGCCGCCGACACGTCACAAAGTCCGAGCGACACGTCACCGAACCATCCGCATCGATGGTCGCCCTCAAGCCCGCAGTTGAGCTCCGACACCACCGATCTCGGCGACAGCCCCGGCCCTGAATCCCGCACGCTGCCTGTGGTCGACCTAGACGTGACGATCCCGGTTTCGCAACGTCTCGGGTCATCGCCAACCGGGCTGACACGGTCTTGATCAGCACCCACTCATTTTGAGTATCCGCTGCCCTGATCGAGCACCAATCAGACGACCTTGGCCCGGACTCGCGGGGCCTACCTGCGTGGCACAGGACAGAGCACTCCGACCAACGAGGTGGTGTGCACCAACCGCGGAATGGTCAGTGCCGTTTGTGACGCGTCGCTCGGACTTTGTGACGCGTCGCTCAGATTTTGTGACGCGTCGGCGGGACTTTGTGACGTGTCGGCCTGGTTGTGGGCCGCGCGGGCCTGACCCTCGGCAAGCCGCCGGAGTTGGCCAGAGTTGGCCGGAGTTGGCCAGCGCTAGCCGCCGGTCGTCTCGGTGGTGTCCTCGAAGGCGTGCCAGTCCGAACCGTCCCGATCAGCCAACCAGCCGTCGGGAAGCACCACTCGCCTGCGAGGTGCGCCCTGTCGCCCGCGTGGCAGACCCAGTTCCCCCGCCGGAAACGGTTCGGCCGGATCTAGGTCCCCCAGCAGGCGGTCCAGCTCGATCAGGGTCTCGACCAGACCGAGCGAACGCCGCAACTCACCGCCCGCACGGAAGCCCTTGAGATACCAGGTGACGTGTTTGCGGAACTCTTTGCATCCGCGCTCCTCACCCATGTGCTCGCACAGCAGCTCAGCGTGGCGTCGCATCATGGCAGCTACTTCGCCGAGGCGCGGCAAGGTCGCCACCGGCGCTCCACGAAACGCCGCCGCGAGATCCCGAAAGAGCCACGGCCGGCCCAGGCAGCCCCGGCCGATCACCACCCCGGCAGCCCCGGTTCGTTCCATCATGGCCAGCGCGTCGGCGGCTTCCCAGATGTCGCCGTTGCCCAAGACCGGTATGTCGACGTGGTTCACCAGGGCAGCGATAGCGTCCCAGTCGGCCACTCCCGAATACGCCTGAACGACCGTTCGCCCATGTAGGGCAATCGCGGCGCAGCCACTCTCTTGCGCGATGCGCCCGGCATCGAGATAAGTCAGGTGTTCGTCGTCCAGACCTTTCCGGGTCTTGATGGTGATCGGCACGTCATACCGTTGAGCAACCTGCACGGCGGCCTCAAGGATCTTCGCCAGAAGCCCTCGTTTCCACGGCAGAGCGCCACCCCCGCCCTTGCGGGTCACCTTCGGCACCGGGCAGCCGAAGTTCAAGTCAACGTGACCGACCCCGACCTCCGCACACAGGATCTCAGTGGCCCGAGCGATGTATCCCGGGTCGGTGCCGTAGAGCTGGACCGAGCGAACACGCTCCTGCGGGTCGAAGGTCAACATCTTGAGCGTCGTCGGATCCCGCTCCACCAGACCCCGCGAGGTGATCATTTCGCACACATAGAGCCCCGCGCCCTGCTCAGCACACAATCGGCGGTAGGCGGCATTGGTGATCCCGGCCATCGGCGCGAGCACCACCGGCGGATCAACCGCTAGCGAACCCAGGCGGAGCCCGACGGCCCCGGGCGCGACGGCGGTCACGGATCTTGCTTGCTCTTCGACTTGTCTCGCACAGCACCGTAGCCACGGACCTTCCCGACCCAGGTGATCGGATTGAACTTCTCTCGTGGACGGACGCTGACCGCCGTGACTCCACCGTTCTTCGGAGACAGGTAAACCGCGCATACCTTGACGCGCTTGCCAGGAGTGAATTTGTCCGGAAGCGGCGTACTAGGACACTTCTTGAACGTCCCGTCGAAACTCGAGGGTCGGATCAGCGTGTTGCGTCCGTCGACGATGTAGATCGGTAGCGACAGCCCGCTGAGATCCGTCTTGCCGACGTTGGTCACGGTGGCGCGAACGAAGAAGGGATTTGATCGCCGCGCGGCGTCGCTCAGCTGCCATCCGGCGAACAATTCGAACGTTGCCGACTCAATGGTCCGGACTTTGATCTTCACCGCCGCGATTCGCGGTCTTCGCTTCTTGCCCTTCTTCTTCGAAGTGCCTTTCGGTAACTTCCAGGCAACCGTGGCGTTGTCGCCGAGGGCGAGTTCGGTGCCCGGCTCGGTGAGCTCCACGCCGGCCGGAACCTCCAGATAGGGAGGAGGTGTGGCGGACGGTGTCGACGTCCGCGTCGACGATGGCGACTGGCCGACCGAAGCGGTGACCGGTGGCGTGACGACCGACTCAGTTCGGGATTCACCAAGACAACCAGCGGTCGCCAGCAGCACCAACAGGGTCACGACCGTTGTCACCGCCCGCGTGGTGGCCTCGCCAGGCCCGGGGATCATCCGCTCATTGTGCCGGACGCCGACCCGGCGGGACCTAGCAACCAACGAATCGCTCCGCGAAGAACGAGGCGATCTTGTCCAAGCTGATCCGCTCCTGCTGCATCGTGTCGCGCTCGCGGACGGTCACCGAGTGATCGTCGAGGGTATCGAAGTCGACGGTCACGCAATATGGTGTGCCGATCTCGTCCTGGCGTCGGTAGCGGCGACCGATCGCGCCCGAATCGTCGAACTCCACGTTCCAGTTGCGTCGGAGCTCGGCAGCCAGATCTCTGGCCTTCGGAGACAGATCGGCGTGCCGCGACAAAGGCAATACGGCGACCTTCACCGGCGCCAGTCGCCGATCAAGGCGGAGAACCACCCTCTTGTCGACACCGCCCTTGGTGTTCGGCGCCTCGTCCTCGGTATAAGAGTCCACTAGGAATGCCATGAAGCTTCGGGTGAGGCCGGCGGCCGGCTCGATGACATAGGGCAGGTAGCGCTCGCCGGTTGCCTGCTCGAAGTAGGAAAGGTCCTGCCCGGAGTGCTCGCTGTGCTGGGTGAGGTCGAAGTTGGTTCGATTCGCGATCCCTTCGAGCTCCTCGAAGTCGCGTCCGGAGAACCCGAACCGATACTCGATGTCCGTGGTGCCCTTGGAATAGTGGCTCAGCTTCTCCGTCGGATGGTCGAAGTGACGCAGGTTGCTCGGATCAATACCCAGATCGAGGTACCACTTGGTGCGCTCGGCGATCCAGTAGCGATACCATTCGTCGTCCTCACCGGGCTTGACGAAGAACTCCATCTCCATCTGCTCGAACTCACGCGTGCGGAAAATGAAGTTCCCCGGCGTGATCTCGTTGCGAAATGACTTGCCGACCTGAGCGATGCCGAACGGTGGCTTCTTGCGGGTCGAGACCACCACGTTCTGAAAGTTCAGGAAGATCCCCTGCGCGGTCTCCGGGCGGAGATAGTGCAGGCCGGAGGCATCCTCCACCACGCCAAGATAGGTCTTCAGCATCATGTTGAACGCTTTAGGTGCGGTCCATTGCCCGCGGGTACCGCAATGCGGGCAGGCCAGGGTGCTGAGCTCCACGGTATCGGGATCGACCACCTCCCCTTTGGCACTCAACTTGCCAGCGTGGTTCTCCTGCATGTGGTCGACCCGATAGCGCTTGTGGCACGACAGGCACTCCGTGAGGGGATCCGAGAAGGTGCCGACGTGCCCACTCGCCTCCCAGGTTCGCGTGGGCAAGATGACGCTGGAGTCGAGACCCACCACGTCCTCTCGGGCGGTCACCATCGACCGCCACCACTGACGTTTGATGTTCTCCTTCAGCTCGACCCCCAACGGACCGTAGTCCCACGCGGAACGTGTGCCGCCGTAGATTTCGCCGCAGGGATAGACGAAGCCGCGCCGCTTACACAGGGATACGACGCTCTCGAGCGCGGACGGAGGCTTCTTGGCCACAAACAATCTCCTTGAGTGGGTGAACGAGTCAGTCTAGCGAGCGGCTCTGCTGGACGTTCAGCTCGACTCCCGGGGTCACTGATTCATAGGCGCTCGGCTCGTCGATCGCTCGACTGAGCAGCGGCACCGCGTGCACCTTGACGTCGTACGACGATAGCGCGCGGCGATAACATCCGACGTTCTCCCACCAGGTGACGAGGCTCCACAGGGTCGGGTCGTCCAGGTTACGACCCACGGTACCGCTCAGGTAGCCGGGCCGTGCCGCGAGTGTGCCGTGGGCCAGTTCGGCGTCGGTGCGGAACCGGGTTGAGTCCGCTGCGGACACTCGGAATCTGCTCAGGACGATCACACCGGTCACCTTAGTGTTCGACGACCGATCTCGCCGAGCGGTATCGGCTAGTCCGAGACCGAGGAGGCCTCAACCGTACCGGCGGCGGGTTCACTTGCGACGACCGGAGCGGGCGCCTCGGCGGCTGCGTGGTAATACCCTCGCGCGCAGAAGTGCCAGAACGCCCAAGCGATGACGTGGCCCACCACCAGCAACACGCAGAACACGTACCCTGCCTGGTCGTTGTCATACATCGGCGCATTCCTTCGCTCGTGGCAGGCCCCGCACCGAGCGAGCCGCACCGAATACCCTAGTGGCTGGACCGGATGACCTTCGCGGCCGATGTCAACGACTCCACATCTCCTGGAAACTGGGACGCCAAGATCATGCTCGCCGGCGCTCGAGCGTCACAGCTACGATGTTGAATTGACAATGACTCTCATGCTAGTTGAGAATAATTCTCATGAAGAGAACTCTTGTCACTCGCTCGCTCGCCGCAGTCGTCGGGGTCACCTGCCTACTTGCCGGATGCGGCGAAGAGGGCGACGTAAGCACGGCGAAGGATCGCCCCGCAGTCGTCGCCGCCTTCTACCCATTGGCCTATGTCGCCCAGCGGGTGGCCGGCACTCACGCCACCGTCCGGAATCTGACGACACCAGGTGGTGAGGCGCATGACCTCACCCTCGGGGTGAAGCAGACCACCGAAGTCATCAGCGCAGATCTGGTGGTCTACCAATCAGAGTTCCAGCCGTCGGTTGACGATAGCGTTCCGCAGAACACCAACGGCGTGGTTCTCGATGTCGCCGAGATCCTCACCCTCGAGCCGTTCGAGGAACACGAGTCCGAGGGCAAGACAGACGGCGCGAACAGCGACGAGGAACACGAGGAACACGGGAGCTTCGACCCGCACTTTTGGCAGGACCCGCTGCGCATGGCTGAACTCGGTGACCGAGTCGCTGATGAGCTATCGGACATCGACCCACCGCATGCGGCCGCATATGCCGCGAACGCCGCCAACCTCCGCACCGATATGGCCGCACTCGACCAGGCATACGTCGACGGACTCGGTTCCTGCGCGCGAAACACCGTGGTCGTCAGTCACGATGCCTTCGGATACCTAGCCAAGTACGGCCTCGTGCTCGAACCGATCGCCGGCCTCTCCCCCGACGCCGAGCCGACACCCGCTGACCTAGCGCGGCTGCGTGACTTGATCGCCAGCGAAGGTATCACCACCGTGTTCTCCGAAACGCTAGTCAGTCCGGCCCTGTCGGAGACCCTGGCCCGAGAGGCCGACGTCGGCAGCGAGGTACTAGATCCGATCGAGGGGCTGAGCGACACAACCGCCGATGAGGACTATCTTTCACTCATGAAGGGGAATCTGCTCGCGTTGCAACAGGCCAATGGTTGTTAGGCCACGCGACTAGCACAGCTGACGTGCCGCGACCTACCGTGCCGGTCATCGCGGTGGTCAGCGGCGCTCTCGCAATCAACGGCCGACCGATACTTCGCCAGATTGATCTTGTCGTCAAGGCGGGTGAGTTCGTGGCCCTGATGGGCGCGAACGGTTCGGGAAAGTCGACCCTCATCCGCGCCGTGACCGGACTGCACACGCTGACCCACGGATCCGCGACGCTGTTCGGCACACCGGTGTCAGCCTTTCGCTCCTGGCATCGAATCGGATTCGTTCCTCAGCGCAACAGCGCCACCGGCGGAGTGCCAGCCTCCGTCCGAGAGTTGGTCAGTTCCGGACGACTCTCTCGCCGTCACCCCTTCCAGCCGATGCGGCACAAGGACCGATACGCCGTCGACGCTGCCATCGTGGCGGTCGGGCTCCAAGACCGGGCCCGAGATGGCGTAGCCACCCTCTCGGGCGGTCAACAACAACGAGCATTAATTGCACGTGCCCTCGCCGGGCAGCCCGAACTCTTTCTCCTCGACGAACCGACCGCAGGCGTCGATCTGGCCACACAGGAGACACTCGCCATCATGTTGGGGCAGCTCAAGTCGGCCGGTTCGACCGTGGTCCTGGTGGCCCATGAGCTTGGCCCCCTCGCCTCGCTGGTCGATCGAACCGTGGTGATGCGAGACGGACGTATCGTCTATAGCGGGGCACCGATGAGTGACCACGCGCTGCACCAACCAGCATACGGGGAACATCCGGCGGTGCTGAGCGAAAGCCATACCCATCACCATCCCGGCGCCGCGCATGTCGATCACACCCCTCAGGTTGAGGCTCCGCTGGACGGCATCGGAGGCCACGCCCCGGGATTAGGACGTGACACTCGATGATCGACATCTTCCGCAATTCGTTCATGCAGTTGGCGCTAGTGGCCGCAGTCATCACCGGACTCTCCGCTCCGCTGGTCGGCACCTATCTCGTCCAGCGTCGGATGGCTCTGATGGGTGATGGCATCGGACACATCGCCGTCACCGGCGTCGCTCTCGGGCTGTTGACCAGCACCTCGCCGACCTGGACCGCGGTTGTCGTCTCAATCATGGGCGCGGTGCTCATCGAAGTGATTCGCGAGCGTGGCCAAGCCGGAGGCGATGTCGCATTGGCCCTGCTCTTCTACGGCGGGCTCGCCGGCGGGGTCTTGCTTACTGGACTGGCAGACAAGAGCGCCGCGAGCTTGCAGGCCTACTTGTTCGGATCGATTCTAACTGTGTCGTCCACAGACATCGGCGTTACGGTCGTGCTCGCCATCCTTACCGTCATCGTCACCATCGGGCTGGGGCCACAATTGTACGCCGTGGCTCTGGACTCCGAATACGCTCACGTGGTTGGGCTCAACGTTCGGTTCTACAACCTGCTGATCGCGGTGCTAGCCGCCGTGACGGTGACCGTGGCGATGCGCACTGTTGGCTTGTTGTTGGTCTCGGCCTTGATGGTGGTGCCAGTCGCGACCGCTCAACAACTGACCCGCAGTTTTCGAGCGACCGTCCTGGCGGCCATGGGACTGGGCTGCGTAGCTGCAGTGGGCGGTTTGTTGATCTCGACGTATGCCTCCCTTTCGTTCAACCTCAACGTAACCCCTGGGCCAGCCATTGTGTTGCTGGCCCTGTTCGGCTTCTCACTGACCTGGCCAGTCGGAAGCGCGCTACGCCGACGGCGAGAACGCCTTGCGCCGTTCCCGTCCACCGTGGTCGTTGGGGCACACCGCCCCGAGACCGATCACGCCCACGTTCACGGATCTGACTGCGGCCATCCAGCAGTGCCGCACGGCGATCATGTCGACTACGTCCACGATGGTCACCGACACGCCCTGCATGGAGAGCACTATGACGAGCACTAACCGCGAAGCCGTGGCCCCACTCGCCAGCGTAAGACCGACCCGGCAACGACGGGCGGTGGTGGAGGCCCTTGCCTCCGTGAGCGACTTTCGCTCGGCCCAAGAGATCCACGAGTTGCTGACCAACCGTGGCCAACGAGTCGGGTTGGCCACGGTGTATCGAACGCTGCAGCGGCTGGCCCACTCGCGCGAGGTCGATGTCTTGCGCACCGAGGACGGCGAGGCAATCTACCGCCGCTGCTCAGACAGCCACCATCATCACTTGGTCTGCCGTGAATGCGGGGTGACCGTGGAAGTTGCTGGCCCCACCGTGGAGCGGTGGACCACGGCGGTCGCCGACACGCATGGATTTTCCGACATCTCCCACACGCTGGAGATCTTTGGCCGGTGCTCGAATTGCGTGCACACGCCGTGATCCGCGCTACCACGGCAACCGACTCCGAGATCCCAGATATCCCAAGAGCCGGTGCCGATGAGCAGTCGAGCGTTACCGCTCGTCCCACCGGGTAAACCCGGCCGCCCGCGCGTGATCCTCGGTATCGAACCACACCTCGGCAACCGTCCGCCCGTAATACGGCGACTCCACCGTGTGATACAACATCGAATCCGCGTTGCCCTTAATGGTGAACGACTCATGGGGCGACTCACCACCGGGCAACGGATCCGCCGAACCCACCCCGAAGGATGACACCGCCGGCACCTCGGCCACCGCCGCCACCTTAGGCTCACGCACCCGCTCGTCCCACCGGGTAAACCCGGCCGCCCGCGCGTGATCCTCGGTATCGAACCACACCTCGGCAACCGTCCGCCCGTAATACGGCGACTCCACCGTGTGATACAACATCGAATCCGCGTTGCCCTTGATCGAGTATCCGTCGGGCTGTGATCGATCCTCCGGCGCGGCCGCGGACCCGACATAGGGGCCAGGCAGGACCGAGCTCGCGAAACCTACGGCTCCGGCAGACTCGGACCCCAGGTCAACCGGCGGCGGAGTGATCGCGACTTCGTCGGCCACCGCGGTGTCATCGGCCTCCGCAGCCGAAGCGTCCACCTCGGTAGCACCCGTCGCGACCGAAGGAACGGTCACCCCTGTCGATGCCGCCGCAGGCGCGGCGACCCGGCTCGACACCGCCGTCTTGGTAACTGTGGTAACAGTGACCTTTCGCAATGTCAAGAACCAGGTAATCCCAGCACCCAGAAGTCCAGCCAGGACAATCCAGAACACGCTCTCGCGAAACAACCAACCCATCAGATGACCCTTTCGGTCTGCATTCCGGCTTCGGACTCAAGCTCGTTGACGTGCGGCAATGTGAGTTTGGCCACTAACCAGGCCGCCACGGAACCCACGATGAACGCCAAGGCGATGAGGAACCAGATCTGTCCAAACAACCACGTCATTGTCGCCTCCTCAATTCACGCCGATGTCGGCGTAACGGTTTAGTGCTCGGCTCACTTCAGTTGGCGCCGTACCGCGCAGTTTGTCATCGCCCACCGCCTCTTGCCTGATGAGGGCCGGATCCACTCCGCCACCGATCAGCCCGTCGGCAACGACTTGAGCTCTGCGCATGGACAGCGTGCCGGCGGCCGCACGTGGGTTGGTGTGGCCGGTGACGGTAATCGTGATCTGGTCGCAATCGGCCAGCAATGCCGCGACCTGGTCGATCTTCGCGGCGCTGTCGCCCACCAATTCGGTGGTCTTGTTGGCAAACAGGATCTTCTCCTCGCCCAGCACGGAATCGACC
Organism: Nocardioides sp.; assembly: GCA_051657765.1. Taxonomy (GTDB): domain Bacteria; phylum Actinomycetota; class Actinomycetes; order Propionibacteriales; family Nocardioidaceae; genus Nocardioides. The sequence goes on along the minus strand of JBOFLH010000678.1, from coordinate 3,882 downwards.
TTGCGGGCGAGCTTGGCGGGTGCGCACAACGCCGGATCCGCGGCCGCGGTGGTCGGTTCGTCGGTGGGCTCTGCCGATGGTTCTTCGGACGGTGGTTCTTCGGACGGTTCCTCAGCCGACGGCTCGGACGCGGCCGGCTCGTCGGCCCCGTTGTCCGCTGTTGCAGCGGCGTCGATGGCGGCTACCCGCACGCCGGTCACGGACTTCACGATATCCAGCGCGCGATCCAGGTCACCGGCGCCGACCGCCTTGCCGTCGGCGGGCTTGACGGTAGCGTCACGACCCTCGAACGAGACGTCAACATTGGCAAGACCCTTCGACTCGAGTGCGGCGACGGAGTCCGAACGCAGATCCGAAGCGATCGGATCTGCGCTCACCACCGTCGCGAGAGCCGCCAACAGCAGCGGGACAGCGACCAGCGCCGCCCACCACAAGCCACCAAGGTTCTTGTGCGCCCAACGAGTATCGGTGTCGGTCTGCTGCTGCTCGGTTGTTCGTGTCATGCGCGGTTCGCCCTTCTGCGAGTCCACGTGCCCTCCCACTCATGATGATGATGACGATACGGGAACTACTTAAGTCCAGACTTTACAAAATGGGAACCCCCAAAGTTTCTCAATGGGAGACCAGCCACGGTGTCTCATGGGTGATCCTGGATTCGTTAGGCCGACCCATAGCGGCGGGTTCGGTCAGCGTACACCTCAATCGCGGACCAGAGATTTCGGCGGTCAACATCCGGCCACAAGACCTCGGTGAAGACGAACTCGCTATAGGCCGCTTGCCAGAGCATGAAGTTTGACAATCGTTGCTCGCCCGAGGTGCGCCAGACCAAGTCGGCCTCGGGAATCTCAGGCACATAAAGGTGCTGGGCGAAAAGCCGTTCATCAACACGTTCGGCCGAGATCCGGCCGGCGGCGACGCCTCGGGCGATGGACTTGGCGGCATCGGCCAGTTCGGCCCGGCCACCATAGTTGACACACATCGTCAAGGTGAGCACGTCGTTCGCGCGAGTCAGCTCCTCAGCAGCGCGCAACTCGCGAATCACCGACTTCCACAGGCGAGGCACTCGGCCAGCCCACCGCACGCGCACACCTAGCTCATGCATCTCGTCGCGGCGACGCCGGATAACGTCGCGGTTGAACCCCATCAGGAAGCGGACCTCATCGGGTGACCGGGACCAGTTCTCGGTCGAGAACGCGTATGCCGACAGCGCCTTGACACCTACCTCGATCGCGCCGTTCACGACGTCGAACAGCGCATGTTCGCCGCGCTCGTGCCCGGCGGTCCGCGGCAGGCCGCGCTGGTTGGCCCAGCGGCCGTTGCCGTCCATGACGATGGCGACATGACGCGGCACCTGATCCGGTGGCAAGGCCGGCGGCCGAGCCCCGGAGTCATGAGGTGCCGGAGCACGGGGCGCGCCGGAGCGGGGTGTGTCCACCGGGCCTGCCACCCGACGTGCCGCCCGACGTGCCGTGGGGCGGGATTCGGACCGGCGACCGACAGGGCTCACCCGAGGACTCTATCGGCGATCTAGCTGCTCGGCGGCCACCGACTGACCGGCGGTCCCCGGCCACCCCGGTCAGCGTTCGACGTAGGCCAGGGAACGCAGTCCGCGCTCGATATGCCAGGCGACGAACGCGGCTACTAGGCCACTGGCCTCTCGCAGAGCCCGGGCATCGGCGCCGTCAACTACCGCCCAGTCACCGGACAGTAACGCGCCCAGTGCCGCCACCGCGTCAGGTGTGGGACTGGCTGACCCAGGCACCCGGCAGGATCCGCACAACACCCCGCCTCCGGCCGGGCTGAACCATCGGTGCGGGCCTGGCGCACCGCACCGCGCGCACCGGTCGAAGGACGGCGCGTAACCGGCGACCGATAGCGACCGCAACATGAAGGAGTCCAACACCTGGCCTGGTCCGTGCTCGCCACCGACTAGCGCGCGCAAACCGCCGATGAGCAGCAAAAATTGCTGAAGCGACGGCTGCTTGTCCTCGACCACCAACCGTTCGGCGGTCTCCAACATTGCCGTGCCAGAGGTGTATCGGTCATAGTCAGCGCCCAGCCCCGACGAGAACGGGGTCAACGTCTCGGCCTGGGTGATCACATCAAGGCTTCGCCCCTGGGCCAGTTGCAAGTCAACATGGGTGAACGGCTCCAGGCGAGAGCCCCATCGCGACGACGTACGCCGCACCCCCTTGGCAACCGCGCGTACTCGACCATGCTCGCGGGTCAACAGCGTGACGACCCGGTCGGCCTCACCCAACTTGTGGGTTCGCAGCACGACGGCTTCATCACGATACAGCGGCACCAGTTCATTGTGCGGGTTGCCTGGTCGAGCTCGCCGTTCCCGCGCGGAAGAAGTCTCGGCGCTGAGAAGATTGCCTACCCGAGGCAACCGAACTCGCCGCTCGACACTCGTCACATGATGAAGGCAGCAGAGATATCGGCCACCTGAGCTCACCCGAACCGCCGGGGAGTCAACGGAACGGAGACGGATGTTGAGAAAGTCCACACGAGATCAAGAGTTCACCGCATTCGCTCGGGAAAGCCAGGGCCGTCTGTTCCGCCAGGCGTATCTACTCACCGGAAACCGGGACGCTGCCGAAGACCTGGCGCAGGGCACTCTCGTCAAGATGTACGTAGCGTGGTCGCGGGTCGACAACCCGGCGGCATACGCCAACCGGACCCTCCTGTACGCCTTCTTCGAGGAAAAGCGCAAACACAAGCGCGAGGCCGCGTGGAGCAACGCCACCGAATCGGTAGCCCTGCCACGAGATCCAACCGTCGCGGTGACCCTGTCGCAAGCGCTGTCCGAGCTCGCACCGCGGATGCGCGCTGCGGTGGTGCTTCGCTACTGGGAGGACCTCAGCGTCGAACAGACCGCCGACCTGCTCGGCTGTAGTCCGGGCACCGTGAAGTCGTCAACGGCCAAGGGACTACAACATCTGCGTGATCGGTTCGCCGACCGCAACCTCTCGGATCCGGCACCTCACGTTTCGTCACGTCAATGGGAAGGAAGCTTGTCATGAATACCACCGAGGAGTTGCGGGGGCGGCTGTCCGCCGAACTCGCCGAGCTGGGCGCACTGTCCGATCTGGTGCCCGGCGCACTGCAGCGCGGCGCGGCAATCCGGCGGCGCCGCCGGCTGGGCGCCGGGGTGGCGATCGGCCTCACCGCGGCGGCCGCCGCCGTCATACTGCCTGGGGCGCTGGGAACCTCGGCGCGACAGACCGCGGTGGACACGCCAATTGCGTCCGCCCGCCCGGCCACCTCGTCTCTACCTCGCACGGTGACCGACGAGGAGTACGGCACCGCCATCGAGGACACCTTGTCCGCCTTGCTGCCGGCACGGTTCGGAGCGGTCACCGTTCGCTGGGTAAACGGCGACGAGGGCGACACCCGGTACCCTGCGATCGAGAGCACCGGCGAGGTTGCGCTGGGGATGACCTTCCGGGTCGATGGTGTCGCCCCCGACACCGGACCGCCCTACTGTGGGACCGACGGTTGTCGCCAGCTGGACGATGGTTGGTCTGTCGGCGTGGAACGTCTGACCGACGACACCGGCGCACATGAATCGGCCCTCTACCTCACCAACGAAGGCCTCAGCGCGCAGCTCTACCTGTTCGGCAAGGATCGTGCGGTACCGCTGTCGGACAAGGTGTTGCTGGACCTCGCTCAGGAGCCGGTATACCGGGACCTGGTGAAGCTCGGCGTGGACTACGCCGCCAGCCGGCCACCCACTGGCTTCACCTCGACTGGCACCCCGGGAACCGCCGAGAATCCGCGGCCGGCGGGGTCTGAGACTCCGATGCCGCCGCCGGTGTGGCCGGCGGGGTAGCACGCGAATCGGGGCCGGGTGATCCGGCCCGTCGGGGTGGGGTGGCC
>JBOFLH010000677.1:0-3867 GCA_051657765.1 Nocardioides sp. | reverse complement strand
TACTCCGGCCGAGCGATATGGGCGGGGACAGCTCGCCGGGGCGAGACGATGCCTGGAACAACCGATGGCGAGGCGACGACACTCATGAGCCCAGTCTAGGTTTCGCCCCGAGTCCGACCTCATTCACGCCGCTTGGCCGCACCACTTGGTCCTTGTCGTTCGGCGCGGGCGGTCATCGCGCCCGTCCGGGCAACCGTGCGGGCTCGCGGCCGAGGCTGTTCAGAAGGTGTGCTCGGGGCCGGGAAAGGTGCCTTGGCGTACGTCGGCCGCATACGCCCGCGCGGCGGTCAGCAGGATGCCGTGCACGTCGGCGTACTGCTTCACGAAGGTGGCCATCCGGCCGGTGCGTAGGCCGAAGGCGTCCTGCCAGACCAGAACCTGGGCGTCGCAATGGACGCCCGCCCCGATGCCGATCGTCGGGATTCGCAGCGCGGCCGTCGCCTGGGCGGCCACCTCGCCGGGCACCATCTCCATGACCACCGCGAACGCGCCGGCAGCTTCGAGAGCCACCGCCTCATCGATGACCCGGCGGGCATCGTCGCCGCGGCCCTGGACCCGGTAACCGCCCAGCTGATGCTCTGATTGGGGGGTGAAACCGATGTGCGCCATCACCGGGATGCCTGCGCTGGTGAGCAGCCGGACCTGTGGCACGATCGCGATACCGCCTTCCAGCTTGACCGCGTGTGCGCCAGCCTCCTTCATGAACCGGACCGCGCTATCGAAGGCTTGCTCGGGGGAGCGCTGGTAGGAGCCGAACGGCAGGTCCGCCACCACCAGTGCCCGTCTGACACTGCGAGTGACCGCACGGGTGAGCGGGATGAGCTCGTCCAGCGTGATCGGCAGTGAGGACTCGTTGCCGAACACGTTGTTGGATGCGCTGTCGCCGACCAACAGAACCTCGATGCCGGCTTCGTCGAAGGTCTGCGCGGCATACTGCTCATAGGCGGTGAGCATGGCGAACCGTTCGCCGCGGGCCTTCATCTCCCGCAGGTGATGGGTGCGAATCCGCCCAATCGCCCCGCTCCGCGCCGGACTCGTCGTCGCTGAGTCCCGGCGCTGCTGCCCGGTGCCGTAGGGTGCGGTGGATTCGCCGCCGTTCGTTGCCTCGCTCATTGGTCCAGGTTAACGGTAGGCGGCCAGTAGAGGGCTAGCCGGATCCGGTCGGGACAGCTCCTCAGATAGGCCGTTCGTGGCCCACTTCACCGGGTCCGCGCACGTTGCGTGGCTTCGTGGTCGGGGCCACTGCCAGGTCGGCAACCGTGAGGCCGCTCGGCGGCGTCAGCACGAGGTTCGGCCGTAGGCGCGGGTTACCCGAGCCACTCGAACCTGATACTCGGCGTACCACTCCCGGGTGCCGCGCTCTTGGGCAAGGAGATGTTCGGCGACCTGTTTCCAGGCGCCGGCTGATTCCCCGTCGCGCCAGTAGGCCACGCTGATGCCGAAGCCGTCGCGGCAACAGGACTGGAGGCGACGGGGCGGGGCACGGATCAAGGTCTACCACGAAATCCGACCTTCAAGTGCGCCCTGCCGTCGAGGACGGGCGACGCGGCGACGCAGGGGCACGGGACACGGGGACACGGGGACACGGGGACACGGAAGATCATCAACTATCTAGTTGACAATGCGAGAACGGGGAGGTTATGTTCTCAACTTATAGGTTGAGGAGTTGGGTCATGTCCGAACCAGAACTGTCCAAGGTGTTCACCGCGCTCGGCGATCCGACTCGCCGACGACTCGTGGCCAGGCTGTGCGACAGCGACGCCACGGTGGGTGAACTAGCTCAGCCGCACCAGATGTCGCTGCAGGCGATCTCCAAGCACCTCAAGGTGCTCGAAGACGCCGGACTGGTGAGCAAGACCAAAAACGCGCAACGCCGCACCGTGCATCTGGAAGCGGAGGTTTTCGATCTGATGACCACGTGGATCGAGCGCTACCGACGTCAGGCCGAGCGTCGCTACCGAAAGCTCGATGCCGTACTGGTCGAACTGAACCAGGGCGCCGCTGCGTCCACAACTCCGAAAGGTGAAGCATCATGACCCCCACGCACTATCTCGAAGCCGCGATCGAGGCAGACCCAACGCTGCCGATGATCCGGATCACCCGGGACTTCCAGGCCACCCCAGCCCAGTTGATCGCCGCGCACACCGACCCGCTGTTGTTTCGCCGGTGGGTAGGACCCGACGGTATGGACACCGAGATTCTCGCGTGGGACGCCCGCGACGGCGGGGAGTGGCGTTACCTCGCCCGACACGGAAGCGGCGAGTATCACTTCCGCGGCTGCTTCCACCAGATCACCGATACCCGGATCGTGCAGACCTTCACCTTCGAGGCGATGCCCGACGACGTCGCTCTCGAGACGATATCGTTCGAGGATCTCGGCGACGGCGTCACCCGACTGCATGCCCAATCACTAGTCGACAGCTTCGAAGGCCGCGACGCCTGGCTCGCCTCAGGGATGGAGACCGGGGTCAATCAGGGCTACGCGAAGCTCGACACCCTGCTCGCCGGGGCTCGTTGATTGGCCACCTCATCCGCCGACCGGCACCGGCTTGTCGCCGGGCGATTCTCGGCCGGTGTCCAGGCGGTGGGATCGCGCTGGGATGACCCGACACCGGTCGTGGAGTGGACGGTGCGCGACATCGTGCGGCATTTGGTGGAATGGTTCCCAGGTTTTCTGGCGGCCGGTTCCGGTGTCCGCCTTCCGGCGATACCGTCCGTCGACGATGACCCGGTCGGCGCTTGGCGCGCACACGCGGTCGCCGTACAGAACGTGCTCGACGATCCGATGACAGCGACGAAGGTATTGATCGACCCGAATATTGGCGAGGTTGCCCTACCGGAGGCGATCGATCGCTACTACACCACCGACGTGTTCCTACACACCTGGGACCTCGCCCGCGCCACCGGTCAAGACGACACCCTCGATGCCGACACCTGCGTGGCGATGCTGGCGGGTCTGACCGGCGTCGAGGACGTGATGCGCGACTCAGGTCACTACGGACCGCGCGTTCACGTCCCCGAGGGTGCGCCAGCCCAAGACCTGCTCATTGCCTTCATCGGCCGGGATCCCTATTGGCGATAGCCATCAGCGAGTGTGCGATATCGGTGGCGCCGCGAGCCGAGAAAGGCGCGTGTCGACCGGTCACGGCCGCGGGGTGAGAGGATCGGGGAGTGGACTTCTACTCCGCTTACGCTCACGGATTCGCCCGGGTCGCGGCGTGTACCGTGCCGGTGGCGATCGCCGACCCAGGGGCGAACGCGGCAGCGATCGCCGACGCCGCCCGGGCCTGCCATGAGGAGGGTGTCGCGGTCGCGGTGTTTCCCGAACTGGCGCTGTGCGGGTACGCCGTGGACGACCTGTTGCTGCAGGACGTGCTGTTGGAGGCGGTCCGAGCCGCACTCGCCGAGCTCGTCCAGGCCTCGACAGTCCTGCTTCCGGTGATCGTGGTCGGCGCCCCCCTCGTCCAGGGGAGTCGGGTGCTGAACTGCGCGGTGATCATCCAGCGCGGCGAGATCCTCGGTGTGGCTCCGAAGTCCTATCTGCCGACCTACCGGGAATTCTACGAACGGCGACACTTCGCACCCGGCGACGACCACCGCAGTGAAACGATCCGGATCCGTCTGGATCACGGGGACCACCGCGATGTGCCGTTCGGGCCGGACCTGATCTTCGAGGCCCGCGACGTTCCCGGGCTCGGCCTGCACGTCGAGGTATGCGAGGACATGTGGGTCCCGATCCCGCCCAGCGCGGAGGCCGCGCTCGCCGGAGCCACCGTGTTGGCAAACCTGTCCGGCAGCCCGATCACCGTCGCGCGCGCCGAGGACCGCCGCCTACTGGTGCGCAGTGCGAGCGCACGGTGCAACGCG
>JBOFLH010000676.1:0-11924 GCA_051657765.1 Nocardioides sp. | reverse complement strand
GGCCGCCCTCCTGACCTATCCGGGCCACCTCAGCCGAGACCCGGATCAGCCGAGACCCACCATCGCCCTGGGAGATCACCGTGTCACGCCACTCGCGCCAACTTCTCGTCGTTGCTATTACGGCACTGCTGGGAGCCGGCGCCACCTTCGTCCTGCTGGAGCAACGAGCCCCGGACACCTCGAAAGTCGTGTTATCGTCGCCGGCCGACCCAACGCCCCCCAGCAGCTCAACGGCCGAGCCGTCCCAATCACCCAGCGCGCCGAACGGCCCCGTGCAGACTTCGTCGGCCGACCTGGCGGACAACCGACCGGAGCGCGGCCAAGCGCCGACAGCTCTCAAGATCGACGCCGTCGGCCTCACACTGCCGATCCAACCGGCCGGGGTCGACCCGGCTGGCGCCATGGAACTTCCGGACACCGTCAACGCACTGACCTGGTACAAGTACGGTCCGGCACCCGCGGACCCTGGGGCAACCGTGATCGCCGGCCACCTTGACACCAAGTCCGAGGGGATCGGCCCGCTCGCGAGGCTCGAGAACCTCGCGGCGGGAGATCTGATCGGTGTCAAGGCCGGCCAACAATGGACCAGCTACCGCATCATCGAAGTTCGCGAAGTATCAAAGAGCCTGCTCGACCTGGACGAACTGTTTCGGCGAGCTGGGCCACGCCGGTTGCACCTGGTGACCTGCGCTGGCGCCTATGATGCGGATCGCGGTGGATATCAGGCCAACCTCGTGGTTGTCGCTCGCCCCGCCGGTTAAGACTTCAGCCAAAAGATTCATGTCTTCTGGCAACCGAACCAATGCTTGAGTACGAAGAGTAGTTGTGGATAGTGGAGAAGCCATCGGCGTCCGGCTGGCTCGCAAAGACGAGTCAGCCCTCGAGGACGCCTACGCGACGTATGGCTCCTCGCTACTGACCTACCTATCCCGGTACGTCGGTCGCGACGAGGCGGAGGACGTTCTGCAGCGGACGTTCCTCGACGTGTGGCGCCATGCGGGCCGTTATGACCCAGGCCAGCGGTTCAGCGGTTGGCTGTTCACCATCGCCCACCGCCGGGCGATCGACGCGCTTCGCACTCGCCGCCATCCGGTGATCGACGTCGAGTCGGTGCGCGAGTTGATCGGAGAAGACGGAAGGGAGACTGTGGACAGGTTTGCCGACGCAGCCGACGTCCGCGCCGCGGTGGCCGCCTTGCCCGACCACGAACGCGAGGTCATCGATCTGGCGTACTTCTCGGGCTTGAGCCAACGCGAAATCGCCATCGAATTGGACGTGCCGATCGGCACGGTCAAGGCGCGCGCGGCGCGAGGAACCCGCCGACTGGCCGAAATCATGCATGACACATCGGATCACCGACGAAGTGATCGACGTAACAACCAATCTGAGGAGAGGAGATGAACCCCGTGACATCAGACACGATGAGCGCGCACCCGGACCTACTCGGTCTCCTGCGAGGTGAACTCAGCAACGCCGAGGTCAGCCTGGTCGACGACCACCTGTACCGGTGCCCGGACTGCCGAGACTCCCTAGGCCAGGTCGCGGTTGGTCACGCCCTCCTCACCAGTGCCGGCCGCACGCTCACCACATCGACTCCCGTCGCGCCGATACCGGAGCCTGCTCCGTTGGATACGCGCAACCTCCGACGAAGCAACCGGATGGGCTGGGCTCGACCAACGCTCATGCTGGCGGCGGCAGCGGTCTTGGTCGCCGGCACCGCCGGCGTCACGGCCACCCTCACCCGGTCGAACCCGACCGAGACACCCATCGCTACCCCACCCAGCACCAGCCCACCGACCACCGCCCCGGCCGTGCAAACCGCGGCGTTGGAGCCGGTTGACGGCAACGGCTCAGGCGAGATCCTGATGGCGGGCGAACGCAACCGACTGGTCGACATGACCATCCAGACCAAGGGGTTACCGAAGCTCCCCCGCGGACAGTTCTACTTCGCCTGGCTACTGGATCCCAACACCAACAAGATGGTGACGCTGGGCCAGATCGGACCGAGCGGCAAGGTGACGTTCACGCTTCCGGTGGGCCTGCTGTCGCGATACTCCGCAGTTGACATCAGCTTGGAACGCGACGACGGTGACCCGCAGCACTCGATCACGTCGGTGCTGCGAGCCGAATACACTCCTAACGTCTAAAGGCGTGCCACGGGACAGCTGGAGTATGCCGACCGAGCGGGCGATTACCCGGTGGCTGACCCGAACCAGCATTGATCGGCTCGGGCGCTAGCCTGTGGCTATGGCATGGGGGCGGACGCTGCTGATCACCGCAACGGCCGTCGTCGCTGGATTGACGGTGGGGCTGCTCGGCGGGCTTGCCTTCCGCGCCAAACCGGCCGAGACCGAACAGGCGCCAGTGTTCGCCCAGTCGCCGTCCGCGCCAGTTCCGGTCGTGGTCACCGTGGTGGCCGATCCGCAGGAGCCGCCGGCCTTGAGCCCGCAACTGAACTATCGACAAGTGATCGTGGGTTCGCCCCCATTTTCGTCCACCGTCGAGGTCCCGCAGGGCTGGGAGGAGTTCCCTCTCGAAGCCGGCGAGAGCCGATGGACGCCGCCCGGTAATCGCGAAGACACCCATTCACTTCGCGTGGAGCGGGTGGTCAGTGAGCGCCGTACCACCCAGCAGATGGTCGACACCCGAGCCGACGACCTCACCGACGACACGTCGATCACCGGGCTCGACATTCTGACCCGCGGCGACGACTCGTTGACGTACTCCTACATCAACCAACGCGACCGCCGGCGCTGGGGCATGTTGCGCTGGATGCCGGCAGAGCCCGGCGGACTCGCCGAACTAGAGCTCTCAGTCACCGGCCGGGCCATGGACCGGGCCGGCCTGACCGCCCTGCTTGAGCACACCGCGCAGACCGCGACCCAGTAGCGTCGTCTGCGGGCTCCGGGTGACGTCGACATCCACCCGTGCGTAAACCGCCGTCCAGACGTCGACAGCCATGACAGCAGTTGGTGCACGGTAGGTCAATTCAGCAAGAACGGCTTCGAGGTCGCCGACACCGCGCATCGTTTGCCCGTGTGGCGAGATACCTGACGCCACGCCGCCTCCTCGCGGTGCCGGCGCTCCGGCCGAGTCAAAACGGCTAGGCGGATTGACACCAGCACGCCGACCCCCGTGCTGGCACACCATCTGCCGACACGTGCCCCATTCGGCAACCGTCTAGAGAGTCCGACCGTACCGGGCATCTTGCGCTACGCACAGTCCACCTGATCACAGGTCGCGAACAGTGACCGAATCCAACACTTCGCCGACGAGCTGTCGGTCGACGCCGCGCACTTGAACCCACAGGATCTGGCGGGCGGTTACCTGAATGACCCGCTCCACCAGCAGTCCTGGGCACTGTGCCGAGGTGACCGTGCGGGCACTGACGCGCGCCGACCCGGATATCGTGCGAAGGCTGAGGTTGCCGTCAACCACCGGCTCGGTGACCGCGCACTCGGGGTGCCGCGGCAATTGGTCAGGCAGCCGCTCCCCTCGCATCAACCCGACGAAGACTCCGGACTCATCCGAACCCGACAACCGCCAGCCAGGCCCCGATCCGACCGATAACGCGGAAAAGCCCCGCTCCGAGCCGGGGGGTATCCACGGCTCTCGCGACAACTCGCGATGCCAGCTTTCCGGCACGACCACCGACAATGTGCCCGACCCGTCGGTCAGCTCGACCATCGAGCCGCGCTGATCGGTGATCGCGTAGCCCCCGGACACCCCGGCGAGCAATCCGAGACCGACCAGCGCCACCATCACGCGCCGCCGACGGGAACCCGGCGGCGAGTCCGCACGCTGGGGGGTGACCGGGCCCGGACTCGGCGCCGGGCGTCCAGCGGCCGGTGAAACAGGGCGGTGCGCCAGTTCGGTGCGCTCGGATGCGGCTAGGGTCAGTGGCGTCTCAGGACCGACCGGCGCGCGCGGATCAACGGCGCCGAGCGCCGCTTCCAGCGCCCGAGCAAAGCCTGACACGTCGAGCCATCGATCTGCGGGGCGGCGCGCCAAACCCCGTCTGACAACCGCTTCCAGCCGACCGTCGACATCCAGCATCGGCGGTGGGTCAGCAGGTGCGGTGGCGGCTTGGATGCTGGCGTGTGCATAGGGCGGCGTGCCGGTCAACAACAGGTAGGCAAGTGCGGCCAGCGAATACTGATCGGTCCGTTCATCAACGTGCTCCCCGGCGGCCTGCTCAGGGGAAATGTAGGACGGAGTGCCACCGATCACGGTCAACCGGGATGAGTTGTCCATCGCCTTGCCCAGGCCCAAGTCGCCAACCAGCGCCCGGGTGCCGGTCGGTACGGTCCGATACAAGATATTGCCCGGCTTGATGTCGCGATGCAGCACCCCGCGCTGATGCAGCGCGGTCAGGCCCGAGGCGACGTGACTCACCGTGGCAACCGCTTGGGTCAGAGACGGTCGCCAGCTCCCAGGGAACTGGCCGGCCCGGGTGGCCGGTGACTTGACCTGATCGGCCAGGGTGCCGCCGTCGGCGTAGGTCATCACGAAGTAGGGTCGGCCGTCGCTCAGCTCGCCCACGTCGTACACCGAAATCACATGCGGCGAGTCGACCATGCGCAGAAACCGGCCCTCCTCAACGAAACGGCGGCGCACGTCGTGGTCGGTGGCCCAGTTGTCGGCCAATACTTTGATCGCGACCGGCGAGTTCAGCTGCTCGTCGAGGGCCAGCCACACGGTCGCGAAAGCACCCGACCCAAGCCGGCGGCGCACGACGTAGCGACCTATGCGTTCTGGTGCTGACACCCCTGCATTATGTTGCACGGGTGACCCCGCCTACCCACGAGAGCCCGCGGCTGACGCCTGATGAGATCGATGACCTGGCCCGACGTGCCGGCGCCGGGGAACGCGACGCGCTTGAGGATCTGTTGGCCGCTGTTCAACCTCGCGTCTTGACCATCTGTCATGGGGTGTTGCCGTTCAGTGGGGACGCCGAGGACGCGTGCCAGGACGTGTTGGTGACCATCGCCACCAAGGTTCATCAGTTCACCGGCCAGAGCCGGTTTACCACCTGGTTGCACGTGGTGGCGGTCAATACGGCCCGCTCGACCTACCGACGGTTGAAGGCCCAGGCCACGCCCACCGATGCGGCCGTGCTTGCCGACAGCTTGGCTCGTCCGGACCCGCGCACGACGAGCGTGATCGCGGGCACCCGCCTGGACCTGCTCGACGCCGTCGAGACGGTCGAACGGACGCATCCGTTGCTGGTGGAGCCACTGATGTTGCGCGATGTCTACGGCCTGCCGTACGACGAGATTGCCCGCTTGCTGGACTGCCCGGTGGGCACCGTGAAGTCTCGAGTCCACGACGCTCGCAAAATGGTGCGACCCTTGTTACAGCAGGAGTCATGAGCGAAGCGAGAGAGCGCAACGGCCAGCACCACCCCCCGCACCCCGACCAACCGCTCGAACTGCAAGCTCATCAGAAACACCAGCGCGAAGCGAGAGAGCGCAACGGCTCGGCGCGCCGAGTCATCGGCGGGTTGGTCGCGCTGGTGGCGTTGCTGGGAATTGCCTCCAGTTCCAGCCACCGCCCGATCAACCCGGCCAGCCCGGACCCGCAGTCGCCGGCCACCGGCGCGTCACGCCTCGAGGCCGGCGGCCAGACCCCAGGCCCGGCACCGCCCGTCATCGCGGCCAATGACCCGCGCCTCGCGGTCGCAATCAGCGAACCAGTCGAGGACAGCGTGTACCCCCAGGCCGGCCACCCAGGCGTGGACACGTTGCACTACGACCTCGCGTTGACCTGGGATCCGGCCGGCACCGCACTGACCGGCCGGACCGCGGTGACCTTCCGGTCGACCACCGACGCCGAGTCGTTCCAGCTGGATCTGGCCGCCGCGCTCGAGGTCTCGGCGGTGATCCTCGACGGCGTACCAGTGCCTTTCACCCATACCGGGAAGGATCTGATCGTTGCCGCGCCGGTTCGCCAGGACGAGCGCTATCAGGCCCGCATCGAGTACGCCGGAACACCGAGGCCGGTGCCTGCCCCCAGCACTCGCGGTGACAACAGTGACGGGTTGGGCTGGCACACCACCAAGACTGGGGAGACATGGACGATGCAGGAGCCGTTCGGCGCCTATTCCTGGTATCCGGTCAACGATCAGCCAGCCGACAAGGCGCTCTATGACTTCACGTTGTCGGTTCCCTCGCCCATGGTCGGTGTGGCCAACGGCGAGTTAAGGTCGCGAGTCGCGCGGTCCGGCAGCACCGTCACCCGGTGGCATCTCGACGAACCAGCTGCGTCCTATCTCATCACCGTCGCCTTCGGGGTCTTCGAGCGAACCAAGGTGGTCTCGGAAAGCGGCGTACCCATCAGCTGGTGGACCCCACGAGGAGATCCGGCTGCACAACGCGCCGCAGGCAAGCTTGTCGGAGCCTTGGCTTGGGCCGAGAAGCGGCTCGGACCCTATCCGTTTGCCACTCTCGGCCTCGTCTCGGTCGACTCCGCGTCAGCGATGGAAACCCAAACCATGATCACCTTGGGCAACACCGCCTACGTCCGGTCGGACCCGATCATCCTGCACGAGCTGATTCACCAATGGTACGGCGACCAGGTAACGCCACAAGATTGGCGCGACGTCTGGATGAATGAAGGCATGACCACCTACCTCCAAGGCGTCTACGAGGCCGAGAAGTCGGGCACGCCGATCAACGACGTGATGCGCCAATGGTCCACCGTGGAGGCCGGTTACCGCCGACAGGCGGGCCCGCCCGGCAACTACGATCCGACGCAGTTCGCCGAGGTCAACGTGTACTTCGGCCCGGCCCTGATGTGGCACCAGCTTCGCCGCGACATCGGCGAACGAAGATTCTGGAAACTGGTGCGCGGCTGGCCGGCTGCGCACGATCGTGGCGAGCTGTCGGGCTCCGCGGATCGGGCGGAGTACTACGCATGGGTCGAGGATGCGACCGGCGAGGAGTTGTCGGCGTTCTTTGCAGCGTGGATCGACGGCCGGACCGCGCCACGGTTGACGGACAGCCGCTAGCGGCTGGCTAGCCGAGCCAGGCAGCTCCGGTCGGAGTCGCGTGAGCCCGCGCTAGCCTGGTATTCATGCGTCTCCTAGTGTTCGGCGGCACCGTGTTCCTGTCCCGCGCGGTGGCCGAGGACGCGGTAGCTCGCGGTCACGAGGTGAGTTGTGCCTGTCGAGGGATATCCGGTTCGGTGCCAGCCGGCGCCCGGCATCTCGTGCACGATCGGGACCGCGACACACCGGTCGCGTTGCTCGAGTCAGAACACAGGTTCGATGCGGTGATCGATCTCGCGCGCAAGCCCTCTCACGTACGATCGGCGGTCGCCGCGTTGCCGGACCCACATTGGGTGTTCGTCTCCACGATCAGCGTGTACGCCGGACCACCGGCAGACCAAGCGGACTCAGCTCCGAGCGCCGAGGTCGTCGGGGCAGCGGGCGGGACCCTCGACGAAACCGCCCGCCGACCATTGCTGGATGCGGTCGCCGACGACCTGGACCCGGCCACCTCACCGACCGCCTACGGTGCGATGAAGGTGGCCTGCGAGGACATCGTCCGAGCCGAGACGACGGCACCCACCATCATCCGGCCCGGGCTGATCGCCGGTCCGGGTGATCCGAGCGGCCGGTTCAGCTACTGGCCGGATCGGGTCGCCGAAGGCGGCCTGGTGCTTGTGCCGGGTGAGCCGGCCGATCCGGCGCAAGTGATCGACGTACGCGATCTGGCGACCTGGATCGTGACCTGCGCCGAACAGCATCGGGCGGGTACCTTCGACGCCACCGCACCCACCGTCCGGTTCGCCGACCTGCTTGCTGAGGTTGCCCACGGCGTCGGCGCCAACCTCGACCCGGCCTGGACCGACCACGAGTTTCTGATCGACCAGGGCGTCGCGCCCTGGGCGGGGCCGGACTCGGTGCCGATGTGGTTGCCGATGCCGGACCCAGCCGAACTCACCACGATCGACGTCAGCAAGGCGTTGGCCGCGGGCCTACGAATCCGGGCAATCCGGGACACTGCTCGCGACACGCTGGCCTGGTTGCGAAGCACCCCGAACGCCGCCCGGACCGGCATCTCCCGAGATCGGGAAGCGCAACTGTTGGCCGCCTGGGCTGCTCGGCGCTCAGGTGCGCCCTCGGTGCAATAGTCGGTCAATTTTCGTTGGTGATCTGACGGGCGCCGCAAAGATCGGCATACTGACTCTGCCCAGCCGGTGTCATGGTCGCCTTACCACCGGGTTCTTTCCTCAAGGTTGGTGTGCACGATGCCGAGCACTGATCCGTCGATTGGCTATGCCGACCCGCGGAACGCGGCTCCTGATGACCGCTCCTGGGGCTGGGTGCTGGCCGCGGTGGGCGTGCACGTCTACACCGCATCCGGTTTCGTGCTCGGCTTTCTGATGATGATCGCGGCGCTCGAGGAGCGCACCACCACGGTTTTGTGGCTGTTCCTGGTGGCCATGGTGATCGACGGGACCGATGGCTTCCTAGCCCGGCAAGTGCGGGTGTCCGAGGCGACACCGTGGTTCGACGGCGCACTGCTCGACAACATCGTGGACTACCTCACCTACGCCTTCGCGCCGATGGTCTTCTTGTATGTCGGCGGCTACCTGCCGGACGGGCGGACCGGCACGATGTTTGCCTGCTTGCCGCTGCTGGCTTCGTCGTATCAATTCTGTCGCCGGGACGCTAAAACCGACGACCACTGCTTCCTGGGCTTCCCGTCGTACTGGAACGTGTTGGCGTTCTATGTGGTGATCTTCGACCTCGCCCCTGGTGTCACCGCGGGGCTGTTGGTGGTCTTCTCGATGCTGGTGTTCGTGCCGGTGCGCTATGTCTACCCCTCGCGCACCGAGAACCTGTGGCACACCAATATGGCGTTGACCGCCGGGTGGCTGGTGGCCTACGCGGTGCTGGTCGCTCAACTGCCCGATCCCAACCCGATCGTGGTCGCGCTGTCCCTGGCGTATGTCGCGTTCTACACCGCCGAGTCGTTGGCGCTGACCGTGCGACATTCTCGCGACCGGACCGGATCCGGTTGACGTCGGGCGGCTTTCAGCCGATGGCGAGCCAGACGCAGAGCCGCCCCGTGTGCTGCCCCACGACACCGAGCCAGCATTTCTGGAGAGTGCTCGAGGCCGGAGCACGGTATTTGATCAGAAACTCGGCCACTGGAGGTGATCGACCTCCGACTTGCCATCCGGCGGCGGGTACCCACGCTCGCTGAGACACCGTGAGTCGCAGGCATTCCTTATCGTGAAAGCCGAACCAAGTCCGGGATTTCCTCGATGTGGTTGCGCTGGCTGAAACGATGGGCGAGTCCGAGCCAGCGAAAGTCCTTGGTGGGATCGATGACTACTGCCAAGCCGATTACCGGAAGGACCCGTTAGCCGTGTGCTCTGACCCCGGGTGGCCGCCCGGTCTTGAGACCGACCCAGGTATCTCACCGCGGTCGATAAATGTCAGCTCGATGGTCGACGTGAACGATGAGGACCACGAGTGCTTCGTCCTTGATCTCGTAGAGGATCCGGTAGGGTCCGCGGCGGGCAGACCACAGGCCCGCTAGCTCACGTTGCAGCGGCTTGCCAACCCGACGTGGCCACCTCGCCAGGTCGCCATAGACGAACTCGATGATCGCCGGCACGAGCCTGGGCGACACCCCATGGAGATCTCGCCTCGCAGTGCCAGCCAACTCGACGATGTAGGGCAAGTCGCCAACCCCTACTCAACGATCCGCGCGCCGAGGAACACCGAACTCCGATCGAACCTGATCCGCACTGAGGGTGCGGTGCTCTTCGAGGTCACGCCGTGCCTGGGCAATGTTCTCCGCGATGTCCGGACGGGAGAGCCAGAAGAGCGTTTCCTGCAACGACTCCCACTCATCGGCACCGACCAAAACCGCAGCGGGCGAACCATTCTTCGTAATCGTGACCTGGTCGTGGGTGACCATGACCGAGTCAACAAGGTCATTGAGCCTGTCTCGCACTTTAGAGACCGAGAGTATCTGCATGTCATCCGACATTACGCCGGAATATTGGCCCACACAAGGGTCATAAAGACGGCGAAGGAGCCTCTGAGGTTACTGCTGATCGTCGCCCGCACCGAGCGAGAACCCGGCGCGCGCGAAGCTCACCCGGTCAAGGCCTTGGGCGTCTTGGAAAACGTCGGTCTTGACACGGGCGAACGTCGACGCGTCAAACGACCCTCCCTCGTGGAAGTTCGCGCCACCGAACAGTGTTGTCCCTCGAAACTCGGCTGCACCGAATGAGGCGGCGTCGTGAAAGGTGGCCTGGCTAAACGAGCTGTACTCGGCGAACCGCGCGTTGTCGAACGTGGCGCCGGCAAACTCCGCGTCGTTGAAAACGGCGCCGTCGGGGAACGTCGCCGATTCGAACGACGCCCGGCCGTGGAACGTTGCCTCACCAAACCAGCACCGACCGGCGAACTTCGTTGACCCGAAAAACGCGCCACCACCGAACACCACTTCGTCGAACCGGTGCTCGGCTCCGAGGAAGTCAGCCCGGCTGAACATGGCGAACTCGACGAACTCCGCCTTGGCGAAGCTGGTGGGACTGCTGAAGATCGCTTTGGCGAACGAGGCGGCACCAGTGAACCCGGCGTTGTTGAACGAGGTGCGCCCGTCGAATGCCGCCTGGCCGAACCGGGTCTCGCCGACGAACGTCGCGTCCGCGAACCCGGCGAGTTTGGAGAATCTCGCATCCTCGAAGCCGGCGGACCTGTGGAACGTCGCCGAGTCGAACAAGGCGTCTCCCCGGAAGTCCGAGTTGTCGAATGTTGCGGTGTCGCAGAACGCGGCCTCCGTGAACGAGGTATCGCCGGAGAACACCGCGGCCTTGAATGAGGTGGGTTGGTCGAATCTCGCCCGCCGGAAGGATGCTTCACCGGCGAACGTGGTCCGATCGAAGGTGGCGGTACCCTTGAAATGGCAGTCCGCGAAACCGACGTCCACCAAACAGGCGCCGGTGAGGTCGTAGTCCAGCACCGACCAACTGGTGGATGCGCCGGGGTCCTTGAGGTGCGCGGCAATCACGCTCACCACGGTGGCGCTGATCTCGCGACCTGAGGCCAATTCCGGCCGTGGCAGTTCCCCAGACTGAAGATTCGGACCGGTCAACCTCAGATACCCACACAGCACGTCCACGCACTGCTGCCGGTACCCCGGATATTCGTCCGTCGGATATTGATCCGCTAGCGCGGCCAACGCATACACCCCGGCCAGGCGGACCGTGGGAGAGGTCGCGCCCAGCTGCGTCGCCGCGGCGCCGAATCGTTCCTCGAAGCGCAGGATCCGAGCTTCTCGAGCCTCCCCCTCGGCGCGACGTGCCGCCTTCTCGACCTCGGCCTGGCGGCGGTATCCAGTCACCAAGGCCACAGCGCCACCGACCCCAGCCACGACGGCCAACGAGACCTTCATCAGGTCGATCGCCGGTGGCGGCACGGATCCGGGCGCTTCCTGCCAGGGCCAACCACGCACCATCATCTTGGAAAGTGCCAGCCAGATGACAACGGTCAATAGCAGACCAACCACCACGGTGGCCCCCACAGCGGCGGCCTGGGCCCAGCTCCGCGGGCCGGTCAACTGATTGCTCCCGAGATTCATGGGCCAACGCTAAACGACACCTTGCCCCACGGTACCCCGAACGGCTCCGATGCCAACCCGGCGATGCCTCTCCGTGCGGAATCAACCCGGCCACTTTTCGTTCGATTCAACGATCACCGCTCACCTGAGGAACAATTGTCGACCGTGAGCAGCCAGCCCCCCACCCAACAATCGCGGGTCGCCCTCGACCTAGAAGGCGTCCTCGTCCCGGAGATCTGGATCTCAGTCGCCGAACGCACCGGCATCGACGAGCTGCGACGTACCACTCGAGATGAACCCGACTACGACGTGTTGATGAAGGGCCGGCTAGCGTTG
>JBOFLH010000675.1:0-5000 GCA_051657765.1 Nocardioides sp. | reverse complement strand
TGGCCCGCCGACCGAATCACCCTCATCGACGATTACGACATCCCCAGCGAACCGGAAGCCACCACCCCCACCAAGTCCGACATCTGAAGGGTCTGAACAACACGAACCCGTCGGCTCACACGTTGAAACGGAACTCGACCGAGTTGCACGATAGAAAGCTATCAAGGCAGGTACGCTGCATCGGGTGACTTCTGCCGCGATCTACCTTCGCGTGTCCATCGACGCCACCGGCGAGGAACTCGCTGTCCGGCGACAGCGAGAGGACGCGCTGAAGATTATCCAGGCCAGAGGCTGGGTCCTCTCGGGCGAGTACGTGGATAACTCGATCTCCGCGTCAGACTCGCGACGGCAGCGGCCTGGCTACGACGCGCTGTGCCGCGCCTACGAGGACGGCCGCTTCGACGCCCTCATCACATGGGACCTGGATCGGCTGACTCGGCAACCTCGGCAACTGGAGGACTGGATCGACCGGGCCGAGGAACGCGGACTTCAGTTGGTAACGGCGAATGGCGAAGCAGATTTATCGACTGACGGTGGCCGTATGTACGCGCGCATCAAGTTGGCGGTGGCAAAAGCCGAGGTCGAACGGAAGTCCACCCGACAGCGCCGAGCGCAAGAGCAGCGCGCGCAACTGGGAAAGCCGGCTAAGGGCATCCGCCCTACGGGCTACGCTCTCGACGGCACGGTCATCGAATCCGAGGCTACGATCATCCGATTCATCTTCGATCGATTCACATCTGGCGATACCTTGAAGGGAATCGCTACCGATCTCGAACAGGACGGGGTCCCGACGCGCCGCGGCGGCCGATGGTCGTCATCGTCAGTCTCAAGCATCTTGCGGAACGCCCGCTACGCAGGGCGATCGGTATACAAAGGCGCCGATGTAGGCGCAGCCACATGGAATGCGATTGTGAGCGAAGACCAATTCGAGGCAGTACGAAGCCGACTTGACGACCCGCGCCGCAAGACCAGAGGCGCTTCGACAGCCCGGAAGCATCTGGGAAGCGGCCTCTACTTCTGCTCGTGCGGCCTCAGGGTCAAGTCGAGCTCAGGCATGGGCAGCGGCGGCCTGAACCGTTACACATGTCGAAACGCTTGCTACTACCGAAGTGCCAACCCAATCGATGAGTTCGTCCTCGCGGTCATCAGGGGCCGGCTTGCGCTGCCGGACCTCCATGCGCTGCTCGCAGCGCCCATAGATCAAGGCCAGATCGCTGCACTGGCCGCCGAAAGAAGTTCGCTCCGCGCCAGACTGAAGACGACTGAAGACGACTACGACAACGACCTGATCGACGGTCGCCGTTATCGAATCAAGGTGGACAGAATCAACGCGCGACTGGATGCAATACGCACCGAGGACGCCAGGCTGCTGGCACAGTTCGGGCCGGACTCCGTCCTCACAGCAGATGATCCAGTCGCGGCCTTCGACTCCGCCCCCCTCGCCATCAAACAACAGGTCATCGACACACTTTCTGTCGTGACACTGCACCGCGGGAAGCACGGATCCCGCACGTTCAAACCCGAAACGGTGACTATTGACTGGCGATGATCCTGCCTCGGCGGACATAGGCCGCAGGAAGACGAATCGGCGAGACTCGACGAGCGCTGCCCTACTGGCAACGCCCAGACCGGCGGCCCACAGCCAGTAGCTCTTCGAGCACGGCCCGCTGACCACTGGAAATCGGCGGCGCCGACTTGACCAGTTCCTGAACACGGGCATCGACCGCATCTGACGCGGCGGACCTCGCATACCTGCCCTGCCGGGCGGGCTTACCGAGACGAGCGCTCGGAGACGCTCGATCGCGCGACCGCCGTGGCCGGCTTGGTTGTGGGTGGGTGTTCATTGGTGGTTGTCCTGTTCGGTGTGGGCTTTTAGCCAGGTGTGGAGGTCGGTTCGGGTGATGCGGATGTCGCGGTTGGGGAGGCGGATGCATTGGGGTGCTCGGCCGGTTTGTCGCCAGTAGTAGAAGGTGGATCGGCTGATTTTGAGTTCGGCGCAGACTTCGGGGATGGTCAGGTGTTCTTCGATCGCCGTGGGTTGCGGTGCCTGGGCAGGTCGTCGTCTTGGAGTGTGGGTGTGGTGGTTCACGGGGTTCCTTCCGTTTGGGGTGTCGGTGGTGGGGTTCACGCTGATGGGTGGCTGGTCGTGTGGTGCGGCTGGCCTCGGAGGAGGTAGGGCGTGGTGGCCACAAAGGAAGCGGGTCGAGAGCTGTTGGGTGATTGGGTCGCGGTGTCGGCTGCTGATTTGCGGTTTGTAGCGAATCTGGCGCGGCGTCTGCAGAACGGTGCGCGGAATGATCCGGCGGTGTCGGATTTGGATCGGGAGTTTCGGGTCCGGATGGGGTCTGGGACGTTTGAGGCGTTGGGGTGGTTGTTGGGGGCGACTGACATCACCGCGGTGATGTGTGAGTTCTCCACGGATCGGTCGTTGGCGGGGATCGAGTCGCAGCTGGAGGAGGCGGTTGGGATCAACAGCGTGCTGGATCCGACCTCGGCGGAGGCGGCGTATGTGGCGGGTGCGGTGGATGGGTTGGCGTTCGCGTTGGGGATGCGTAGCCGGTTTTGGTGGGTGCCGTTGGCCGAGCCGTTCCGCACTGTCGACGGCCGGCGTGACAAGTACGGCCGTACCGTTTGACGGTCTCCTCGACGTACCGCTCGGGCGTGATGGGGTGCGGGTGCGTTCACGGGCCTGGTTCCTGTTCTTGGTGGTCGAGGGTGAAGAGCGCGGGTTGGGTTTGGTAGTTGGTCCAGAGGACTTCGGTGCGGTGGTTGCCGCGCATGTTGGTGGCAGCGAATCTGTGTACGGTCCAGCCTTCGAGGTGCTGGTGGTAGAGGGGGTGGTCGTATCCGGAGACCGCCACCATCGCGGGCGACGACACGAGCAGCTCGAGGAGTTCTTCATGCTCCGCGAGGGTGGTCATCTCAACGGCGTATTGGCGGCCGTGGCGGACTTCGGCGAGGTATGGGGGGTCGGCGTAGATCAGGGCGCCTGGGCGTTGGTAGGCGGTGATGAGGTCGACTGCTGGGCGTGATTCGAGGGACACGCTGTGGAGGCGTGCGGCTGCTGGTGCGATGCGGTGGTGGTAGCCGTCGAGGTACTTCGCGAGGGGCATGCGGTTGGTGCCGTGCACGAACCGCCACCCGGTGCGGGTGCCGAGTCTGGAGCCGCGGCCTTGGGCGAGTTGGACCCAGACCCGACGGGCGCGTTCGAGGTCGTCGATCGGCGACCCGTCGTGTCCGGTGGTGAGGTCACGTGAGGCCAGGTGTTCGGCACGTGAGTGGGGTGTGAGCGCACATGCTCGCGCGAGCTGCTCGGGACTGTCGCGCAGGGTGCGCCAGAAGCAGATGAGGTCGCCGTTGAGATCCGAGACGGTTTCCATCGGCGCCGGGGGTTTGGCGAGGAGTACCGACAGGGCGCCGGCGTAGGGTTCGAGGTAGTGGTCGTGTGGGGGGAAGGTGTCGGCGATCCGGTGGGCGATGCCTTGTTTCCCACCGGAGTACGGCATCGGTGGACGCACGCGGTTACGGCATCCTGCTCGGCCGTTGCTGCTGCTGGTGGTTCTGGTGGAGGTCATAGGATCGCCTCCTGTCGGTGGAGGGCTGAGCGGAGTTGTCGGCCGATCCAGGTGCCGATGTTGGGGAAGACGGCGTTGCCGTATCCGTCGATCTGGTCGCGGACGGATCCCCAGACCTTGAACGTGCCGGCGTGGCCCGCGAAGTCGACGTCGAATCCGCAGCCGCGGCCGATCTCGTGGGTCCGGGTCATCCGGAAGTAGCAGTCCTCCAGCTTGAGCTGGTCGAGGTGTTGCACCCATTCGGCGTGCAGCAGGCTGGTGGTGTCACGGGCAGTGAGGGTCGCGAGTGGTTCGTCAACGCCGTGGGGTGTGGTTTCGGTGCCGGTGGAGCCGTTCTGTTTGATCCACCCGGAGAACAGGAACCCTTGCTGGTTGGCCGACCCCACGACGGTGCTGAGCGGGTGGTCGAGGGGATAGGCGCGGTACTTCGCTTCGTCGATCGCCCCGTTGTTCTGGATCCGGCCGGCGGCAGTCAGCAGCCCCGGGTACTGGTCGCCGGTCACCGTGGGCATGGGCTCGCCATGACTGGTGGGGACCGTGTGGCGCCGGAACGGCACCACACCGGCCGACACCAGGCCGACGGTCTGTGATCCGGGCTGGGTGGGCAGCGGGTCGTCCACACCACGCGGGGCGCCCTGAAAGTTCGCCACCGCCACCGCCACCGGGACCGCGGCCGGTGGGGTGATGATCCCGGTGCTGTTGGTGGCCGTCGCGGTCCACAACGGCTCGCCCAGGCCCCGGGTGCGGCAGTGGGATCCGGGGCGCTCGTAGGTGTTGCCGGCGGCGGCCATGATCGCGCCGGTCGAGAGGACTGCGGTCTCCTGGCGGCTGGTCTGGGTCGCGAATGGTTGCCAGGGGTGCCGGTCGGTGCCTCGGCCGAGGGCTTTGGTGGGCATGAGGACCGCAGGGAACTCGCCGAACCTCTGACGACACCGCTCGGCACGGGCCATGGTCGCCCGAGCCAACGGTGACTCATAGAGCTCGCCGGTCTTCTTGTCCCGGATGGTCTTCAGGGGCATGTCCCCGATCCGGGTACCGAGGTCCGACAGATCGAGCGACCGCAACGCATACCCCGACGGCGGAACCACCTGGTGGCGGCAGCGGGGGCAGCGGTAGTCATACTGCTTGCCGTAGCGCACCGACCCCGTGGCGGGGATCCCGGTCCGCCAGGCCCACCGCGCCTCGACCACATCCGCACACGACCCGCAATAAGTGAGTGGCCGGTGTTCGAGGTCGGGGGTGGGGATCCGGGTGTCCCAGAAGACGCCGTACCAGCGGTCGCGGGATTGGTCGCCGTCGAAGAACCGACTGTTCAGGTAGAGCTGGCGGTGTCGGTAGCCGAGTTTCTCGATCTCGCGGAGCCACCACCGGAACGTCGACCCATCCCCGACCTTCGCCTTACCGGGGAGGGCGGGGCCCCAGGAG
>JBOFLH010000674.1:0-1956 GCA_051657765.1 Nocardioides sp. | reverse complement strand
AGCCGGTGTCGTCGTCCTGCATGAAGTCGTTGGCGTCGTTGAACGCGCTGGGTTCGCCGCGCATTGCCGGGGACGCGAAGGCCGAGCCCTTGAGTTGGTAGCGGCCTGGTGTTGTGCCACTGCTCGTCCATTCCCGGCTCACATCGGAGTTGAGGGTGGGCGAGGGCCTCCCTCAACCCCGATGAGCCCGTAGTCCGCGTTTGTGACGTGGACGTCGACCCAGACTCATCGAGCCAGGCCCGGCTGAATATCCCTGCCTGAGGGATAGACGACCTCGGGTATGCCGGTCATGAGCCGCCCCACGGGTGCTTGACGTAGGTCTCATCGAGGGTCGGGTTCGCCGCCGGCTCGACGAGTTGCTTGGGCCAGCTCATCGTTCTGGGTAAGGAGAGGCCCTACGCCCTGACGGCCTGGATTACAACCGGGACCACCGCGAGCGACACCCTCCGCCCCTCGTCGTCCGCTGTGACAATGTAGTCGGCTCGTTTGCTCGGGTTTGTCGCACCCTTGGTCAAGGTGTGAGCGGGATGTTCTTCGATGGCCGCGTGCAGATTCTCGACCGTCTTCGCTGGGTTCTTCGTCTCAATGAAGATGATGAGCGCAGCCTTGGAATCTCGCCAGACTAGGTAGCGGAGGAGCTGGTCGAGAGCGTTGGCCACGCTTTTCGCGCCCCGCCAGATCTTGCACTCGGCGATGAATGCGTTGCGATCGCCATGGCGGATCAGAATGTCCGTCTTGCCGCTACCGTTGAAGAGTTCGCCCCCGGCCTCGCCTTTCCAGTAGCTGTTCAGATTGGCGAGTAGTAGGTCGCGGATCTCCTCCTCGTTCAGCTTGACTGCGACACCGGGCGTTCGCTCCAGAGAGTTCGCCCATGCTCTGACAGCTTCAAGCACGTCCTGGTAGATGGCGTCCTCCAGCACGGGTTCAGGAACGAAGTTAGCCTGTACTTTTCGAACCTGCAGAGAAACCTGCTTGCGCTTCGCCGGTATGGGAGGCCGAGGAGTCGACGACGTGCGCACAGGGATTCCGAGAGCATCCTCGACATTGCGGTCGTTAAGAATGCGTTGTCGGCGGGTCTCGCAAGCGCTTCGGATGTCTTGCTCAGCCGTTGGCAAGAAGGCGCGGAGGTCTGCATTAGCCCACGCAGCTCGCTTTTCAACGTCCTGCTTGACTCGATCAACCTGTTGCAGGACTGCGTTCGTTTCGAGCGTCCGCTCAACTATCTCGATGACAACATTGCGATTCTTGATCTTGCCGTACTCTCCGCCGAAGCCGTACGTGGAAGCCTGGTAGTCGAGCATCTCGGCTGTCCCGAAGACTGGGACCGATACCACCAGCCTGCTAGCCGGCACGGTGTAGACCTGGCGGTCAAAGTAGTCGGGTACCTGAGTCGTGACCTCTTGGACGCCTGTGCGGGTAGCGCTGTCCCAATCAACGACGATCTCTTTGGGAAGATACTTCGCGAGTAGTTCAGCAACCAGAACGTCTGTATTTTCGCCAAGAAGTGCGTCGGCGTCGATGCTATTCAGCTCGTCGAGGGCGCGCCTAAGGCGACTACGTAGATACTCGTCTAATCGAGGCTTAGAGGCGTACATCCCGATTCCGATCAGCTATGCAGACGCTCGCGGGCCTGCTGGCCTGCGCGGTCGCTGCTCGTGCCACCGGCGGATGCTGGCGGGGCGCCAGAGAGGGAGTCGGCCCATGCGTCGGTCGGATTCGGGCATCTGTCCCCGTGCCATGTATGCCCGGACAGTTGACGGTGACACATCGAGGAACGTCGCCACGTCGTCTGTGGTCCACCAGTCCGTGGAAGGGGGTTGTGTCGGTACGCCGCGCTCTAGGTATGCGATGTCACCGCCTTGTCGGATATCAAGTGCCGTCGCGACGCGCTTGGCCAAGCGGTCAATCATCAAGCCCTTGAGCGCGGACTGAGGGTGCAAGCCGAAGCGTTCAAGT
>JBOFLH010000673.1:0-1509 GCA_051657765.1 Nocardioides sp. | reverse complement strand
CCTCTCGGCGACGCGCTGCAGCAGATCGCGGACGGGGCCATGGCCGCCTCGCTCGAGAACGAGACACTCGACTTCAAACGTGATCCACATACCGTGACGGGCCGCGGGGCGCCCGGCAATCCACAAGCACGGCTCGTTGAGGAGTTGGTCAACGCCGTCGTGTGCTTCGCAAACGCACGTGGCGGACGGGTCGTCCTCGGAATCGACGATCGCAGCTCTGGTCAACCGATGATCCTCCTCCTACCGCAGGCACTGAATTCGGTGCGTGCCACCATCGACCCGGAGGTCGCGCACGTTGCGCTGGCCGGAGGCCAGGAGATTGCGCTCCCGGACTTCTCGCCGATCGCCGTCGATGAAGCGGTGACGAACGCCCTGGTCCACCGCGACTACTCACGACCCGAATGCGTCGTGATCGACCACTCGCCGAACGCGCTTCGGGTGTGGTCACCTGGTGGGCTGCCCTTTGGTGTGACCGAGGACCGGCTCCTCAGCGCCGTGTCGACGCCGCGCAACGCGACGCTGATGGCGGCGATGCAGCAACTCGGCCTCGCTGAACGAGCATCGCGCGGTATCGATCGGATGTTCCGGGAACAGGTCCGGGTCGGGCAACGGGTGCCTGGGATTCGCACCGACGAGTACTCCGTCGAGATCTACTTCACCAGTGGTGCTCCCAACCGGGCATTCGCGGGTTTCGTCGCCGGTCTGCCGCGTGCGCTGCGTGAGAATGTCGACGCGATGCTCTCCCTCGTGCAACTATGCCAAAGGCCGACGCTGACACGTGCCGAGGTTGCGCCGTTACTCCAGGTGAGCGAGGTCGAAGCAAGAGACCGGCTCGATGCGCTTGCGGCCGGCACGAATGCTCTGGTTGAGCGAGACGGCGACGCCCGCCGAGGCGTCCGCTGGCGACTTCGGCCGTCAGTGGCGTCCGCACTCGGGACGGCGGTTCAACACCGAGCACGAGCGAGTTCGGCACGTCCGCGAGTCGAGGCGCACCTCACGGAGTACGGCTGGATCACCAACAGGACGATCCGAAACATGTTCGACCTCGATGTCCAGCAGGCCACCCAGATCCTCAACGAACTCCGCGCCGCGAATGTCGTGATCAAGGATCCGAACGGACCCCAGCGGGGCCCCTCGATCCGGTGGCTCCCGGTCAAGCCGTCCAAGGGTCGCTGAGCTGAGCTTGCTCACCCGACGTGGTCAGGCGGACCTCATGATCACCGAGTAGCCGTAGCCGCCGTGCAGAGACTCCACACCGGTGATGCCGGTAATCGCCACCGGACTGTTGCGCGGCGTCCCGGCTCGGTCTCCGAGCTGGCCGAAGTTGTCGAGGCCCCAGCCGTAGAGTTGCCCGGCGGTGGTGGCCGCCAGCGCGTGGTCGCGGCCGCAACCGATCAGTCGGATGGCCGGTATCCCGGGAATCTGTGCGGGGGTGGTCCGGTTCGTCCGGTTTCCCAAGCCCAGTTGGCCGTTGTTGTTGCGACCCCACGTCCAGACGGTGCCGTTGCC
>JBOFLH010000672.1:0-1182 GCA_051657765.1 Nocardioides sp. | reverse complement strand
AAGCGACCATCATCGAAGGCGCTGGCCACGGTCACGGTGGTTCGGGCAAGCGCCAGTGCTGGGGTGAGCTTCGTGGGATCGCCGTCAGGAATCAGCAGGTGTTCGCGGCCGTGTCTATCCGTGAAGATCAACGGCTGCTCGATCCGGAACGCGAAACCATCGGTCGTGAGGACGGTCAACGCGAAATCGACCTGGATGCGAACTCCAGAGTCCGCAAGGGAAATGTTCCAACCGTCGCCCTCGTGCCGGCGGACGAGCGCGCTCATCTCGGCCACCCCGGCCACGGGCCTCGATAGGTCTCGGGAACGTGAGTCGTGGACGGGGGACCTGGCTTGCCGAAGACGTCTACAGGTTGACTACCCGAGTTGTAGACCCGCGCGTAGCCATCCGGGTATTTCGGCGTGGGCTCCATGATGCGGATCATGTCGGCGTTGCCCTCGGCGCCAGGGCGTTGGTAAACGATGCCCTTACCGTTGTCAGCAACTCTGGGCGCCCATCCCTCAGGTATGTCGTAGATGGTGCCGCGCGGAGTCCCTACGATGACTCGGCCACCACCCTCGACCGCTTCAGGAACAGTCTTTGCGGCTTGCTGTGGGATAGCGTGTTTAAATCCTTTGACGGCCCATTTTGCTACCTTGCCAACTTTGAATGGCACAAACTCGATGCCGGCGCTGGCACAGTCGCCACCGCTACCATTGAGACAACTCTCCGCATCTTCAATCGGGATAAAGAAGTTGACTATCGGGCCTGCGTCGAATCCGCTCGGGGTGTATGTGACGGGAAAAAGTTCGGGACAGCCTAGACATGGACCGAGAGGCATCAGCCGCCGTGGTATTGCAGGCTTTTGGCGTACGCACGAGCTGCTTCGTCGTTTGATGGGTTGATAGTTGCTGCCGCCGGTGTACTTGCGGCCCGTGTACTTCTTTCCCCACACGCTTTTCGAGCCGTGCTTCTCGTTCTCGAAGCTCCAGGACTTCTTCGTCTTGCCGTTCTTGGATTTGGTGGTGGTGTGCCGGCAGTTGCTGCAGCCGGTGTCGCCAGCGCCCAGGGGGCGGTTGCCGTCGGGGTCGGACAGCGTGATGGGTGAGTTTTGGGCGTAGGAGTAGGCGTTCCACTGGGTCGGATCGGTCAGGTCCATCACCGGATCCACACTGGTGAACCTGCCAGTTACAGGGTCGTACT
>JBOFLH010000671.1:0-59520 GCA_051657765.1 Nocardioides sp. | reverse complement strand
GGACTCTCCTCGGGGTGGTCGTGAACGGAAGCCATCAGTGTCATGAGGGGTGGCAAAATCTGGCAAGACGTCACTTGCCATCGCTCCCGGCACGAGGCGACAACGCTCGCGGATTGTCGTTCGAAGGGCCCGAAAATCGCGGTACGGACCGAGGCCCCGACCCTCGTCGCGGTGGTGGGAGTGCGGTTCGAGCGGGCGCGTCGCTGCCCGGGGTGGAGGGATGGCGGTAGGCCCCGTGGGACTCGAACCCACAACCAACAGATTAAAAGTCTGCTGAATACCGTCTCACAGCGTCTCAGGCAGCCCTCTGAACTGCGGAAACACGCCCAACCTACAGGTAGGCGGCCCGGCGGGACAGAGGGCAACTGCGCACAAACTGCACACAACGAATTGGCTGCGTCGGCCCGATGGGTGGCGGATCGTCACTCCGGGCCGCACGAGCACATACCGCATCCAGTCGCGCGGGAGGGCGGTAGGGCCGCGCGTCTACGGCGGCGATGTGATGCGGGCTGTGATCGGAATGCAGAAATCGTCCCTTCTCGACAGTCGTGGTCAGTTCTCGCGGTATGGCCAGTGCGGCGTCCGCTGAGTGTCACCGCCCGAGGTCAGGGTGTGGCGAGGAAGACCGGCGCGCTTTCGTCGGTGTACACCACGACTTGAATCCGCTCTTCTACGCTTGTGCGCTCGGCCTCGGCCTCGGGCGCGTCCGAGTTGGCTGTGACACAGGCGAAGAAGGTGTCGAGGACCGTTTCCCTTGGGACGCGGTTCGCGACAGGAGTCCACCAGTAGATGATGAGCTCGCTTAGGGGAGATCCTTCAGCAGTCTGTCGGTTCAACGCTTCGTATACGCGTCGCCACCACCAGCCGTCCGATTCGCCAAGCGAGCACCCAAAGACGATGAACAGTCGCGTGTCTGGAAAGAGATGGCTGTACTCGATGCGGCTCATTGCCCAGTACGGCTTCATGAGTCTGCGGAGTGAGTCTCTGCCCTGATCGAGACCGTCGGGGGCGTCGATCCCGAACAGCAGGGACCGCGGAATGGACTGTTGCCCGTGGGGATGGATGACTTCGCTGCGGACGTAACCTGACCAACCGGTCTCGTGGTTCCCGTGGCCATCCGAATGGTTCTTAGGATTGGGTCGAAACATGAAGTTCCGGTCGGCATGCTTGTGCGCTTGCGGTTGGAACTGCTGGGCGTCGCGGAAGACGTAGTCGTCGAGCAGAGGCGTGTAGTTGAAGTTCACAAACAGATAGTTGAAGAGGTCGTAATGAGCGGTCTCTTCTGGGAAGGCGAAAGAGCTGAAGGTTGGGGACCCCTCGGCGACGTCCCCGATCAAATCCGCCATCGACCTAATGGCCAAGGAGTTGCTCGCGGAGTCCTGTCCGATTCGGGCGAGCAACTTGGGCGGTGCGACGAGCTCCAAGTACTCCGAGAACGCTGTCTGTACGGCGAGAGTCGCCTCGTACACGGCGTCGGCGGAATGCCAGGCTCCCTCAGGTCTGACGAGGTTTCCGATCGCTGATTCGATGTCACTCCAGTTCTCCTGACCGTCCTCCTTGGCGGCAGCCATCTGCTGGACCACGAGGTTCGAGGAGTCGAAGTCGCGAGAGGCGAGGTAGTGGTAGAAGGCTGGGTAGCGGGGAGAGAAGCGGGACTTGTAGCGACGGGTGACTTGAATGTCGAAACCGTTGCCCACCAGCACCATGATGTTGTGTTGGCTTCTCAGCCGTGAGTACTCGGCCTTCGTGAACGTGCGATACCCCATACCTGGACCTGTCTACCTCGCGTTTGAGCCCTCCACGCCTGGCGCGCGTCGGCGGCTGTGCGGGCGATCTTAAGCCAGGTGCTCTTTGCCGAAGTGGTGATCGCGCGGGACGCGGTGCATCGGTTCGGGTCGTAGATGCCCGTCAAGGGACTCCGTGGGCCCGATACTGGCGGAGTGACTCGGGCATCCGCGGTGGATGCCGGCACGCGATCCGCATCGCGATGCTTGCCGATTGGGGTCGAAAGGGTCATCGAGTTCGGCGACAAGCACCGGGGTGCGCCTCGGTTCCCGGTAGCGGGGTGATGCCTACCTTCGTGCCGTTAGCCTTCATCCGTGCACGTCCAGCCGTTGGCCAGCGATCTTGGAGCTTTCGAGACGGTAGTCGCGTGGGCCAACATCGTCGGCGCCGTCCTGGCTGCTGCGGCCATCCTCCTTGCGTTGGGCACGGGCACCGCGCTTTACCAGAGCAGAAGGCTCACCGCGCTACGGCGACGCAGCATCGGCCGGGCGCTTGCGCGGAGTGGGCATCGAGTAAGCCGCAGAAGGTTCAACTCCATCACGGTCTCCTTGTTGCGCCGGCGCCTCAGCCGAACTGACAGCAAGGTCGTCGAGGAGATCAACTGGCTCGGCGTGTTGCTCGACTTCCGCGGAGTCGAGAGCGAGCACGGCATCGACGATGCGGTGCGACTCCCGGTGGCATTCGCCGACTTGCCGAGCGCCGGTCATCTGGAGCTTCTCGATCAGCTCTCGGCCGCTTACCTCACCTATGCGGGTCTCCTTCGTCGCAAGTGGATCCTGCGGTCGGCAGCTGGCCCTTTGGTCCAAGACGAATACCGCCTCGCCCTTGGCGCCGCAGACGTTCTTGCGGCGTGTGCGCGGCAGGTCCAGGCACCTGAGGCGCAGGACGCATCCGGTCTCCGCACGGTGGGTTGGGTGACCTGCCAGGCTACGATTCAGCCCGATCGGGTCCGACTCGTGACCTGGCCCGATGTTTCACTAGGCCGCGCGCCATTGCACTTCTCGGCGGTCGCGGTGTCCTATGTCCCACAACGCATCGTCACTCCAGACAGCCCGGGATCCCGGAACGTGCCCGAAGGGATCCAACTACGCGTCGTCCCCAGAACGGAAGGCGATATCGAGCGCGAGCTGGTCGCGGCGCAGCAGGGGAGAGCGCACAGAGAATTCGACGGAATCATGAGTCGGCTCCATGGCCCGGGTTTCCGGGTCGAGGTCGACCCTTACAGTGGGCGCCAACGCCTGCACTTGTGTGTCTCGGAGACGTCATTCTTCGCCTTCAGGGCAACCCAGTGGCGCGAGTACGACTTCGACCAACGCGGCCTTTTTGCGTACGCCTCGCGGCTGTTGTCGGTCAACGTCATCTTCATAGACGACATGGACCGAGCCATTCTCGTCCAGAGAAACAAGGCGATCTCTCACGGTGGCACGTTCGCCGGAGCCGCGAGCGGAGCGTGCGAGGTTGTCGCTCGGGAGGGCATTCCAGCTGACGTCGATGCCTACGGGGTTCCTGACCCGATGAAGACTGTTCTCCGAGAGACCCTGGAGGAACTCGGTATCGACATTTCTGGCCGGGAGTACAACCTAGGTGCGGTCGGAATAGTCCAGGTTGAAACCAGCCGCGACATGGGCACCTATGTTCTTGTCGCTACGGCTCGCTACCCGTATCCAGCAAACGAATTTCGCATAGTCCCCGGTACGACCGACGACATCGAGGGCACTTGGGAGCTCGGCGGCCAGTCGATGGTCATCGATCTACCAGCGGTGCTGGCCACAGCCGAGGCTCTCGACACGTTCGTCGATTGGCTTCGGAGCGACAGCGAAGTGGTGGCCCATGGTGTCGGATCAATCCTCATGCTCCTCGCGATGCGTCTGGAGAGAGATGCCGCGATGCGAGCCGGACGCCACGGCGCAACCAGTACCGACCTCAAGAACGCCCTCGCCTGCCCCGCCCCAGCCGATGCTCTGGATCGACCCGCGCAGGTCACCGTTCAACCGCTGTGGCGGGTCGCGGGGACCGACCCCCACGCCGTCTGAATTCTCCACATCGCCGCCTCATGAACTGCGCGGCGGCTCGGGATTGGCACACACTGTCGGTACCCGGAGGGTTGGCGCGGTCCTTCAGCGAACCTGGGCAGAGGCTCCCGACCCGTACGTCATACTCGACCGTGAGCAGCTCGCTGCGCCGCCGAACCTCCGAACCGGCGACAGCCCCCGACAGCCCCTGGCTCTCCCTCCACCCTGGCCGGGGGCTCGAAACCGCTCCATCGTCGATCTCGTCTTCTTCGTAGCCGCAACGTTCGGCTACAGCACCTAGATTGCGAGCTGGCAAGGCCGCTAGGCCGGAACGCTGGGCGCTCTGTCTCGTTCTCAGGAGCGTCCCGATAGGCCGATCGGCCGATAGAAACGCTGGCTAGCGGACGCGCCCGAGGTGCTACTTCATTCTTTCAGCGAGCTGAGCGAAGAAGTCCTGAACCATGGCCGTGCTGTTCTGTTTCTGAGTCAGCTCGTAGCCGCCGAAGCGGTAGACCTCGTACCCGCCCAGCCGGAGGCGGCGGTCCTCGGCGACCATCTTGGAGTACAGCGCTGGGCTGGCCTGATCTCCCTTGGCGTAGTGCTGCTTGCCGTCCACTTCGATGACTACCCGCTGGCGGTCGCTGAAAAGCAGAAGGAAGTCCATCCGCTGACGAGCAAGCGGCATGCCGTTGGACAGGGCCCGTCGGGTGCGCTGGTCATAGGGGTCGTAGTGCAGGTAGACCTGCGGGATTAGCGCCGGGATCTCGTACGAGGCCTTGTAGCCGCGGGCGTATGCCTCGAAGACCACCTTCTCCGCCTCGCTGTCCAACGATGCCGCCAGACGCTGATGCAGTTTGTGGCCGACCGCTCGGTCATCGAATAGGTCCTTGGGGAACCCTTCACGAGCCCGCCACCACCGGATGAGGTGGGAGAACCGCAGGCCTTCTCCGGGGATGGGCTGCTCGTAGACCAAGCAGTGTTCGGCGTTCGCAAC
This sequence comes from Nocardioides sp., assembly GCA_051657765.1. Lineage (GTDB taxonomy): Bacteria > Actinomycetota > Actinomycetes > Propionibacteriales > Nocardioidaceae > Nocardioides. Next base: position 54,729 of record JBOFLH010000671.1, on the reverse strand, counting down.
GATCTCGATGTCGTTGTTCACTGCGTCACGCAAGACGATGTCAGGCTTGGGTCCATTCGCGGCGAAGATCAGGTTCTTCGTCGGCCCCTCGACCCCGCCGCCCCGGTCGTAGGCGTCGATGTAGCGGCGCAGACCAGTGACGTGTTGCTCCAAGATCTCGACCTCGGCATCCAGCCGGCGGGCGAACGCCACGAGCTGCGGAAGCCGCCACTGATGGATGTAGCCGTCGATGAGCGCCCGCTTGGATTCGACCTCGGACGGGTCGTAGGCCTCGTTGGTCCAGGTGAGTTGGAGTTCTTCGGCGAGCACCAATTCCAGGTTCGTCCTGGTGAACGAGTAGATAAGCGCGTCCTCGATGGCTGCCCGGAGCGTGCGTGTGGACACCTTCGCCGGTCTTGACTCGGGGTTCAATGCCGAGCCCCACGAGGAAGGACCGGTCGGGAAGACGCTCACCCCACCAGTCTGACTGCTCCTGACCCTAGCGGGCGGCAGGACGGCGCCGGGTCTCGAAGCGCTGGCTGAGTCTTTGGCCTCCGCGCATCTGAGGCAGGATGTCGGACATGACACCGGTTGCCGATTGGCTTGAGCGGCATGTCGAGCGAGTGGCGGTTAGGCAGCGGGCCCAGGTCGAGACCACCAAGCTCGTCACTACTTTTGCTACAGGGGTCGCGGCGACCGTGGTGGCAACAGCGCTTCAGGCGGCAGGCACCAGCCCGACCGAGACGAGGGCGACGTCCCTTCTTGGGCTCTCCGCAATCTTGGCCGTGTTGACGATAGTCGCGGACCGGCTTGCTGAAGCTGACCATGAGGCAATAGTGATCGAAGCCAGCGTAAAGGGTTGGTCCGATCAGGAGTTGATAGCGGGGCTTCGAACCGCGCAGATCCAGGCTGCGCTCTTGAACGAGGGGGTAGTCAGCCTTGCACGACGGCTCGCTGGCGCCCAGGTGCTCGTGGCAACCGCGGCGGGCGTCATGGGCGTTCTTTCGCTCTAGCTCGTTCGGAGTACTCTCGTAACGTGAGCCGTGCACCGATTCGAGTGGTGGGTTGGGGCCCGGTTCGTCTCCCCGGGGAGTCCTCCCGCGTATTGCGGGCTCGCTTTCGTGCTGAGCGACTGGTCCGTGGGTCGGATAGGTCAGACATCGTCGAAGCTGAGGTTCTTGACCAGCCGAGCGAGCAAGACTCGAACCAGCCACGGCCTGCTTCCTGGCCTCCGACCTCAAGCGCGATTGTTGACGCACTCTTCGCAGATGCCGCGGAACTTGCCGACGCTCACGGAGTCAGCATGTCGAGAGCTTTCGAAATGCTGGCTGAGCAGCCGAAGCCGGCAGGATCGGGTGAAGAAGACCCTGTGCGAGCTGCGGTGGCCAGCCCAGAACCTCGCCTGCCGCTCCATGACCTTCTTGACGAAAATTTTTTACTTTGGGTCAGCAAGCGCTATAGCCGCAGCGAGCGCGATCAAGGCCTATGGCAGAAAGGGCCCGAGATGGCTAATCCCCCCACCGAAGAGCCACGAACCTCGGGTGAATCACCCCGGTAGAGTCCGAGACCGCCGCTCCCTGGGGCAGGAGGTTCGTCGACCCCTGAGATCAGATGTACGCACCGGTCGTCTCGCAGGTGCTCTCAGATGTCAGCCTGAACGCCTGCCGGTAACGAGACGTACCTGTACCCGAGAAGTTGCTCCAGTCGGAGCCTGCGTGTCTCGCGACCGCTCCGGAGGTCGATCGACAGGTTGCCGGTCAGCTTGTCGCCGGCCCAGACGGCGCCGAGCAGCGAGGCCCCCGCCCGCATGTCGTTGGCGTAGCCAGCGATGCAGTGCCGCATCCTCAGGCCCCAGGTCCATAGCTCGTCGTCCTGCTGGGCGAACTCGATCCGCAGCCCGCCGTGAGCACCTCTCTGGGGTCCAAGTGTTGGTCGTTCCGAAAGACCTCGACTTCGTCGTCATCGAAGTCGAGGGTCGGATCCGGGCGTGGTGTCATTACCCGCTCACAGCCGGCCACGAGGCAGCGCTCTGGGTCGCCGGGCGCCGGGATGTGCCAGCGGGCCCCATCGAGTAGCTGATGGCCGTCCTCGTGGCGGAGCGAACTATCGACAGCGGCGGCCGGCTTCCGTTTACCCATGCCACCACGGTGTGCGGACGGAGGGAGTCTTCTCTCCCCGGGGGCCCCCGCATATGGAGCAGCGGGGGGGGGTCCAGAAGGAGAGAGGATGCACACTCGAATCGCAGCACTACTAGCCGCCGCGCTCATCGGCACACTTGGGTCGATCGAACCGGCCCAGGCCGCCGCCACCGCGCCCTACACCTGGGGCTATCGGGCCGCGATCCAGTTCTCGGTGCAGGGCGGAACTGGGCCGCGAAGCAAACCGCCTACATCATCAAGCTCGCCCGCTACCGCTCCATTCGGAAAGGGGAACCGCTCGGGGATCCGGGTCAAGCTCAATGCGCGTTCCCCACGTGGCTACGCCGGATTGGCCGACATCTCGTTCACTGCCGGCAGTGTTATCCGGATCCGCTGAGGCCGGCGCAGAGGCGGGACGCTCCACGCCGCGGTCTGGGCAAACAGGCCAACCGCCCGAGACCGTCGCGCGCTCGCCGGGCACCACCGGCCGCGCTGTCAGGCGAAGGGGTCGTCGTCCGGAACAGACACGGGTACCGGCGGTGGCGGCGACGCGAACGGGTCGTCGTCAGGGCCAAAGATGAAGTTCACTCCCGGCTGATCGGCGAACGGGTCATCGTCAGACGCCGAGGCCGGGGCCGGCCCGAACGGGTCTTCCGCATCGCCTTCCAGCTCCAGGTCGTCCAGCGAGAACGAGAACTCGCCCAGATCCACCTCGGTCGCCGGCTCAACCGGGGGAGCGATGACCTGCCCCGGCAGCACCGCGCCGTCGAACTCCAGTTCCGGCTCGGCGAACCCCGACATGTTCAGCTTCTCGGTGTCGGCCAGCGGCTCGATGCGTGCGGCTAGGTGCTCGGCGAACACAGCCTGCGAGCCCTCGAACCAGGTCTGGATCAGCTCCGACGAACGGCCGTTGCCCTCGTACATGCCGCGGCCCGCTGGGATCAATTCCGGCTGCTCAGGGACCTCGGTCGGCATCTTCAACGCCGCCATCAACTGACCGAAGCTGGCCCGTCCGACAATGATCCTCGACATGTTGTCCTTCAGGTCGTTCGCGCCGGGGATCTTCGATAGCGTGTCGGCTTTCAAGGCCTGGGTCGCGAGCACCACCGTGAAGCCGGTCGAGCGGGCCTCGCGGACGATCTTGCCCACGTAGGTGCCGATGTAGGCCCGGGCCGCGTTGACCGCCTTCACCGACTCGATCGCCGCCGCCGTCTCCTGCGAATCGTCCATCGCCTTCGGGACCGGCTCCGGCATCATCATCGACGTGAACTCATCGAGCACCACCAGCACGTGCGGGTAGCGGACGTCGTCCGGCAGGTCCCGGTAGTTGCCGCAGTTATGCGCCGAGTTGATGCCCTTCCGCCGGGTCACCTCCGCGTAGATGGCCGCGACCATGCCCTTCGCCTGCCACACCGTCGTCGCCATACCCTTCGCGTACGGTCCGGCGAAGTTGAAGTCCACACCGCCCTTCGACGGGTCCGCGATCCACAGGTCCCAGCCTCGGATGAGCGCCCCGTAGACCAGGTTCTGAACCAGGATCGACTTCCCGCCGCCGGCTGCTCCGCTTACGAGTACGTGTGCGTCCTTCGCGTTGTCGTATGTGACGGGTTCACCGGTCAGACCGGTGGCGAACGGGATCCGGTGATCGGTCGGCTCCAGGCCGAAGTCGAACGGCGCCATTTCCGGCATCGGGTTCACTTCGCACGCGAGTAGCCGGAAGTTCCCGGCCTTCCCGTCCGGCGAGGGCTTCACCTCCACGAAGGCGTTCCGCGAGCTGTTCTCCAGCTTCTTGCGCGCCGCCTTCACCTCGGTCGGCGACAGTCCCGACGGCAGGTCGAAGTCGAGCACGTGGACACGCTCGTTGAACGGTAGCCGGTCCACCGCCGTCAGCTTCGGGGCGAGGCCGCCGACGCCGACCACCCCGGCGTCGATGAAGGACTGGTTCCAGTCGAGCTGCACGCAGTAGTCCTCGTCGCGGGCGTTGGCGAATGTCGCCCCGGTCGGCGAGACGCCAGCCACTACGACGCAGCCGTCGGGGGCGGTGTCCACCCGGAACCATTCGACACCCCAGGCCTGCCGGATCGTCTCTGACTTCCGCCGAGTGTCGTCGAGCGTCACCCCGCCGTACAGCCGCAGCCGCATCTGCCAGATGTGGCCTCGCGAGGCCGTGCCGGTGAGGCATCGGACATCGTAGACCTCCGGCTGGGCGAGCCGGGCCGCTCGGAACGCCGCCGACGCCTGACCGTTCAACACCCACAGCGGAGCCTGGCCACCGACGGGACGCAACTGGGTCGGCGACATCGGGATGGTCTCGGCCGACCAGTACACCGTGAACGCCAGCGGATGGCGCTCGCCGACGCGGCCCTGGGTCGACCAGCCACCGATCGCCACGAAGGGTGCCGCAGCGAGCACGGTCTTGAGCTTCGGCTCCAGGCCGTAGAAATCGTAGGGGTCGACGCCTTGACGGACCTTGAACGCCTGGCGGTGCACCAGCGCGCCGTTGGCCAAGGCGTCGTCAGCATAGGTCGCGTGCTCGATCGTCGGCGGGTTCACGTCCTGCTTGAGGACCGCTGCCCACCGGTCGTTCCAGGTGTCTTCGGTGGCCATGTCGGTCATGGCCTTCTGGGTGACCTGGGACTCCGCTGAGAACGACGTGGAGCCGTCAGTCAGGGCGCCCGCGTAGATCAACCCGGCACGGTGATCCACCAGCACTTCGGTGTTGAGCGAGGTCGCGATGGGCTTGCGCAGCGACGACCGGATATAGGACATCGGTGGCCCGTCCGGCAGGTGCACGTTGAACGCGAACGCCTGTTTGTCGGTGCCCTCCTCAGCCAGCGCGAACACCTCACCGAGGATCGGCCGGCCGTACCCGAGCGAATCGGCTGCCCACACCAGCGCGCACTCGATGAATAGGGCTGCCACTTCAGGGTCGAGGCCAGGGTCCGTCAGGTCGGGGAGCCCGCCGGTCGACCAGGTGACGACTCGGAACTCCAGTGCGTCCTTGGTGCCGGGCATCGGTGGCAGGTTCGGGCTGGTCGCCGGGCACGATAGCACCGCCAACTCGACCCCGCCGCCGAAGGTCGGGGTGATCTTTGGGGCCAGCGCCCAGTAGCCGGCGGCGCCCGTGCCGCCTGGTGCGGTGAAGGTGTCCACGGTCGCCGGCCCGACCCGCTTTCGGGCGGTCAGCCGAGGTGTCGGGTCGTGCTTCAGCATCTGCCAGCGCGGAGCCCACTCCACCCGGGCCGCGCCGAGGTCACGCCACCCCTGCAATGACTGGTCGACCCACCAAGGGGCAAGGCCGAGGCCGGCCCCACCGAACGCACCCAGCGCCCACCAGACCGGTCCGCCTAACCAGCCGGCCGCCACCGCCCCAGCGATCGCACTCACGCCGGCCACCACGCCGGGGACCCAGCTCGACGTCAACGTCGGCCGCAGGGTGTTCAACCGCACGCCAGGGGACCGGTCATCGGCCACTACCGTCGCACGTCGAGCGGCAGCCACCTCGGTGGCCAGGATCATCGCGAACGGGGCCTCCACCCAGGACACCTGTGGGAAGATGTGCGGCACGAACCATGCGATGGCGGCCAGCCATGCACCGAAGATCCAGATGGCCAGAACAGACGACTCCTCGGTCGGTCGGCGGCGGAGGGCCTTCGACACCACGAACGCCGGCACGCCGGGCCGCGCCCAGCGAGTTGGAAACACCAGACCCCACTTCAACGCCGACCAGAACCGGTATCTCTGCATCATCGCCAGCTCGCGGCCATCAGCCGGAGTCGCATATCCCCGCGCGTCCTTCTTGCCCGTCAACGCCACCGGAGGGGCAGACCAGGACGCGGCCACCGCCGCCAGCCAGAGAACCATGAACGTCGCGCCACCGAACCACGCGGCCGGCACAGCAGCGACGACGCCCACCGCGACAATCGCCGGTGCCACCATCCCGGAACGCGGAGTCTGCTTCGCGGCCGCCCGACGAGTCACCGATTCACCAGCTTCGACAGCGCCTGCACGATCCGGGGGTCAGCGGACTTCGAGAAGACGTCAGCCGAGAACCGTTTCCGGGCATAGCCACTGAAGCCGACACCGGTCACCGCCCGAGCACCCCGCGGCCGATACCACCCGACCGACATCGAGCCTCTAGTCGAAGACGGCCACACCACCAGTAGCGGCGTCGCAAACCTCGCGACGACACCATGCTCAGCCAGGAAACGGTCGATGTGCTCGCGCGCCATCTCCATCGTCTTCTTGTCCGCCGGCTCGAACCGTGACCAGCCCCGGCGGGTCTTCCCGCCGAATGTCCAGTAGATCGCCGGCCTCCACACCTTCGAATCGATCAAGTACACCTTCGAGCCGGCAACGACCACATGGTCGATGTTGGCGGTGAAGCCCGAGATCGGGATCCGCAGGTCGTGCAGCACCGTCGGGCCGCGGTCGGCCTCCGCATAGGCGTCAAGGGCCCGCGCGGTCGCCAACTCGCCCTCCTTGCCGATTGCGGCGACCTCGGCGTTGACGGCCCAGGCGGCGTCGTCCAGGCCCGTGCCAGCGCGGCCGATCACCCGGCTTCTCACAGCACAAGCCCCAGCATGAATACGACCGCGATGAGTACGACGGCAACGCCGACCCAGGTCTGGCGGCCCGACAGCAGCCACTCGGTGACTTCGTTCTTCTCGTCCATGCCTACAGACATGCGTAGACAAGCGGCCCGGGGAGCCTACATAGCATCGGCGTACGTCAGCAGGGTCGAGCCACACCCCGAGGCCGCGGACGCGGGCATCCGGGATCACGACGAGAACGTGCTCGCGAGTCGAACGCCGCGCGACGCCATCGACCCACTCTTCGCCGTCGCGTTCCCACACGATCCGCGCCCGGACAGAATCGGGTCAGGCTGGTCGCGGATATGCCGGGCGTCCGGAGGCCAGGAGTCGTTGAGGGCTCTCTGCCAGAGCTCGTGCCGCGGCTGACCGACGCCGCCCCACGGCCCGCGGCCGGGCGGCAGATCGGTCATCCGCCCGAGCCTAGGTGGCGTAGTTCTCCGCGACAGCGCGAGCAGCCAACTGGCTGCGCCAGTCCTCCCAGTCCAACGCGATGGCTTCCCGGAGCGTGTCGTAGGCATCGTCTGGGTCGCCGCCGTGAATGTCGTCGATGGTGGTTTCGTTGACCATCTCGTCCGGTAGCAGGTCGCCCGGGTGAGACACCTCCCACGCGCGAGTTGCGGCATCGGTCGCACGGACGAACGCGGCCGCGTACTCCGCCCGGCGCTCGGGGCTCAGGCTCGGAAGCCGACGGTCGAGAACGGCATCGCGGTCCTCAGCTAGGGCGTACTCGGCCTCCAGGGCTCTGCGCAGAGAGTCCAGCCCCGGGGGCAGGTGGAGAAGCGGGTTCAGGCTCGGCCTCAGGACGTCTGTCGGCGGCTTGGCGAAGCCGGTGTTGCTCCAGTGAGAGCCGGCGATCGGCAGCGAAACCTCGGCCTCCCGCTGCTCGGTGGGGGCGAACTGTCCGCCGGCAGTGGTGCCGGCCGGGATACGGGAAGTAGTCATGCTCGTAAGGTGTGCGGCCGAGCAGGGCATGTCTCCCCGCGGCAATCAATCGAGCAGCGGCCCCAGCCGACCGGCCAGCGCCCGAGTCATCGAACCCGAGCGCCCACCGGGGGCCGGTGACCCGGTCTCGCCAACCAACCCACGACCACCCGCGCTCGGCGTCGAAGGCCGCGGCCCGACGCTCATTAGTGTGCTCGTGGAACGCCGCCGATGCGCTCGCCGACAGTCGCTTCCAGCCGGCCCCAGGCGACCTTCCGGTTGCAGTGCTGCGAGCGGTCCGCGGTTGCCGCCACCACGATGCCGGTCGGCAGATGGGTAAGCCGCACCCCGGAGTCAGTCTTGTTGCGGTGTTGGCCTCCGGCTCCGGACGCCCGGAACGTGTCGACCCGTACGTCGGCTCGGTCCGCTGGTGCTTCTGTCATCGAGCCACGCCACGGCGACCGTTGAGGAATGCCGCCGGCCGCGCTTCTCAGAGACGGGAATGCGCTGCACGCGATGGGTGCCCCGCGAGGACTCGGAACTTAGGGTCAAGGACGATAGAAAGCCAGCGTGGAGCGGACGCCCCGCTCGACCTCGCGGCTGGCGTGCCGGCCGAATGTGCCGGCCAAGTCGGAGGCGAACAACGCCGCGTCGGCGCCGCCTACTCCGGGGTGGATCTCGATGCTGCCCATCGCCTTTGCCTCCCGCACTTCGTTTATTTGGCAATGGCCTCACCGGCTACCGACTACGCGGGAGACCGAGCAGACGAGGCGGTGGTTTCGCGTCGCCTGCGGCCCCGACGCCCTTGCCCATGGTCGCGCCACGGCTGCGGTTCGGGCGCACCGGCGTCGGCTGGGGGATCGAGTCCATCTCCGCGTGCCTCAACAGCAGCGGCCACAGCTCCGGCGGTTCCGCCCGGCCCCGCAGCCAGTGCGGGGTTCCACCCAAAATCGCCGCATTCGAGATCACCGCGCGCATCGCCTCCGGGTCGGCCGGATCGAACCCCACCGATCCCGCATCCAGGAAGTCCGCCCGCTCCCACAACCCGTCGCCGGAACCGGTCGGCCGCCACGCCCGCAGACCGAAGAACGCATCCGAAACCAAGCCCCGAGCGGGGAACCACTCCCGCCACGTCGCCACACCCATCCGCGCCGAAGTCCGGTCCCGCGACGACCCCGGGAACTCACGGCACGCCGCAGCAATCGCCTGGTACATCGCCGACCTTGGCGCCCCCGCATTCTTGCCGTACAACTCCTCGGGCCGTTGGGCCACCACGAACAGCACCGACAGCCCCGACGACTCGAACGGAGTCTCCGAAAGGAGCTGCGCCCAGCGCCGAACCTTCTTGTACAAGTGCTGGCTCACTCCGGTGCTCGCGGTCACCTCGAACGCCACCCGCAAGCCGTCCGGCCGCACCACAGTCAGGTCCGCGGCCCGGGCCGAACTCAACGGAGCCAACCCGATCGCCGAGCCCGCCAACAGGTCGAGGTTCGAGAACCGCTCCCCGAGCACCGTGCCCACCTCGCAGAACTCCGCAGTCCGCAACCCCAGCTCGGTGGCCAGCACGTTGTGCCGGTCGTAGCTCGACGACGGAGACCACGACTGCCCGCCGGTGACCGACAGCCACTCAGCCCACGTCATACGGTCCATCAGCTTCCGCTCGAAGGCGTAGCCCCGGCCCGTCCGGTATAGCGCGCCACGGTTGCCCACCCCGGTGTTGAACAGGCCGTGGGCGAAACCCCCGAGGTCCAGGATCTCCGAAGAGAACAACGCCGCGATCGAAGGGTCCCGCGGTGATGCCAGGTGCCGGGCGCCGGTGAACGCGGCGGCCTGCTCGGCAGTCATCGTCCTCCACGCGAACAGCGAACCCAGCAACGACAGGCGGTCAGCCCAACCTGACGGATCCCGCAAGATCACCGACGCCTCATCCTCCGGCAGGTCTATTCCCTTCGGTAGCCGGCCCAGGCCGACCTCTTGCTGTTGACGGGCCAGCGAGATTGAGGCCCAGGAACCCGACGAGCCGGCGCTCCACAGGCCATCCCAGTACGGGTCCATCCGCGAGCCCGCGTCCAGGCCTCGGGTCGGGCAGGCGGAGCCGAAGTCGGCCAACGACCAGGCCCCCTCGACGTCGACCTCCTCCCGAGGCGAACTCCGTTTCCCGTCGCCCATCCGAGCCACGAACGCAGGGTGCAGCTCCCGCTTCGGAGCCTCGACGGTGCTCACCAGTCCGCCAGACTGAAGTCGTCACCCGGATCGTCAACCGGCGGGGTGATCGGCGCCACCGGGGTAGGCGCCACGGGCCCGACCGACGGCGCTCCCGTGTAGCCCTGCGCCTCGCCGTAACCGACCCGGTCGGCCTCGAAGTTCCCCACCGCCACCGTGAACGCCGGCTGCCGCCGCAACGCCACCACCGTCTTCACCACCGCGGTGAACGGAGGCAGGTGCAGGATGTCCGCCGGGCTCCACTCCCCGGCGTCCGCGGACACGTTCTCCGCGACCTCCCGCGCCGTCGCCACGTCGTCTTGCATGAACGAGATCAACGTCGAGAAGTTCAACAGCACCGACCGCAACCGAGGCGGCAACTGCTCGGGACGCTGCGTCGCCAAGAACGCCCGCACACCGAACTCCCGGCCCTGATCCTTCAGCCACGCGATCACCGCCTCCGAACTGCCAGCCAGCAGCGACAGTTCGTCGGAGAACACCGACACCGACCGCCCCTGCGCCTGCCAGCCCAAGCACTCCCGGCGGATCGCATGCTGCAACGAATACATCAACAGCGAGGACATCTGCTGGCTCAGCTCGTCGTCGATCAACCGGCCCTCGAAAGTGCCGCCGGTGTTGATAACAACCGACCGGTGCTCACGCAGCACCCGGTCCCACGTCACCTTCCGCCGGCCCGGCGACCACCACGACTCCAGCGCCACCAACTGGCCGACCTTGTTCCGCGGAGCCGACGTGTCGTTGCCGCGCGAGGTCGCCGTCTTCGCGCCGTACAACGGGGCCAGCGCTTGGGCCGCGAGCACCAGATCCGGGGCGCCACTATGGGCGGCGGCGGCCGTCACCTCGTTCGCCAACGCCGACCCGATCGCGTCCCCACGGCCACCCAGCAACAGGTGCGCCAACAGCATCGGCGACGCATCCGCCGGCACCCCCTCGGCCAGAGCCGCGACCTCCGGGGTGATCGCGAACGCCGCGGTGAACACCTGAGTCAGAGTCTCGAAGCTCTTGTCCTGGATCGCGCCATCCCGGAACGCATACATCATCGCGTTCGCCACGAACGACGCCCGATCCGACGGAACCCCCGGAACCGCGAAGATGTCGATGCCCCACGACGTCGGGTCGACCACGTCGATCACCAACGTCCGGTCGCCGGCCGCAGCAGCCCACTGCTCATACGAGGTGACGCCGCCACCCTTCGACTCGAACGCCACTAGTGCGTTCCGCGCACCGGGGAAACCCGGCCAGCCCGAGGGGCGAACCCGCTCGAAACACGACCAGCCGAACAGCGAGCGCAACAGCGCACTCTTGCCGCTGCCTGCTTTCCCCACAAGCGCGACACACGCACCGAAATCCGTAGCCGACAAGTACACCGGCTCCACTCCGCCGCCCAGCAACGGACCGATCTGCTGACGCACACCGTTCGGCACCGCCCGGTCCCGAGTCGCCGCCTCACCCGAAGCTGCCCCAGCCTGCGGAGCCACCACCCCGACCGCCACCTGCGGCCCCACCTGGAACGCGGACTTGTGCAGCGGATAATCGCCATCCCGAGCCGACCGCTCACGACCGATCGTCGTCACCTCGGTTCGCGGCTTCCGAGGTCGAGCACGCCGCCGCAACGGCGGCGCGAACGCGCCCGATCTAGCCCCCGCCGAAAGCCCCCGCCACACCGAACCCAACACCCCGACCGACCGCAGAACACCCAACATCAACGCCAACGCCGGCAACACCAGCCCGGGCCAGCGGACCGCATCCGGAAGGCCCAGCAGAATCGAAGCCCACCACCAGATCCCCGCCGGCACACCCCACCCCGCAGCCCACGCCAACCCCCGCAGAAACGCGCCGGCCCGAGACACAAACCGCACCTTCGTCAACACGTCGAACCCCGGCATCGCCGACCGCGTCGCCTCCAACACCGACCGCACCGAAGTCCGGTCCGGGCCGCCCGCCACCACCGACATCAACACTGCGTCCGGCGACATCGAATGATGAGTCGGTACCGTCGCCGACAATCGGTGCGCCAGCCACCGCTGATGCCGTGCCCGCTCCCGCTTCGACGGAGAACGCAACACCAACGCCACCCAACAGCCCACCGGTACCGATGTCGCCAACACCCGCGCCGCCTCCGCCGGATCCACCCCCACTTGCGCCTCCCGCGCCACCACCGAACCCGACTCGAAAATCAGCCGGCCCAGCGCAGCCGAACCCAGCCCCGCCGGCCACTCGGCGGCCTCGGCCTTCGCGCCCACCGCATGCGCAAGATTCGTCGCGGCCCGCATAGAATCACCGCCCGTCCCCGACGTCGCCAGGTACCCCGCCAGGCCCGACTCCGAGCGGTGGACCAGCAGCACCGACGACTCGAAACCCGACACCGCAGCCGCGAACGCAGCCGACCTCGGGGTCACATTCAACGGGTTCACGTCCGCCTCCGCGGTCCGCGACAGCCTCCAAACGCGAATATCGCTCATGTCAATACATATGCGTAGACGCCACTGGGGGATACCCATCACACAACCGATCGGTTGCGCGTCCAGGCCGGCCGAGGAAATCCCCCAGAAGGCCCCCGGCCCGGTCCCCGGCCTCACTTTCTCAGCCCTGGCGGGCTTCGAATCGCAACACACCGGCACACAACGCATCTTCGCGACCCAAGCAGGACACAACGCAGCTCACAGACAGAAGCAGGAAGCAGACCCAAAGACACACCCCGAAACGCAACGCCACACAACGAGACGCACGACACACCACGCCCCACGCCGCCCCCACCGCCGAGCGCAGCGAGGCTTCAGTTATCGGCCTGTCGACCCGGGGTCGGTCGCTGTCGCTCCCTCGGAGCGGAGGACCTGGCCGCCGGGTGTTTCATGAATGAAGTAGACAACACCGTCCCAGGATCTCCCTGAGCACCATGCCCTACGACCAGGCGCCTAAATGGTGTCCGGAGCGACGTCGTTTGCTCCCCGGCGGTGAAGCCCATTTCTGACGACCCAACGCTGGATGTGGGATCGGGTCTTCGCGGACGCGGCCGTGGCTCCGCGCCCTCCGAGGCGGACGGGGGTTCCAGTGAGACGGGCGGCCGCTTGCAGCGTCTGACTATCCGGCATGCGGCCGTCGGGGATGAGCGCCCGCAGGGGTGAGTCGAGGCGGTCTTCGGTGGGCACCCGGAGCGTGGCGATGGCGGCTTCGCGTAGCCGCTCGGCGAGATCGCTCATGAGTTCGGCCTGACGTAACGGCAGTCCTCGAAGCCGATCTCGGGGTGGAGGATGGCGACGCGGACCCGGACCGGCTTCACCCCGGTTCGGGCGAGCCATTCACGGGCAGTATCGGTGAGCTTGTCGGCACGGCCTCCGGTGAGGGATGCAGGGCCGGCCGGCGGGCTGGAGACCGTGTAGAAGACGAGGTCGTCGCCTTCGCGGACGACCAGATCGGCGGGTCCCTGGTCCTTGTCGAGGGTGATGATGTTCCGCTCGGCCAGTCTTCGTGGGGCGAGGTCGCGGAGGTGCTGCCGCTGGACTTCGGGGAGTTCAGCGGTCAGGTTGATTCCGGCCTCTTGTCGTGGGGTGGCGGCGAACTGGCCGCCGTCGGGTGTGCCTGCGGTGACGCGGGAAGTGGTCATGCTCGTATGGTGTGCGGCTGATCCGGGGATGTCCGGCTACGAGGGCACCGGGCTCAGCGCGCCACGTTGACGAGCCAGATGCCGGCGACAAATGCCTGTTTCGCGCTCGGTGATGCCGTCATCTACCCAGACCGCGGCGGGGAGTGGAGGCACAGTGCGGCCGAAGCCTCGCGGTCCATGGGTGAGCCTGGAAGGCGGCGCTGGTGGTGCAGAGGGAATTCATCGGCTGGGCTCCAGGTTGGCGAGTTCACCAGCGAGGGTCTGCCGGATCCGAGGCCACTGTGTGTGGTCGATTCCGCCGCTCAGTTCGCGCTCCGTAGCTGCCCGCTGGTCGTAGGCGGCGCGTTGGGCGCGAGTGCTGCCGCGTTGGGAACGGTCGCGTGGTTCGAGACCTCCCCAGAACCTCAGCACGACGTACTCGCGCTCAGCCTGGGGGAGCTGGGCAAGGGCTTCGTGAATGACGCCGTGGTGGTAGGCGTCCTCGACCGAGTCAAGCGCGTCGCGGCCGACAATCCGCTCGTAGGCGGGGGAGCCTTCGTCCATGGCGCCAAGGGAGAACATTCGCTCGCCGTGACGGGGCTCCCAGTGCCCGGGGACAGGCTGGTGGCCGACGGGTTGTTTCCGGCCGGAAGCGATCTCGGCCATACGCCGGTCGGCGACCATGTGCAGCCAGCCGAGGTAGCTCGTGCCCTTGCCGGGCTTGAACTTCCCGTGGGACAGCCACATCGCGATGAGGCCTTCCTGGGCGATGTCGTCTCGCGAGAGGTTGGAATCGGTATCGAGCACGAGAGCGCGGCTGACCAGCCACCGCCAATGACGCTCGGGAACGAACTCGTCGGGCTGTTCGGTGGCCGCCGGGAAGATCATGTCGGGGCGGTCTTGAAGGAGGTTCATGCCATGAAGGTGTGCGGCTGGAGTCAGGCTGCTCCCCGGCTCGGCTCGGCTCGGCGGGAGAGGTCGAGTCCGGCCGCGGGGCGCTTCATGAGAGGGGGAACACCCCTGAAGCCCCTCGCCCCAGGGTCTCCCTGGGCACTATGCCCCGCGGCCGGACACCCAAATAGTGTCCGGAGGGTCCTCGGATGCTCCATAGGATCTCGGCTTCGAGTTGGTCGGACATCAGGACGTTAGTGCTTCCGGGTGCATGGAGCAGTCTTCGCCGTCGTGGACATGCCACTCGTACCCGCTGAGCGAGCAGTCCTGGCAATCGAGTAGGCACAGGCAGGGCTGGCTCATGGCCAACGCCTTTTCTGGGTTTCGGCCCAGGCGCGGAGCTTCTCACGGACCTGACCCGCCCGGTGTGCCGGTGAGCAGCGCGGTCAGCCGCATCACCGTCTCGTTCACGGGCTGGCCGTCGGGGATGATTTTCGATAGCGGGGACCAGAACGCACGATCGCGGCTCGGCAGGTTCCGATGCACATGCGCAGCCGAAGTCAGCCCAGCCAGGTCTAGGTCGTCGTCCTCGGGGGAGAGCGGCGCACGCAACTCCAGGCCGACCGGCCACGGCGCCTCGACCCTAACCCGATCGGTAGTGCCGACGACCGACACCCCCTCAAAGCGGTTGGCGCAGATCCCCTTCTGGGAGAAGTACACGATCGCGACCCGGCGCGGGGACTCGCGCACGGCGCTCAGGAAGGTTGCGTGGACCAACGAGCGGGGGCCGCTCGGCAGCAGCACGCCGCACCCGATCAGTGAGTCGTGGCGCTTGACGAAGTCGATGCCGGCTAAGTCTGTGATGATCTCGGGGCGAAGCTGGCCGTCGGGATCGAGGAAGCGGCAGTCGTCGGGCACGTCCCCGTACCCCGGCGTTTGTCGGTAACCGGTCTGGGTCCAGCCGCCGGTGATCACGAGGACACCAGCTGGCACCAGCCGTCGTACTTCGCGGGTACCTCGGGGAGGTTCTGGAGCACGTCGTCGAGCATCTTGGAGTGCGCCACGACGTTCTCCGGAGTGAAGGTTGTCGCCCACAGGTCTTGGCCGTTCCAGCGGCACCAACAGTCGCCGCCGTGGCGGATGTCGAAGTTCGCCATGAAGCTCTCCGGCGTGGCCAGGTCGACGTCCGCGCCGACGTCCCGCAGCACGCCGTAGGAGACGTAGGTCTCGCCGTGCTTGCGCCCGGCCCAGATCGCCATCACCTGTGATTCGGTCCAGATGTAGGAGGTGCCGTCCATGCGGACGTTTTGCTTGCTGGTGGTGTCGAAGGAGTCCCACCAGATCGCGTAGGCCTTCCTTGATGGCGCGAAGCTTGCTGCTCGCTGGATGGGCATCAGGAATCTCCTTTGAAGTGCTCGGCATCGCAGATCATGCAGCCCTCGCCGTCCTCGCACACGCACGTGATAAACCGCTGAAGAAGCACATAGGCGGCGGTGAGGACCAGCAGCAAGATCAGCAACGCTCCGGCGAATGCCTCTCCGAGCAGTAGCCAGGTGAGGTAGTAGCGGACGGGCGTAGGCATCCCGAGGTTCATGACAGCGATCAGAGCGACGGCGCTGAGGGCGACGAAGCCCAGGTTGACGATGACCCGCGCGGGTTCGATATCGAGGTCCGGGAAAGCCTTCTTGTCGAGAAGCCTTTCGCGGGCCGGGAAGTCAGAGACGAGCGAACGGGGCCGTGACCGACGAACCACGTACAGCGCTGTCAGCATCAGAGCGGCGGTCAGGAGGCCGAATGCTTGGTCCATGACTCGACAGTGTTCGGACCGCAGTCGGATGCTCCCCGGTCCTTAGGCGACGATCTCGATCCCGCAGACGCCCAGGTTGTACACCACCGAGTCGCCGTTCTCGGCGATCTCGTACATGATGCGCTCTGCCAGCTCTCTAGCCTCGGCGCCAGACATGCCGTTCGCCTCGCCGAGGCCGACCTCCAGCGCGGTCACGACTGCCTCACAGGCGGCCCCGTAGGTACCGCCGTCCTGCCAAGAGTGCTTGCCGTCGGCCGCGTTGGCGGCCCGGCGCAATTCGTCGGCCATGGTGGCGAGAGTGGCGCTGGTTTGGTCGATAGCGAACATCAGGGTTCTCCCTTCGGGCTTGCCCCTACAGTGCGCGGTTGGCCGGCGGATACTCCCCGCCTTCTCAACTGGCTCGCGCGGCGGCCTCGATCAGCTCGTACCGCAGTCGGCCAACCTGGTCGGCGAACCGGTCGCCCTTGGCCTCGGCGAGGTGGCTCAGCATCATGGCTACAGTGAGGAAAGCCTCCGCGCTCGATAGCAGCCGGACCGACTGGTCGCTCTCGTGGTCGCGGCACATGAAGATCTCCATCAGCGCAATCCGGACCCAGTCCCTCTCCTCGGACTCCAGACTCCACTCGGCGACCGTCTGCCCCGGCTCCTCATCGAACGCATCGAGGTTCTCAGCGGTCAGCCTGGCGAGGAAGAACGCGACGCTCAGCTCCTCATCGGGACTGAGTCCGAACCCGAGGGTCGAGATCACTTCGGCCGCGGACAAGGGGTTGCTCTGCTCGGGCAGCGGGAGCTTCAGCAGCTCCTCCCACCAGATCAGCGCGATCCCCACGTAGGTCCGCTGGGACTCGTCGTCGACCCGGACCGAGCGCCAACTCATACGTCCTCCGTCTCCGGGTCACGTAGGACGAGCTCGGCGTACGGGGCGTAGAGCGCCGGCAGGTCGTGGCCCAGCTCGGCGTACGCCGCAGCCATGGTCAGCCCGTGCCACGGATCGTCGCGCTCTATGAGCCGCCGAATAGCCTCGTCGATGTCGATGCCAGGGAGTTTGTCGCCGAAGTAGTAACCGCCACCGCCCTCGAACGGGATCCGCTCGTGGAAGTGACGGTCGTTCTGGAAGTCGATCTCGGGGTCGGGACGACGCATTTTGGAGCGGCGCTCGTCCCACATCTGCTCGTCGGCGTACTTCGCCATGAAATCAACCTTCGCCTGCTCATAGAGCGCCTCGATTTGTTGCTCGCGGAGGCTCCGCAGGACGCCGTAGACGCGCCTCTTGACCGCGGCCCGCCGGCTGCTCTCGGCGTAGCGATCGTTGACCATGTTCATGGCGTCGACCAGTAGTGACTCGGCGACGCAGATCGCCGCACGGTCCTTCCATGGGGCGACGGCTTCCTTCGTCTTCCAGTCGACGTCCCAGGTCTCGGCGTCGACCCACCGGTCCGAAAGGTTCGTGGCGATAGCTGCACGGCCCTTGGCGTCGCGCTTCCACTCCGCGGACACTCGCAGGTACCGGACGTGCGTGGCATCTCCCATCGACGGGTCGAAGGCGTAGAGCCGGAGCTGTCGCTTCGCCGGGTCGTGGGTGACGCCGAGCAGCCCGGCTTCGGGGTACTCGTGCCGGATCGTGACCATGCCGTCGGCAGCCACCTCCTCGGCCAGGTCCAGGAGTTGGTCGTCACGGAGGTCGTCGCGGGCCGTGGACAGCTTGTCCCAAGAATCCCACCCAGCAGTGGCGTGCAGGGTGTGCAGCTTGTTGGCCCGCACCCCGGGGATCACCCACTCGCGCCGGTCGATCTTCCGGGCCGTCTTGCTGGTCGTGTACTCGACCACCCAGAGATTGTCGCGGACCATGCCATGGGGCGCGGTGCGGGGTTGTGGGGCTAACGCCAGGTAGCCACCGCCGGTGCGGCGGCCGATCCACATGATCGAAGGATCCACCTCCAGCAGCGCGGCGACCGCTTTCGTGTCGGCAGCTTCGTCGACGTCAGTACGGCGCTCGCGAGCCCACTCGGCCTTGATCGCCTTGATCGCCTTCGCCTCGACTGCCGGGTCGGGGTCGACCAGCGGCCGGTGCCACTTGTTCGCGAGCTTCCAACGGTGCACCAGGCGCTCGACATCGTCCTCGGTGGCGTCGGCGCCAAGGACACCATGGATCAGGTCCCGGAACGGCGCCTCGGCTTCGGCCTCGGCCCGCTTGGCGGCGAGTGCGGCCTGGAGCAGCGGCATCATGTCGGCGTACGCGTGCCGCTCGGTCCGGGCGCCGAGGTATTCGAGCAACTGGACCTCGGTCACCAGGTCGAACGGGATGATGTTCCGATCTTCCCGGAACACCACCGCGGATGCCCGCCTCTCCGGAACCCGTTCGCCACCGCGGTGGCCCCAACCGGGCCGGGTCTCCGATTCGACCCACATGTTGTCGTCCCAGACCTTCTCGGTCCGCGCGTAGCGGATCACCAGGCCCTTGTCGCCCTGGAGTTCGCGGGTGCTCTCGATTGTGTGGAGGGTGTTGGACTTGGGCATCTCGGCGCCGGTAGGCGACAGCCGCCAGTTGCCGTGACGCCGAGTCCAGTTCCGCTCCTCGATCTTGTGCTCCCGCCAGTGCTTCGCGTGGAAGTCACCGATGATCCGCATCCCCGGACGCAGCTCGGCATTCAGCTCGCGCAGCCACTCGTAGTAGGGCTTCCGGCCGGAGCCGATCTGCTTCTCGTCGTCGGCCAGGACGACCACCAGTCCGTCGTCGTACGCCGACTGCCGCAGCACACTCACCTCACCGGGAAGCGGGTGCAGGATCTCGGTGCGGTCGATCAGGCCCTGGAGGATGAGCGCGACCCGCATGTAGTGCCGTTGCTTGGCGCCCTGCGCCTTCTCGGCCTCCATCCACTTCTTCGAGCCGGGCTCGATCGGGGTGACAGTGCCGTCGAAGCTGGTCTGCTGGAATAGCGAGGTGAACTCGGCGGTCGTCGGCATCAGGTGCCGTCCGACGGCGAAGTCGGTGCGCAGCCGCCACAGGTTGCCGCCGTTGCGGATCAGCCAGTACGACGCGAAGTTCTCCTTGTTCAAGACGGTGTTGAGGATCGGGTCGCCGTAGTCGATCTCGGTTGCCCGAGGCGTGAGCGCCACGATCCCGCGCTCTTCGGGCAGAACCTGGGTCAGGTGCGCGGGATCCTCGGTGATCCACCGGTCGAACACGCTGATCGAGCGGAAGTCCATACCCTGCCGGTCGGCGGTCGGAAATGCGGCCACCTCTTCGTCCATCGCGAGCACCGACTGCCGGAGGTGGATCGGGACGTCGGCCGCAGCTGGCGCACCCTCGGCGAGCTGCACCAACTCCTCACCGACCCCCAAGTAGAGATTGACGGTCCAGATGCCCTCTTCGAGCTGTTGAACCTTCTCTAGCATCGGTGCCATCAGCGCGGTGGCCTCGGCGATCTGCTTGTTCATTTCGGCCTGCATCGCCTTGATCTTGGCGTCTATGTCGGCCCGGGCGGTGCGCTCGATCTCTTTCAGCTCGGCGGTCTTCGCCGCCAGTTCGGCGCGTGCACCCAGCATGTCGGCCTTCACCACTTCGGCGTCGGCACCGGACAGGTTCGAAAGGTCGTTACTCATCACTGTTCACCTCGATTGAGTTCTGGAGCAGGTCAGGAGACTTTTCGGTGCTCACCCCGCCGTGGTGCTCGATGACGGCACGAGCGGCGGCGTTGTCCGGGCGGCAGGCCAGCGCCACATGGTCGAGACCGGCGTACCGGGCCAGATCCAGCTCGCGGTTGCTCATGCCAAGACTGTGTACGGACCGCGGGGAATCTCTCTCCGTTAGTGCTTGCCGGCCAAGAGCGGCAAACACGGCCCGTGCAACCTCGGCCGAGAGAGAGCCTTCGAGATGCACACGGGCCCCACCGCGCTCGACCGCAGCTTTGCCGTGCCACTGCCCGCGGGCCGAGCAGATCCGGCCCTGGTCTTCGTCGTATTCGGCGCCAGACAGCTCAGCAAGCTCGACACCAAGCGATCGCTGGGCTTCCTCCCCGGCTTCGAATCGCCGAATACTCTCGAGAGCCTCGGCTACCCGCTCCCGATACACCGGCAGTAGCCGGCGGTTAATCGCGCTAGCGATGACGGAAGCTGGGCGGTCGCCCGCGAGGCTGATCGATGGTGTTTCGACGAGAGCGCGTTGTTCGTGCTCGCCCGGCAGCAGACCGCGGATCAATATTCGGCTTCGAAGATCCCGGTAGAAGGCGAGTCGCTCCCCGTCGGGACCAAGCACTCGCGGTAGCGACCAGCTGCCGGCGCCCTCCAACGGGCTGACCTGCCAGCCCAGCTCGTCGGCTATGTCTTCGACGATGTCGGCAAGCGCGATCATGCTTGCCCCAGCGGCCGCGGGCGCCACACCTGGACGGCGTTGTCGGGGAGGGCGAGTTCGAAGGCGACCACCCCGTCCCTGTTCTGAACTTCGAAGACGCCGCGCTCCGGGCCGGAGTGTCCGCCGATGTATCGGTAGCTCTTGCCGTCCGGAAGTACGTACAGTGCGCCGACGATCCGTCGGCTCGCGTCGAGCGGGTTCAGATCGTTGTTGAACATGTCTGTGAACTCGTCCAACGAGTAGCCGTGCTCACCGGAAAACCCGTCGGCGTCGTGACCGAGGAGACCCTCGACCTCTTCGATCCACTTCCGCCAGTCGGTCATCGGTCCAGTCGTTCCGGCCTGGGGCGCCACACCGGCTCAGCGTGATCGGGAGGCGACCCGACATTGAGGGTCTTGCCATCCCGCATCTGCATCTTGAAGTGGCCGAACCCGGGGAGACCGACGCAGCGGTAGATAGCACCTTCCTCGTCGTCGAGATAGATGGCCCCGACGATGATCCGGCTCGCCCGAAAGGGTGAGAGGCCGTTCTCGAACATCGTGAAGAATGTGTCCAGCGAGAAGCCGTCTTTGGCGAGGTCGCCGTCGGCGGAGTGGTCGAGGAGGTCTTCGACGTCGGCGATCCAGCCCTCCCACTCGGTGGGTTCGAGGGCCGCGGACTCGGCGGCGTAGACGGCCAGGTGGTCGCTTGGGTGGTCGCGCATGCCCCGATAGTGTGCGGTTCCGCCGTGTTCTCTCCCCGCATGCGGTCGAGCTAGCTGGGGTATCCAAATGCGCCATGGGGCCGTTAGCCTGGGTGGTGTGACCGCGGACGACTTCGACGCACCTCCGCTGACGCTTGTGCCCGACCAGGAGTCGGGGGTCTCCGATCAGCGGGCCGCTGTCGCCCGGTGGGTGATCAACCTGTGCGAGCCCCTGATCGCCACCGATACCAGGGCCGTCGTCGACGACGACATGGCGAAAGTAGTCGAGCGGGCACCGAAGTGGGTCGAGCTGTGGTTCGCCGGCTGGCTCCGCGACCTGGCCATGACGCTGCCGGCCGACGACCCATGGCGCAACCTCTCGGCGACACTCGACCTGAGCGACCTGGCCCCACCATTCGGGGACAGCGTCCACGAGCACGGCGCCAACCCGCCCCCGGACACTGGTGCGCGGCGGGAAGACGGCGAGCCGTTCGGGTCGCTGTACGACTCCTCCGACCTGGTGATGCCCGAACAGCGAGATTCCACCACTGACTTCACCCTGGCCGCGGTAGTCGAACCCCTCCGGCCTGAGTCGGCGGCGATCCTCGGCCTCACAGGCTCGACAGCGGAAAAGCTGTCCGGCGCCCTCGGATCGCTGTTCCACGGCCTGTGGATCGCCTCCCTGCGGAAGAGCGGGAAACCCGCCGGGCCTGAGTTCCTGGCGATCGTCGGCGCGGCCGTCAGGTGGCTCGCGCACCGCCGAAGGGTCTACGTCGGGCTCGATGACCCGTTCGTCTGTGTCTCTGGCTTCGCCTGGATGGCGCGAGCAGACCGACTCCTCGCCGGCACCGGCGTCGTGACCGACGACCTGGCTCTCGTTCAGACCGGCCAGATCGACGAATCGGCCTACCGGGACCTGCGAGGGATCTAGTCCGGAGGCCCCGCGGCCATGTCGGGGAACAGTGAGGCGAGGGGCACCGGGTAGCCCGAGCGTCGAACGCCGCCGACGAACTTTCTAGCAGTGTTGACGGTCCGGCTGCCCGCCAGGAGGCGACGGAGACCGAGACCCTCCGAGGTGGCGGAGGACCAGGACGACGCTTGGGTTTGCCCGTCGAGGATCAAGTCCGGGTAGACGAACTTGGCAACGTTGAACGCGGCCCGAGAGTCGAACATCACGAAGGGCTCGCCCTCGTCGTACATCAGCCAGCCGATCTGATCGCCGGTGTTCCTGTGCTGCCACTCGCCGTGGTTGCCGCCCGGCGTCCGAGACCACCCCAGAGCCTGGTTGACCTGCGGCTGATCTGACGGAGGCCGTCCGCTGTCCTCGGCGTGAGCCACGAATGCCCGTCCACGACTGAGAGCGCCGCGCAGGGCCTCGATGAGGGATTGGCCCGGACTGGACGCGATCGAGGCCACACGACCGTCTTCGGCGAGCGCGATGATGCCGTCTTGTAGCCTGCTGATGGCATCGAGGACCCAGTCCTCGCACCCAACCTCCCGGGCCATGACTCGCAGGTAGCCGAGCCCGATGTTGAAGTCGGCTGCCTTATCGTCGTGCCGGGTGGCCGACGCTTCGCCGCCCATCGACTGTGTCGCCCGGCTGGACGCCTTGCTGATGTTCTCCCGGATCTCCTGCTGGACCTGCGCCCAGCCGCGCTTGGCGACCTCGTGGCGGAACCGCGCGATCAACCCCAGGATGATCCTGTTCGGGGCCAGTGAGTGCTGGTGGTCGCCCCGACGCAGCAACGCCAGGATTGCGTCAGTCGGCTCACGCGAAGGGTTGAGCACTCCCTTGCGGTAGTGGCAGACCAGCGCCCGCTGGCGCTCCGAGGGTGCCCTGAGCTCGTTCTCGGCGGTCAAGATGAGGAGCGCCGCAGGGGTGTTGCGAGATCGGATCTTCCGGTCGGCGGTGGCCCGGCCCGGCGCAGTGCCGTTGAACTTGAACCGCACGATGGTCCCGGCCCGAGCGGCGTCGTTGTCGGCCTTCACCTTCGACGCCGAGGGGGCGACGTCGTCGTGCAGCCAGAGCAGCGACCTCGACATCGATAGTTCGACGAAGGTGGGGGAGTCCTCCGCGGAACCGAGTGGCTTCGTCAGCGAACCGGGGTAGGCCTGCCAGAACCCCGCGGCGACCTCCGAGCTGAAAGTCTTCCCGGAGTTCGGGGGACCGGAGCAGTAGAGCACGGCCGAGTTCGGCATAGGGATGGCCGGCCGGATGCCGGCGGCGATAGCCGCGGCGGCGTACCGCTGGTCGGCCCAGGGCTGCCGGATGATGGCGTAGTCGAGGTAGGTCTCGATCGCGTCCTTGATCTCGGCCTGGAAGCCCGGGTCGTCGTAGGCCGCGCCGTGATCACCTCGCAACCCGAAGCGCTCGCAGGAGTCCAACAGGTCACCGGTGAGCCCGGAGAGGCTCTCGTCGGAGCCGACGACCTGACTGCCGACGATGAAGTCAGGGACGCCAGAGGCCGTCGGGACGTACCCCATCGCCTCCCACCGCACGACACTCGGAGCGTCGTAGTAGGAGAGCTTGATCCCGCTGACGAAGGTGAGTCCTGCCGGGCCGCGCGGCGGCCAGTTGCTGGAGCCGCGGATGATCGCGGGGATCACGGCGCCCTGCCGGTCCCACTGCTCGGGGTGGTAGTCGAGGATCGCCATCGGCCCGGTGATGACTCCGGTGACCTTCTGTCCGTCAGGTGTCATCGTGGCCACCTCGATCTCGATGGTCGCGCGGTCGCTGACTCCGGTCGGCACTCCTTCTCCGAGTCGGCCGGTGGCGCGTTCGGCGTCGGTCGGTGTCCTGGTGTCGACCTTGCGGACAACACGCCCGCCGATCGGCACGGCGACATGCCAGCCGGCGCGGGCGGGGTCCTCGTGGTCGCGGTACTCCGAGATCGAGCACATGTCCGCCTCGACACGGATGCTGGCACCGAGGCGCGCGGGCCGTTCAGGCATAGCATCTTCGAGCAGCCCAACCATGTCAGCCCAGGAACCGTGGCCGGCGAGGTAGTCGTCAACCCCGAGCCGCTCCTCCCTTACGGTCTCACCGTGGACCACGTTGTGGGCCGGGAGCACGAGCACGCGGGGCCTCTTCCCCTTGCGCTTGGAGCCGTTGAGCTTCTTCTCCAGCAGGTCGTGCAGCCCTTTGGCCGCGTCCCATACCGCGCGCTTGGTGGCGAGGTCGCCGTCGATGCCGATCCACGCCTCCCGGCCCTTGAGCCGCAGCATGGACCACTCGGGGTTCTGGCGGTAGTTGTGGCAGCCGGCGATCGACACGATAGAGACGGCTTCGTCGGCGGGGATACGGGCGAGGATGCCTTCGAGGATTTGCTGCGCATCGCCGCCGGTATAGCCGAGGGCTTCGCGGGGCACGCCTCGGTCGATGAGCCAGCCGGTCAGGGCGGCGTCGCCCTTGAGGAGTCCTTCGACGATGAAGACGACGGGGGAGTCTTGAAGCCACTTGCGCGGGGTCGCGGGGTGGATGGCGAGCGGTGTCGCCGATCCGCCGACGAACTGGTACTTAGGCTCGTTCTCGGGGTCCCTGATCACGTCGGGCCGGAACTGGACCGAGACGGCGTCGTCGGGGTCGATGGAGTGCCAGGGCATCATCAGCACGTCGCCGTCGTCGAGGGCGTTCGACAGGGTCCGCCGCTGTTTCACGCCGCCGGTGTCGATGGCCTTGAAAGCCTCAACTCGGGTGGAGGCATCGAACGACTTGTACCCGCGGGCAGCGGTGATCAGTGGGGCGACGAACGAACCGGAGAGCTTCCGGGCGCTACCACCGTGCACGCCTGCGGCGGCGTACTCCTCGGGCGCCCAGAGCTGATGCGGACCGAGTAGGGCAGAGATATCGAGGTCGGAAACCTCGACGTCCTCCGGCTCGCTCACCACCTTCTCTGCTGATGCCTGGGGCTCGTCGTAGGGGTCGAAGTCGAAAGCGTCCTCAAGGATCGGAGTTCCCGCGCCGAGGTCTTGGTTGGTGTCGTACGGGTCGAAGTCATAGATATCCACGAACTGATGGTGTGCGGTGCTGCGGGGGATGCTCCCCAGGTTCAGCGGATTGGTCGCCGATGGGCAACCCGTTGGACGGGTTCGCTCGGGGGAGTGGTCGGTTTCGAAAACCATCGAATTTTTGAGTTTTCCCCGGTCAGACCCCCTATTTTATATATATCTCTATAAGATTGGTCAGTTGTGTGTGTATGTATATACGTGTACGCGTGCGCATGCATGCACACATGCACACATGTACGTATGTGTGTGTGTATCTATACCCCGGAAAACTGACCCAGGTGACCAGAGCAGCACGAAAAGGGCCGCTGACCTGGGGAAACATGATTCTGGAGGCTCGACCAATACCTATGCAATCCTACATTTCAATTCCGTTTACATCAGTTTGCCTCCGGAATCTGATTCAGTAGTCACGGACGGCCTCGGAGTGGAGAGCCCGGCGAGTCGTCTACGCATGTCTGTCGGCGTGAACAGATCCCCGACCGCAGACATCGGTGAGACAGCCGCACACCATCTCGGCATGGACTCGTTTGCACCAGCCACGCGGCTAACTCTGCCGCCGGTTTCCGAGCCACGGCATAGATACCCGCGTGGAGCCAAACACATCACCTCTCATCGTGGGCCTGATCGGCATGCCCGATCTGGGCGAAGCCTGCCCTCGTCACGGCATCCGGCCGGTCACCGGGGAGGACTACCGGTCGGCAGCCACCGGCGTCCGCGAGCACATGGACTCCTCCGGCCCCATCCCCATCCTCATTGCCGGCACACCGTGGCCCGGCATGCGGCCCTGGCTGGAGCGGGCGTCTCGCGAAACCAGGATCGCGCTCTTGGTCGGAGCCGACACCAATCGCTCCGACTTCCCCCGGGTCACATCGGTCGAGCTTCCGGCGACACTCGCCGAGATCTTCGCCGCCATTGGCCTGACTGTCCCGAGCGGCTCCGACGGCCTGGTGTTGAACGATCATTACGAATTCGGGGAAACGCCATTCGCCGAGAGGGCCGCCGCTGACGATATCTTCAATGAGCCGGACCCGGTGGGTGAGGAGACGGGCCAGGCCGATGCTGCCGGCGACGACCCTTGGGGTGACAAGCCGCTCCTTGTCGCCAGGTCCGAGCCGATCGAGCCAGAGACCCACGACGACCTGTGGGGTAACGACCCTTTCGCGGCGGTCGTCGAACCGGAGCCAGCAGCCGAGGAGGACCCGTGGGGTGCTCCGCCCGTCGTCGCGGCGGCTCGCGAGTCAGAGTCTTCACCAATCGAGCCCCGACCTGACGCGCCGGTTGTCCAGATTCCCAGGCCCTCCGCCGTCACCGGTACGCGCACGTTCCGGCCCCATGCCGCTCGCCCTGGCGCGAATCCCTGGCTGATCCAGAGGGCCGGCGAGCCGGAGGCCGCTCCGGTCGTCGATCGGGCCGGGCATGTCGTCGTGGTCTGGTCGTCGAAGGGCGGAGCAGGGAAAACTACAACCAGTGCTGGACTCGCTCAGCGTGCCGGCATGGCAGGTGTCCGGACGATCCTCGTCGACTCCAGCGTCGGCCAGGGCGACATCCGGACCTTCCTTCGCGTCGGTACCTGCGGCGGCGACCGGGCACTCCCCTCGGTGTACCAAGCCGCAATCGCCGATCCCGTCGACATTCGAAAGGGACTGATTGACCCCGAGGCGCTCAACGCCTCGCGCCCCAAGCGGCTGGAGCGGCTGGAGTTCACTCTGCTGACGGCCCCGCCTCCGTCGCTGGCCGACCCGAAGGTCGTGACGCCCGAGCTGTATCGCGAGCTGATCCTCCAGGCCGCGAAGATGGCCGACCTGGTGGTGGTGGACACCCAGATCCTGGAGGCTACCGACTTCTCCGGCGTCGTTACCGGCCTCATCTACCCGCTGATGACCACCGGAGCCTGGAGCATCGGCGTCACCGACGCATCCGCGCCGAGCGCCGCGAACATGATCGATCAGCTCGCCCGGCAGCCCGGCATCCAGTCGCGGAAGTTGACCATGATGAACCGGATCCCGGCAGACGCTGAGATCGACCGGCCCTACACCGCGGCGAACTTCAACAGGCGATCGGTGTTCCTCGGCTTCGCGGCCTACGACCCAGCAATCACGAACGCAATGAACTTCGGGAAGACCGTCGCGACGATGCCGGCCATGGCGCCGCTGCTCGACGCGGCCTTGGCGAGGATCACCAGCCGTTCATCGCTGCGCCAGTCGTCGCCGGCCAAACGGTCCTGGCTCTCCCGATTGGGGCTGCGATGAGCGGCTGGGCAGGAGGCAGCGCACGGCTGCGCAAGCTAGCCGCCGACGCACTCGGCGTGGAGTTCACCGAAGGCCGTCACCGATCGCTGGAGCCGTTGAGCGCGTTGCTGCACGCGGTGCTGGTTGGCCGGGATGCCGCAGCGCTGTCCTCGGCCGATCTTCCCGCTGGCGGCGGACTCTGGGTGGCGCCCACCTGGGAGTGGGTGGTCCCGAGGGCGAACCTCGGTCGGAAGTCGCGGGGCAGGACGCTGTTCCCGTTGCGACTGGACTGGTCGCGGTCATCGGTGAGCTTCATTCGCCCGGGCCGCCGGCAGCGCGCGTCCTTCGCGACCGCCGGACTCGGCCACCACCGGACGAGCTCGGTGCTGCTCGGAGCCGACCCTGATCTATGCAACGCAGTGGTCGCCGACGACCACGTCTGGGTGCCCGTCGAGTCCCCGATGGCCGTCGAGCGTCGGATCGCCGAACTCGTCGAGGCCGGCGAGGCTGCCCGGTGGGCGCTGAGAACCTACCTGGAGCCCCACGCCTGGCGGGCGCTAGTCCGTAGCCACGCCAGCATCCGTGACGAGATCGGGCGGCACACCGGCGAAAGCCGCGACCTGCTCGACGAGACGAAGCTGCGGGGAGTGCTCGACGAGATGGTCTACGGGCGGTCAGCCACTGCGGAGGAGTCCGGGCACCCCGGCATGATCGACCCGATGATCGACCTAATGCTGGAGCCGCACGCCTTCGTGAAGGTAGACCCGATGAAGTACCTGTGCGCCGCGGTCAGGCGGGACGCTCCGACGATGATCAGGCGGGAGATCGGTGACCCGCACGTCGGCCCGAAGGTCCGTCGGGTGGCTGCCGAGCTCGGAGCGATCCGCGACATCGAGGAGCTGCTGAAGCGGTACCGCGAGGAGTACCCGAGGGACCGGCTTGGTGCCGCTCGGGCCGAGGCTGCGCTTCGGGTCTTGCCGGACGCGATGGCGGGGTGGTCGAACGCGGGGAGGTTGAGAACCGGATGGTTGACGGTTTGATAATTGGTTCGGCGTCATCAACAAGTGGAGGCGATAACTCGTGACATCACCCCAACCCGACGTCGTACGCGCTCGGGAGGCGCTTGCAACAGCCCGGGCGACCCGGGCCGAATACCTGGTGGCGCTGGCCGAGGGTCTGCTGACCCCGACGGACGTCCTCGAAGCCGCAGCTCGGGAGGAAGGGAAGCCGCTGCGTCGGATCCTTGTGCAACAGTTGCACATGTCCTGCAAGGGAGTCGGCCCCGGAACCACCAAGCGGCTGATGGCCGAGCTGGCCGCCCGGGTCCCCGGCTGCCCACCGGCCCACCGCGTCACCGTGGCGTGGCTGCTCGACCCGCGAGCCGGCGGCCGGAGGTTCCTGGCGTGGTTGGACATCCAGCAGCCCAAGAGCGCACCGCCGTGGCCCGGTTTCCCGCTCGCCGCGAGGCCGCAATGAGCGCGTGGGCAGACCAGCTTCGCGCTATCTCGGCTGCACCGCTTCCGGAGCGCCGGCCGCTGGCCGAGGCGTTCCTGAAGTCCATCGACCCGCACATCCGGTCGGTCGCCGGCCGCCTATGCGTGCACTACCGGGTCGACCGGAACACCTGGCTCGATGACTTCGCGTCACTGGGGCGGCAGACCGCCTGGTCGCTCATCGAGGAGATGGTCGAGCACCCGGACCGACTCGATGAGGCGGTCGCTCTCGGTGGCCTCCTCGACTTTCGCATCAGGTCTACGGTCAGCGCATTCGTGGACTCCTCGGCCGGGTTCAACTCGATGGCCGGATCCGCTGGCGCGTCGCGGCGCCGCCGTGAGCTGCGCAAGACCCGCGACGCGCTCCTGACCGAGCTGCACCGCGAGCCCTCGAACATCGAAGTCGTCAAGGCGACCAACGACCGGCTCGCTCAGACTCGCGCCGACATCGTCCGCCAGGGCATGTACTGCCGGCCCGAAGATCTCCTCGATCCGACGACGATCGACATCGCCAACGGCCACGACATCGCAGCCACTGAGGCAGCCGAGACGCTTCTCGACCCGGTCGACGCAGAACGGCTGGTGAGCCTGGCGATCAGGAGGTGCTCGGAGATCTCCACGGTGACCGCGGACGTGGCCCGCTTGTGGTGCGCCGACGCGCTGACCGGGGTGCCGAACGCTGTCAGGATCGGCCGCGAACTCGGGCTGTCGCGATCCGCCAGCTATGCGACGGTCGCGGTGGTCCGGGGCGTCTTCGAGAGAGTCTGCCGAGAGCACTTCGACGTCGTCGGGGTGTAGCTCTGCCGCCGGGTCCCGGCCCGCGGCATAGAACCCTATGTGCGATCCAGCGAACGACGTCAACTAGCCCTATCCGAGGTATTCGCCTGGGAGGGCGCTCGGCTGATGGTCACCAACCCCGAGGTGTTGGAGTCCCTGCGACCGCCCGCGCTATCGCCGTCGGCGTCGAAGTCGATGTCGGGCTGTGGTGCGCGCTGGGCCGCGGAGAAGTGCCTGCCCGAGAAGTCTGACCCGTTCGGCGCCGCGGAACTCGGCACGTCGGTCCACACGGTTCTCGAAGACCTGTTCGGGTTGGAGCCCGACCAGCGGGCGCCTCAGAGCGCGATGAACATCTTGTTGGCGCACGCCGAGAAGCAGTGGCCGGCGACCGACGACGAGTCCGCGGCCAAGCGGGGCATCTGGATCGCCGAGGTCCACGAGCGCTACAAACCACTGTGGGACATGACCGACCCGTCGGCCGTCTCGGTGCACTCCCTGGAGACCGAGCTGAAAGACGTGGAGGTCGAGGGGGTCCCGTTCATCGGCTACGTCGACCGGATCGAGCACGTCGAGGGCGGACTGAAACTGGTCGACACGAAAACCGGCTCTGTGCCTAAGAACATCACCCGCTTCGGCGACGACCACGGCGACCAAATGCGCCTGTACAAGGCCGCCGCCGAGACCAAGCTCTGCACCAACGTCGTCGAGCTGGAGCTCCAGTACACCCGTCACGGCCGGGCCCGAACAGTCCCGTTGAGCGATCAGAAGATGCGCGCCACCCTCGCCGGCTTCAAGAAGGGCTGGGCGACGATGAACCGGCAGTTGGACCGCGGTTCGTTCGACAGCAAGGTGACCCCGCTGTGCGGCTGGTGCCCGATGGTCAACTCCTGCCCCGCCGCCGCCGCCGAAGGCAAGGTCGCCCGCGTCGACAACCTCCCCACCGACCTGGGAATCCCCGTCGTCAAGCCGTACGGCGAGCGCGCTGATGCCCCGCCGTCGATGGATCTGGACTTCGGATCGGCCTCGGAGAGCATTCCGGACCCTTCCGCACACGGTGCTGGCGAGAGGCAACAGCCCGAGCGGAAGAAGGCGGACACCAACATGAACTTCCTGACCGAAGACAAGCCCTGGGAAGAGATCAGCGGCGGCGCGCTGAACCCCAACTCGTACGCAGCCGTCGCGGTGTGGGCGCTGGCGACCCTCGCCTATGAGGAAATCACCGCCGCCGGAGTCAAACCGACCCGCGACACCGTGGACGGCCTGACTGGCACCTTCAACCACATGGTCACCCAGGTCGTGACCGAACACCTGACCGGCACAGTCGACTGGCAAAGCGGCGCCCACAAGCGAGTTCGTGGCGCCCTGCACGCCTACTTCAAGGCCAACCCGATCCCGTTCGGCAAGGACGCCGACGCGTGGGACGAATGGGTCACTACTGGCATTCGGCACATGTGGGCGATGAGCGCGGCCGCGATTCGCCTGCACTCCGCCGACCTTTCCGGCCGCCCGTGGTCCGCGCTCGTGGAAGCGTGATGCGTTCGACCTCCCCGGCCACCCTGCTTGTCGCGCGTCACGCGATGCGCGATCTCGGGCACCGCAACAACGTCTCGACCGCCGCGCGGGTCACATCGTGCCGTTCGTTGCGCTCCGCCCGTCCCCGGCAAGTGCGGACATTCCCAGACCAGCCGCACACCTTCCAGGCATGAACCAGAACCGCGTCATCGCTGGCACACCCGATGGCGGCCAGTTCGCCGCCACGGCACGAGACGAAACGGACGTGGCTCTCGTCAGCCAACCGGCCGACGATCCCCGCTGGGCCGGCGACGACTCCGAGCGGGCTGGCGCGATCGTGGATTTCATCGCCCACGAGTTCGGCCCGAGAGCCACGCCCTATGACCCCGACCAGCCGTACTACACCGAGCGGCTTGCTGCGCACCTTGGCGGCGACGGCCTGACCGCGCAGGACATCGACGACATGTACACCAGCTACCTAATGCCGATACACCGGGCGATCCGACGTGGCGAATTCGACCGCCCCCGCGAGTTGGCCGAGGCGATGGTCCGCGAGGACAACGCCGAGCGGCAGTGGAAGAGTCACCCGACGTGGCGTGAGCCGGACTTCGAGACCACCGACGAGGACAACTACTACGGGGCCGTGGTCACCGGCGACCGGCGCGATATCCGCCTTTCCAGGACTGAACGAAACAAGCGGATACGCGCCGACATCAAGGACGCGATCGAGGCCGGCTACCTGCCTTCGGAGTACGGCTACAGCGTGACAAGCAAATCCGGCTCGCACGCCACCAGCATCACCGTTACCGGCATGAAGGACGAGGACCAGTACTCCGACACCGGCCGCGACCCCGCCGAAGCCCCGGGGCGGGGTATCGAGTCGTCGTGGAAAGCCAACCAGATCCACGACCGACTGAAGGGCCTCGGCCTGCGGTACGGCAAGCAACAGTCCAACTCCCAGGTGGACTACTTCAACGACGACTACTACTGCTTCCCGGAGATCGAGGAAGAGTCGTCGGCGCACTTCTGGCGGGCCGAGAAGATCAAGGCAGCGGCACGGAAGGCCACCAAGGACGGAACGGCAACGCCGGAGCAGGATGCCCAGTGGTCCCGCGAGCTGTCGATCGTCGAGCACGATAGACGGGCCGCAAGCAAGTTGCTCAACGAGCGCCGAGAGGGTAGGTCCGTCCGCTGAGAGGGGTGCGTCAACGCCATGTCGGCGCGTCGTCTGTCTGGTGGTGTCCGCTGCGCGCCGGAGCTGCGGCCCTGATCAAGCTAATGATCACTCGACACACATAGACGGAGTTGGCCATGGGACCTGATCTTCCGCGATCGATGGAACCGCTCGTCGACAACGGACATGTCTCGAACGCTTGTTCGAGGTTCGTGGTTCCATGTGCCGATGCACGTCGACAGCATGTCTGCCCGCCGGCTCGGTGGGGGCCGGCATGTGTGGGTCTACCGCACCGGATACGTGGCGCCCGGTTTGTTGACTGAGTGGCGCCAAGACCGGGCCGGGTCCGGATGGAGCGGCCTGGTCACGTTCACCGGCCTCGACGACCGCGGAGCGCCTGCGGTGTTTCAGCAGTGGATCTGGGCGGAGAACCTCGACCCCGTCGGCGATAGTGACCCACCGCCGTTCCGGCCGGTCAAGACCCGACGCGACCTCAATCGTGAGCCCCCTCCATATGGCTGATCGGACATCGCTCCGGCGGACGGATCTCGAAGGTCTCCCACCGGCGCCCCACCGCGACTCATCGGACGCAAACTATAGGCCTGTGACCTGCGGGAGTGGGTGCGTAAGGGGCCGCTCTCCGGAGGCGGGAGCGCAGGTTTGAATCCAGCCGGTGCTATTACCTCAAGTGGCTGCCGACCAGGACAGACACCGAGAACAGTGGGCCTTTGCCATCCGTCGCGAGTGGATTGGATTTCCGGCGGTTCGGCTAGCTATCTGACTGGAGGGTTAAGGGTCCACGTTGCTGAAGATTAGATTGGGGTGTACGTGACCGTCGCCGTCGCCGAGGGGGTAGGTGAAGGGGTAGGTCTGGCCTCGTTCCAGGGTGATGGTGAATTCCTTTTGCTGTTCTAGGTCTCCGCGGTCGCAGTCGTCTTGTTCGAAGTACTGCACTCGACCGGCCATCGTGATCGTGCCGGTGGATCGGTCGAGGCTGGTGTCCAGGTGCATGACGGCGTTGACCTCGTCGCCTGTGCACTTGTCGAAGTGAAAGGGAGTCGGTGCGTCGGCTTGGACGTTGATGCGTTCGTCGAGCTGCCAGACATCGTGCTCGTCATCGCCGGACTCGTCATCGAGCACATCGATTGATCCGGAGACGTGGAGCACTCTGTTGGGGTAGTCAGCTGGAGGTGTCGGAGGAGGTGGCTGGACGACGCTGATCGAGCGGCTGTCAGCTCCGATGAGGTCGAACTGCAGTTGGCTTGAGAGTCTGCGGTGAAAGGGACGCCGTTGACGCCGGTGTTGAGGGTTAGGAGGTAGGACGAGGGGCTGCTGAGGTGTTGGGTTACGTCCACGCGATCCTGGTTATTGATGAGCCACACCTGTACGACGCTGGTGTTGAGGTTGTAGCCGGAGAGTTCGACAGCGGGCCGGCGCTCTGGTGGCAACTCGAGTTTGACGATGTTTGGGGTTGGGTTGCACAAGACGGGCGTGGGGGTGAAGGTGTCGCCGGTGATGCTGGCGCGTATCCGTCGCAGTTCGTCTTTGACTCGATCCCCGAGAAAGTCGGTGTAGCACCGGGCTTCGATTCCTACGTCACTGACGGCTCTGGATGCGATGTCGGAGACCTCGTTGGCCAGTGTGCTTTGGCCCTCGGAGATCAAGGTGTCGCGAGTCTCGGCAAGGATGGACTGCCAGTTTCCTGACTCGTTCTCTAGACGCTGAAGGGCGTCGTTGACCGCGAGGAGGCCGTCGCTTCGGGTCTGGGCCACTTCCTGGCTCAGACCACAACTGCCGAGTAGCAATAGTCCCAGCAGAAGTATCGCTGTTCTCGGGATCCAGCTGTTCATGACCATTCCTTCCAATTGTTGCTTCACAGCAACTAAGAGCAGTCAGCCATCGCGGTGATACTCGGAATCTCGACCGAGAATCGAGCAATAATCAGAACTTGTGGATGGTTCTTTGCGGGGCGCGCTGTTGGGCTCGGTCATCTCGGCAGGACCCCCGGCTCACCAGAACGATCCACCCAAGGGTCTACAGAGCCGAGCTGGCTGGTTCGCCCGGCGAGGGCATAGAAGCCTGCGTGATCCTCGTCCTCTACACGGCCTCGATACGTGGCCAAGTTGATGGCAACATCTGGGGCTCACCTTGGTTTATATAGCGACAGGTGGGCGCGCTCGTTCACGACGAGCGCACAGCCCAAGGTCCGGCCTTGGGTGATGTCGATATCTACCACCACTCAGGGTGTGTGGTTGGGTGGGAGACGTGACGAAGCTGCGGATCGGGACGTGGAATCTGGAGAACCTGTTTCGGCCTGGTGGGCCGAGCGGTCCCGCCGACGATGGTGTGTACCGGGAGAAGTTGGACTCGCTAGCTGCCACCATCACCGAACTGAACCCGGACGTACTAGCGGTCCAGGAAGTCGGCGATACCGACGCCCTCGATGACCTCGCGCAGAGGATCGGCGGGCGTTGGTTTACCTACCTCGCCAACGGCGACTCCAGGGGGATCGCCGTCGGGTATCTCTCACGGCCCGAACTGACCAACATCGAGCAAGTGGCCGAGTTCCCCACCGAATTCACCGCGATCCAGGGCGACGACACCTCTGCTGGAATCACCCGCATGCCCCGCCCAGCACTCGCCGCCGAACTCACCACCAGCGGCCGGCGTATCGGGTTGCTGTCGTGTCACTTCAAGTCGAAACTCTTGACCTTCCCAGGCGGCCGCTTCACCCCGAAGAACGAGGACGAACGCGCCCGCTACGCCACCTACGCACTCCACCGCCGCGCCGCCGAGGCGGCCACCGTCCGCACCCACGCCACCAGCCTCCTCACCGGTCGCGTCGACGACGTGATCGTGCTCGGCGACCTCAACGACACCACCGAAGCCGCCACCACCCAGATCCTGCAAGGACCACCCGGCTCCGAAATCGGAACCCGCGGCTACGACCAACCCGACAACGGCGACCCCCAACGCCTCTGGAACCTCGCCCCACGCATCCCAGAACCACTGCGCTACAGCCGCATCTACCGCGGCCGCCGCGAACTCATCGACCACATCCTCGCCTCCAGAACCATCACCAACGCCATCAGCGACGGCGATGTCATCACCGCCGGACCCACACCCGCGTCCATCACCGACAACCCCACCCAACGCCGCAACACACCCGCATCCGACCACCGACCACTCCTGGCCACCATCACCCTCCCACCGGCCTAACCACACCGAAGCCACGATCTGGCCGCATCTGCCGGCACCAGCACCACAGCCGCGATTCACCGGACCGCCACCGAAGTTCCACGAAACTCGGGACAACCTCGGTGTGTAGGGGCTGCTGCTCTCTGGAGGCGGGAGTGCAGATTCGGCAGGGTTGTCTTGCTTCGTCCTGGTTTCGGGATGACTGGTATCGGCGCGGTTTGTGAGTGGTCTGGGCTTGTCTGGGTCAGCCAGAAGCTATGAGGTTCGGGCTTCGAGAACTGGCGGTCAGCGGTCGTCTCGGGATGTGCTTGGGGGGATGCGGTCGAGGGTGGCGATTACTTGGTCGGCAGCTCGGTCGAGGAGTTTCCAGTCGGCGGTGGTGTCGTCGAGTGCGTAGAGGTCGAGGGCGATCGTGGTGTAGCCAGTGTCGATCATCAGGATTCGGTAGTCGACGGCGGTGTCTCGACCGTTGACTTCTTGTGTCCATGTGGCTCGGTTTCGCCAGGTTCTTGCGGCTCCGGGCACGGGGACGTCTGGGGTTGGCCTCATCGCTATAGACAGCTCGCCGATGATGAATCGCTTGCACGATGGTTCTACCTGGGTGACCTGGTCAGCGCCGACCAGGTTCCGGTACGACGAAACGTTGATTCTCAATAGACGCGACAGCGCCCAGTCGTCTCCGTCAGGGGTGAACGTGGCGAAGTCTCGTTGCTCTTCTCTGGCGGGCGTTGGTGGCACAGCCCAGGGTTTGTTGTCTTCGAATGGCTGACAGCGAGATGGTTTGACCCGGCTTCGAGCGGTGTCGGGTTCCACGGTTTGGGGCTTCCATTCCATGGAGAGGACCGCACCGGCCGCATCGCTCACTCGCCGGGCTTCTGCCTGGGTGAGCGGCCGCCGCAGGTCGATCCGATCACCTGGAGGGATGGCCGCCAGGGGCTTTCTGTCGGGGGGTAGCGGATCGGGCGATAGCGCGAAGTCCGCTGCGTCGAACACGTCGGGGACGGCCACGTGGGTCATAGTGGCCAGACCGGCAACCGCAACGAGGATTGCGGTGTTCCAGCTAACGCGTACGGCTACCGATCTGTTGCTTGGCCAGGTTCGACGCGACCAAGTTGAAATCATGGCCCGTAGGCGGTGGTGTGGCGCGAGGGTTGCGAGCAATGCTAGGAAAGGGAGAAGGAACACGATCCAAAACGTCGTGTTCACCAGGAACGTCTTGATCGTGTACCACGACGAGATCCGCACTGCTGTGAACGCGGCCACCGTTGCTATCGAGATCAGGCCGGCGACCCCGCCAGCGACCAAGGCGTTTGTGGCCGCCCGAACCGTGCCGGTCTTGGTGTGGGGCCGCGACAGCGCGAACGCCACGACGCCGAGGATGAGGCCGGCAACGAATCCGCGGAAGTATCGATTGGTTGCCGCCGCGATTGCTGCCGCGTCGTTCTCGCTTGATGGATCAGCGATCTGCCATATCAACATCCAGACGAGGAACACACCACCTGCGACCGCCCCTATTGCGATCGGCAGCCACAAAACCCGAACCGCACGCCGCAGCGCAGCACGGAACCCGTGCCTGAAGCAGGCGATTCCCAAACCGAGGATCGGGAGAAACCCGAGAGGTAACAGCGCCATCAGAGACATGACGACCCAGGGCGATGCGGCGTCAGAGGTGATCATGTAGAGACTTCCGGGCTGCCAGTTGCCTAGGCCGAACCACGTGATCACCCACACGCTGGTCGTCGAGACGGATACCGCGAGCGTCATCATGAGCCCTCGGGTAACGATGCCGGGTGTCCGCAGCCGCATCGACCAGGCCGCGAGGCTAGCGCATAGGCAGGCGGTTCCAGCGCAGATGAGGGCGCTTCCCGTCAGCGCGGCGGCTCCAGGCCACAACCCGTCGACGAGGGTTATACCCGTTGGTGCGACGTCCAACATTTGCAGGCCCGGCATCGCCAACGATCCGGCCGTGAACCCGACGAAAGCGCCTGCCGCGAGCAGGAGCCGTGCGGTAGACCACGGCACCGCCTCCAGTTCATCGGACTCAGTCTGACCCCGGCCCGGTAGGGGCACAACGAATGGGATCACTGCCCCAACGACGACTGCGCCGAGGACGAGCGCCGGCTGACTGTTGCCTCCGTACAGCAGGCTGAGGCTCGCCTGCCTCACCACCCAGCTGAGTGGCGCTACGGCCCCGGCGATAGCAGCAGCCCGTACGAACAACAACATCCTCTGCGGGGACCGCCCCTCGGCGGCTATCGCTCTGCTTCGCTGCGCGGGACTGGGGTGCGTCGCTAACAGGGCACGCGCTCGCGGCCATCGCCCCAATCGGATGTCTCGTTGCTGATACTCGCGCAGCAACCGATCGAGTTCGCGGCGGCGACCGGCGGCAACTGCGGCAGCGTCAGCGTCCAGCTCACGCGCCCGCAAGAGCACGCCGGCAAGCAAGAACAACAAGAGCGCCACGCCCAATCCCCGAGCAGACCCCACCGCCAACTCGGCAAGAGTGTCCTCACCGGTCCCGAAAAGCAGGTCGCGAAGGTAGACCACGGCCGTTACCGGCACCACAAGCCACCGCAACGCCTGCACTAAACCGACCCAGGTCGTGTCCCGCCGCGCCACATGACCCAACTCATGACACACGATCGCGTCAAAAGAAGCCGACCGTTCGAGATGAGTCAACGCCGGTGGAATCACGATCCGGGGCCGTAGTCCGAACCCGGCACACGTCGATGCCTCCCTCACATCAACGCCCCCAACAACCAGATCGACATCGTCCTCG
Source organism: Nocardioides sp. (assembly GCA_051657765.1). Taxonomy (GTDB): domain Bacteria; phylum Actinomycetota; class Actinomycetes; order Propionibacteriales; family Nocardioidaceae; genus Nocardioides. The sequence goes on along the minus strand of JBOFLH010000671.1, from coordinate 16,390 downwards.
TCGAGGCCGAAACGAGAACGCCACTCATCGAACCGAAGCCTCACCTCACCAAAGCGATCCCCATTGGTTGCTACAGATGCAGGTTGTTGCCGAAGACCGCGTCCCAACTTCCACAGGTCCCACCGGCACCGACCCACTGAAGCCCCAACAAGGATCGCCGCTACACCGACCGTCCCTGCGGCCATCGCCAGTGCTTCTTCGCCTCGAAAAGGAGCAAAACACCGATTCAGGCGCTCCGTCGCCGCAGCCGGTGAATAACTGTCGTCCAGAGCATCCACCTCGTACGCTTCGGTAGCTGCGGCTACACACTCCCGATTACTACCAATGTGATCTTCGAGAAGGGAGTAATACAACACAGCTCCCACAAACGCCCCGAGCGCCAATACCCAGACCGTCAAAATCCCGTACAACCACCCCAACCGCAAACCAGTCGTACGAACATCAACCCGCGACTCGAACCCTGCCGCTTCCACTACCGACCTTCACGATCAGGATGCGCGGTCCCACCAACCAGCGCATCGGCCAACAGGTCGACCACAGCCGGATCGATCTCGAACGCCTCACCATGACGCCGCGCAGATTCCCTCAGCCGATCAGCCCAATCATCGGGAAGCGCCTCCCGCTCGGGTGTACCGCGCCTACGCCAACGACGCAGACCCCACGCCCCACCCGACACCACCGCCAAGCCGCCAGCCTGCGCTACCGCCTGGACCCCGATGTCAACCAAGATCTGAGTCTGCATCAACAACTCAACGCCGAAACCGACACCCCGCACAGGCCCCGCAACCGGATCGACCCGCAGCCGAGTCCCCCGACACCGGCTCTCGATCACCTCATCAACCAGCGGCCGTTCCTCAGGGCAAACTCTGGTGACGGTTACGCGAACCGCATCGCCGATAACCTCGGTCCAAACCTCATCCAGAACCTCACCAGACCACGGCATCAAATCGCCTCCCGAGAAAGAGCAACAACCACTCGAATCGTAGCCGCGCAACGCCACCCAACATGCCGAAACAGCAAAATCCACAAATCGGACAAGACCGCTATCTGTAGCACCAAGAACGTGCCACTCACGATGGCCGGTGGACGCATCGGCACGCCCCACGAGTGATCCGATGACACCGTGGTAGGTCAAGTTCTCGCGGGGCTTCCGACTCACCGAGCCCGGCCACTATTCGTGTGCCTACAGCCTGCTCGGCGGCGACCTCCATTCGGCAAGAGACCACCAAGCGCGGAGCCCTGGGCTCGATCGTCCGGGTCACCAGGTAGGAGCGGGGAGCATCTGCGGCCGGACCGCTCACCTTAGGTGTGACCGCGTTTCCCCCGGACCAAGGAGCCACTGCCTATGGACAGCAACACTCGAACCAAACTGATCGCCGCCGCCGTGGTGGCGGCCGGTCCGAAGACCGGATACGCCAGCCTGGCCGAATGGTCGCTCGCAGTTCAGAGCACCGCAGTTGAGCTTGCGGTCATGGCTGGGGAGGACTCGAAGGTCGTCGCGTCCATCGAGCAGATGTCCGGCGTGAAGGTCTTCAGCGGCTCCGTGATGTCCGTGCGGAAGGAGAAGCGCTCCACGCGGGGCGTCGTCGTCCTCGAAACCGGCACCGAACGGGAGAACAAGGACCCCATCACGGGGGAGACACTCCCGTCGGGCCAAGAGTTCGTTCGCACCGAGCGCACTGACGACCCGATGGGCCTATACGTGGCCCAGACGGCACGGTCGCTCACCGGTCGGAAAGTCCGCGTCTACGTGGAGGTCGAATCCATCGGCTCCGGCGAGCGGAAGGTCCGCGTCCTGCGGCACCTCGAAGACCTCGGCGCTGCCTGACCAGATCCGGCTGGGACCCATCTCCCCACCCGGCCGGATCGCCCTGGCGAACCCGGCTCCAATGTCCCCAGGAGCCGGGTTCGCCTTCTGTCTACGCATGGCTGTGGGGGGAAGGGCCCCCAATCTCAGGGAGAACTTCAAATGGATGACAAGACCGCAGTTCGACGAATCGCCCGCAAGGCCCAAGAGGTCGCCGAGGCGCCGCCGGAGGTCGTCGACATCGCCGCTCGGCTACTCGGGTGCGGTACCGGTATCGCAGAATTGACCACCGCGATCTGCATGGGCGGATCGACCCAGGTGCTGGCTGACCTGGAACGCATCGCCGGGAGCGACCCGATGGAGGCCGCGATCATCGCGGTGCAACTCGAACGGTCTCGCCTGAAGGCGGTGTGGGTGCTAGCGGCGAGCCTTTCTGGGCGCAAGGCCCAGGCGCTGCCCGGCGGCGACGGCAAGGCCGGACTCGCTGTGGCGAAGACGGTCATCAAGCTCGGCGAGGCTGCGCGGGCACGGCTCGCCGCGGCCACGACCCTGGTCAAGAAGTAATGCTGGGCCGCCGGAAGCAGACCGGGACCATCACGGTCAATCGACCGTGGTGGGAGGCTGCCGAGGAGGTGCCGAAGGCCGGGCTGCCCGACGCCGACGCGTTGGCGAGGCGAGCCCGCCGTTACCGACGGTGCGTGTGGGCCGGGCTGATCCTCGCGCCGTTTTCGATCTTCGGGAACATCCTGCTGGTGATGTCGCACTTCACAGCGGCAGACACCACGCCTGCCGCTTCCGGCGGCACCTTCGCTGAAACCAAGGCCGAGGCCAAGGTCGCGATCGCCGACTGGCTCGGCGCTGACCCGTCGCCTCTGCCCGGCGGTCGCGTTGTCGACTGGCTTTCCGCCGATACGACCAAGTCCGGCCCTGACCGCATCGAGACACACCGTTTCGCCCTTGCTTCCGTCTCAGGGGCCCTCTTCGACTCCACCGTCACCCTCGGTGTCTCCGCGGAGGCCGGGGTGGTCGTGCTCGGCGAGCCGGCGCTGATTCCCCGAGCGCCATCCGACGCGACCTGGGAGGGCGACATCTGGCCCGGCCAGACCCAGGTGCAGGTGAGCGAGCCGATCGAAGCCGCCGTCGCGTCCTGGGCCACTGCCTACAGTTCGGGCGATCCCGACGCCTTGCGGATCGCCGTCGGCGACGGGGCCGCTGACCACGCCTACGTGCCCTTGATCGGGGCGAAGCTGACTGACCAGAAGACGGGGGCAGCGTTTGGCCGGTGGGACGACGACGTCGAGGTCGCCGACCGCGAAGATGTCGCGCCGAAGCAGGTCGTCGTATCGGTCGCGTTCTCGATCACGTGGGCCGACTCCCCTCTCGAAGAGGGCGACGAGGCTCCGACCGTCAGCTTCGACGTGCTGGTCGACAAGGCCGGCTCGGCCGCCCCGGTAGTGGTGGCCTGGGGCGGCGAAGGTGCCGGGCCGTCGCTGAAGAAGTTCGGCAACGCCGTCGTCGGACGCACCGTCGCGCCGGCTCCGCCTGAGAAGGGTGAGGAAGATGCCTGATATCACCGAGGTGCCCTCGTGGCCGACGAAGCTCCGTGGCCGGCTGTCCGACGGCAGACTGATGGGGACCGACAACTCGGTATGGATGTACCGGGTGGTCCCGATGTCGCCCGTCGTTCACGCGAAGTCCCCCGCCGACGGCCTTGAGGTCGCGGGCCCGCTGATGTCGGCCTACACCGGCCTGGCGGGGATGGCCTCTTCGGTCGGCGGGCGCCGGCAGATGTCGCGCGGCTCCTACCGAGAGACCCACCTGCTGCTGGTGAACATCCCGAAGCTGTTCACCCCGGCCCCGGACAACCCGCTGGCCGACCACCTGCGCGCCAACTACCAGGTGGCTACCGACCGCCGGCTGCTGCTGTTCGGGGTGAAACTGGTCGCAAAGGTCGGCGGAACCGGGGGGATGCGCGCGGCCGTCGACTCGGTCGTCGAGACGATCGTCGCCGGCACCACGCCGCTGTCGGACTACGACGCCGACTCAGAGCATGTCGCCGCGGTCCTCGACGCCGCCGGGCTGATGCAGCCCACCCAGGAGCAGATCCGGCTTGCCAACGCCTGGTGGAACCACGGCTCCTACCCGGACACACCGCTGCTCAACCACGCTGAGCACCTGCACATTTTCGGCGACGCTACCTCGGTGCAGCTCGCCTCCGACGCCGGAACCGACGCCTGCGACACCTGGACTCCGGTCACGGTGCCCCATCAGCACGCGATCTCGTTCGCCTCGGTCCAAGACATCGACCTCGGGTTCATGGACCCCACCTCGCCGTCGGCCCACTGGGTGTCGACGCTGCTCAAGGCAGGCGCGCTCGTGGTGTCGATCCGCGGCCAGGTAGAGCCCGGCTCGGTCACCCGGTCCGAGCTGCGCCGGCAGCGCAAGCGGCACATGGACGACATCAACGAGCGGGTATCGAACGGAAAGATGGAACGTGCCGAACAACAGGAAATGGTCGCGACTCTCCAGTCGGTGGAGGAGCTGTACGCCACCGGTGGCGCACCGCCTCCGACTCTGGCTGGCGCGTCTGCTGTCGTCGCATTGAGCGGCCGTGTAGGCGACATCGACCGGGTGCTGCCCGACGGTTCTGTCGTGAAGTTGTCGCTGATGGCATTCCGCCAGCGCGGCGCCCTCGCCGAGACTATGCTGTGCTCCCCGGTCCGGGACAACCCGAACACCCACGACCTGCCGATCCAGACCGTCGCCTGCTCGGGGATCCCGTCGCTGAACGCGATCGGCGACCAGGACGGCGCCCTCATCGGGTTCACCGAACTGGACCGTCAACCGGCCTTCGTTTCGCCCACTGCGGCCAGCACCGCCGACGCTGCCCCGCTGATGGTGATCCCCGGACAAACCGGCGCGGGCAAGCTCGTCCGTCTCTCCACACCCATCCCAACGCCGACAGGCTACGCAACCATGGGTACCCTCCGAGTGGGCGATGAGGTCATCGGCCGGGATGGCAAGCCGTGCCGGGTCGTCAACCTCTGGCCGGTCAATGAGACTCCGGAGCTGTACCGGATCACACTGTCCGACGGCCAGATGGTTTTCGCTGACTACGATCACCAGTGGCTCGTGTCCAGTTGGCGGGATCGGAACTACACCCGCGCCCCGAAGCGCCTGAAGGCGGTCGCGGTATGGGGTAGAGCCCAAGAGCAGGTGGCCGAGCTCTTGGCGCTGGCTGAGCAAGCCTCCGGCGATATGACGCTCGACGAGCTAACCGAGTACGTGTTGACCGCCGTCCCGGACTTGCGGTGGCGCAACGCGCTGTCAGTTCGGGCTGCGCTCAAGGCGGTCGATGCTCCGTTCACGGAGGTGAGTACCACCCGACCGCGCCAGTTCGCCAAGAATGAGATACGCAAGACCGACCCTGTTCTTCTGTACCCGGCAGCCACAGCGCTGGAGACGCTGATCGCAGTTTGGCAGGGAACCAAGGGCGGAAACGCGACGCGTTGGGGCGCGTGGCAGAAGGTGAAAACTGCCGCGGTTGAGCGCGCGCTAGCCGATGGCATCCCGACAGACCAGATGAACACAATCCCGGAGCTAAGCCGGTTGATCTTCGGGCAGGACTCGAATAAGACGACGGTGAGCGGGATCCGAAAGTCGCTAGCTAGTGCGCGAATCGAGCCAACGCCAGCGTACCGCGAGGTCGTTATGCCGCTCGGCACTGGCTACAGCCAGAAGTGCAACGTGCTCGTCTTCGATGTCGCCGTCGCGATCAAGTGCCTGGCCGTCCGGCTAGCAGAGCAACACCACATCAAGCCAGTCTCCGCAGCGCCAGAATCCCGCATGACCACGGGCGAGATGCTGGCGGCAGGAATCCGGTGTCCAGGGAGCCAGGCGAACTTTGCCATCAGGGCTGCGCAACCGGTTGAGTTGCCGGAAGCCGACCTGCTTGTCTCCCCATATGTGCTCGGGGCGTGGCTAGGCGATGGAGGTAGCGGAAGCGGCACCTTCACTCAGTCCGACGCCCCGGAACACTCTGGCGACTCTGACATGCAAAGACTCATTGCCGCGATCCAGGACGGCGGCTACCAGGCTCACCGAATACCGAGTAGCCACAATACGGTTGGCACTCACGGCCTACAGGCGGACCTCCGAGCCATTGGCGTGCTAGGCGAGAAGCACATCCCCACGGCCTACCTGCGGTCGTCGGTCGATCAGCGGTTGGCGTTGCTCCAAGGGCTGATGGACACCGACGGCACGATCGGGAAGCGAGGGGGCTGCGAGCTTTCGCTATCCGACCGTAGGCTCGCATCTGACGCGCTCGACCTCATCCGATCCCTCGGAATCAAGGCATCGGCAACCTGGGACCGACCGGCCAGCTACCGGGACGTCGACGGTCAGCTCGTTACATGCAAGGACCGACACCGGATCAAGTTCACCACCGACAAGCCGGTGTTCCGCCTGCCCCGGAAAGCTGAGAGGCTGCCCGCTACCCTGCGAGAGACCGCGACGTGGCTCTATATCACCGCCATTGAGCCGGTGAAACCGAGTGACCCGGACTACGAGCCGGGGCGTTGCATCACCGTCGACTCGCCTGACCGGACCTATCTATGCGAGCAGTACGTCCCGACGTCGAACACCGTCTTGATGCTGAGCATGGCCCATCAGTTCGCCCTAGTGGAACGACCGGTCGTGATCTTCGACCCGAAAGCCTCCAGCGACTTGAGTGCCGTCGTCGCCCTGAGCGGCGGACAGGTGTACTCGCTCGACTCGCTGCTTTCGGCCGACGGGGTGTTCGACCCGATTCGGTTCTCCCGGCAGCCCGAAGTCGGGGTAGAGCTGGCGGCCTCGGTTCTCCTGTCGATCAACCCGTGGGGCACCCGCAAGGACGACATGGAGGTCCCGCTCCAGCATGCGCTGAGCCACGGCGTATCGAAGGGCGCGACCTGCATCGGCCAGGCGTTGAGAATCGCCAGCCGCGACCTCGCGCTCCCCGAGGGCCTAATCGAGAGGTTCGAGTCGATGCTCGCCTCCAGTCCGCAGTTCCGCGCCATCGCGGGCCTCGACCCCCACGGCGAGTCGCTGTCGGCCGCGAAGGGCATCACGTTGATCAAGGTCGGCTCAGCGAACCTCGACCTACCCGAACCCGGTGCCCCGGCGGCGTCGATCCAGCAACGGATCGCGCTGGCCTTGGTCCGGATGATCGTATTCGGCTCCGGCACCGCGGTCGCCGGCCGCGGTGGCGTCGTCATGCTCGACGAAGCGTGGGTGGTTCTCGGGGCCGGCCGCGCGGAGGTGGAACGGCTTGGCCGGCTGGGGCGTTCGATGGGTGTGCTCGTGTCGCTGTTCACGCAGCGGGTCACCGACGCCCTGAACGCCGGACTTGCCGGCTACATCAGCCGCGGCCTCATCTTGCCGATGGAGGACCCGTCCGAAGCAGCCGCTGCGTGCGAGCTATTCAAGCTGGAGCCGACCCCCGAGCGGATGCGCCGGCTCACGGCGAAGGCCACCCAGGGCGGCGTCGGCGGCGTCGCCCCCAACTGGGACTCGATGCGCGCCCTACGCGACCCCGATACCGGCGAGGTGATCCGCGGCGCTGTAGCGATCTACTCCGACCTGTCCGGCCGCGCGGTGCCGGTCGAGGTCACGCTCCCGTCCGACTTCCTGAAGACCGCGTCGACCAACCCCGAGGACGTCAGAGTCCGCGAGGAAGCTTCCCTCCTGGCGCGGGTAGAGCCTGGCCCAGTCACTGGCTCTTAGCCGCGCCGGATAGGCGTACCCGCCTCTCGTGTAGGCCGGGCGGGCACGCCGACCGGGGAGGATCCACGCCAAAGCCGCACACCTTCATGGCGTGACCCAAACAGTTGACTCGCAAGTACATGCCCTCATCGAGCGTTTCGCCCGGGGGAGCCTCACCGAGCGTGAGGTCCGTCGGGAGATCGCGGCAGTGATCTATCAGTCGGAGATCATCGAGAGGGTCGTCTCGGCAGTGGTCTACCGACTATCTCTGTCCGACCAGCTCCGAGTAGACCTGGCCGACCGGTTGACCCTGTCGATCATGGAGAAGGTGCTCGAAGAGGGCTCCACCTTCTTCTGCCTCGACAAGGCCGCCGGGTCGTCGGCCGCTGGCTGGACGAGGCAGACCGCCCGCTCGATGCTGAAGTCCACGATGCGCGACTCGGCCCGCGCAGGCACCCGAAACGGCACTCCCACGGGCCTGGTCGACAACGAGCCGTCTCCGTTGCTTGCTGCTGCGCCGTCAGCCCTCCAGCGGTACCTCGAAGGCGAGATGGAGACCATCTTGGAGGAGTACCTGCTGGCCACCCGCAGCAGGCGTGACTCAGACCGCGAACAAATCGCCGCCGTGTCGCTGTGCCAGGGCATGAGCGCGGTCCCCGCCATCCGCCCCGACTCGATGAGCGACCGAGACGACATCTTGCGAGCCTTCGAGAACGACCACCGGCTCGCACGCCGCTCCCTGCGCGCGTGGTACGAAACCGTCCACGGGTCCGGCGGACCAGTGCCCGGCGATGTCACCACCGCGATGCTTGCGCTGTGGGACGACCAGACCGAGGACTCCGCCCACGCGCTCCTTCAGCGCCCCGATTCGTGGCCGCACATGCTTGCCTGCGCCGCAGTGGCTCCGAAACCGCGCCCGTCCTTCAAGTTCGTTCAATCCACCCGAGCCAGGATCGCCGAGGAGCACTCGATGAGCAGCTCGGACCGGCCGCTGGTTCACGCGCTGGTTGACTCCTACATCGACGCCGAGCACGAGGCCACCTCGGGCTACTCGACGATGAGCGAAGAGGACCAGAAGGCAATCACCAAGGGCTGGCAGTTGTCGCGCAACAAGCTGCACAAGCTGGCTGCGCAGGCCGCGCGCATCCCCGGCAGCCCGTTGGGATCCACGCCCGGGCAGGTGCTGGCGACTATCGAGCGCTGGGCCGGGCAGGACGCGCTATGCGGTATCGACCAGACCGCTGCCTGAGCCGGGGGAGCAGACGCCGACCGACCGCACACCTTAAGAGCATGAAGGTACGCATCCAGCTCACCGTAGACATCGACCCCGAGACCTGGGAGCTCGTCAACGGCGTCGGCCCGGACGAGCTCCGAGACGACGTTCGCTCGTATCTGACCCACTCTGTTGATGCGCTGCTCCGCCAAGACGGTCACGAAGGCGTGGTCTTCAAATGAGCCGGTCACGTCACCGCACCGCGGTCCGTCGCCGACCAGCCGAAGTCAAGCGGCTCGTTCCGACCGGCGTGGCCGAGCTGCTCGGGATCCGTGCGGCCATCCTCTCCGGGTGGATGCACCAGTCGGGCGTCCGAGAGCCGATCAGGTCTGCCGAGGCGCAGCTCTGGCGCGACCCCCCTTCCACCCAGCCCGAGTGGCTCCGCTTCCGGATCCGCGCAGCCCTATGAGCCTCAAGGAAACCTCCCGGCGCGTGCTCGAAGCGTGCGTCGAAGAGATCACCGGCCGCACAGACATCCCGCCGCGGCCCGGGCAGTTGGCGCTGCTCGATGACATCGCCACGGCCTTCGAGGGCGCCCAGGACGACGAGGATCAGCAGGTTGCTGGGGAGGCCCCAACCGGCACGGGAAAGTCCCTGGCCTACCTGATCCCCGCCGCTGTCGCTGCCGCCGAGTGGGGTGCCCGCACAGTGATCTCGACTGAGATGATCTCGTTGCAGTCGCAGATCACCGACAAGGACGCCCCGGTGGTCGCTCGTGCCTGCGAGAAGGTCACTGGCTACGCACCGAAAGTCGCGGTGCTCAAGGGGTTCGGCAACTACGTGTGCACCGCTGCCGCCGTCGAGGCCGCCAGGGAACGATCGCCCGGCACCGGGAACGACTTGGCGGCGCTCGCGCGGGCTTCCGGACCGGGAGCCGCAGCGTGGGGCCTGACGCAAGCACTCTCCGACGGGACCGGCGACAAGGCCTCATACGAGGACGACCTACTGCCGGGCGAGTGGGATTCGGTATCGACGTCGGCTGCCGACTGCGTAGGAGAGGCGAAGTGCCCCTTCTCCGAGGCGTGCCTGCCGCGTAAGGCGCGCCGGGAAGCAGCGGCGGCCGACATCGTCATCGTCAACCACCACCTGCTTGGTGTACAGGCCGCGAACTCGGTCCCGGTGGTGCTGAGCTCGCGCACTCTCGGTGTCTTCGACCACATCGTCGCCGACGAGGCCCACGGCCTGCCGAGTATCGTCCGCAACCACGGCGCCATGGAGATCTCCGGCCCCGCGATCCGCAAAGTCGCCACCACGGTCGCCAACCTGCTCGACAGCGGCCACGACGCGACAGCCAGCTCCGCGGACGCCAACGAGTCGAAGCTCGGGTTCGCCGACCTGGTCCGCGACCGCAGCCGAGAAGAGAAGGGCGACACCGCGGCCCGCCGACGCGACCTCCGGCGCCAGGAACTCAGGCGGCTCGGCCAGGCCGGACAGCTCGTCGCCGCCGAAGTGGAGAAGGAGATAGGCCGCTGGATCTCGAGAATCGACCGGCGTGAGAAGACGCTGCGACTCGGGGAGGGCGACGACCCGCTGGAGTCAGCCGCGGCCACCATCGGGATGTGGGCCAAGGCCTGCGGGAGCGCACTGACCCGCGCGGTGGCCTACGCGAGCCAAGACCTTGGTGAGGACGAATTCGCCAAGACCGACCGTCGCGCCCAAATCGCGGCGAACCGGGTCTCGAAGCTGAAGAAGGCAGCGGCAGCCGTCTCGTTGCACGAGCCTGGAACGGCCCGATGGATCGAGGTGGAGACGCCCCGCCAGGGGGCGCCCTACCCGTGTGTGAAGTACGCCCCGGTCGACGTCTCAGGGGCGATCGCGCACGAACTGTGGTCGGTCCGAGACTTCGAAGCCGAAGAGGCTCAGGCCGAGGAGGCGGAAGGCGACGGCCCACCGCCGCGCCGCAAGCTCGCAGTGATCGCGCTGTCGGCGACCCTGCCCGAGAGCTACCCGCGGGAGGCAGGCATGGCCGCTTCGCTGTCGGCCTACGCCTCACCGTTCGACGACGCCTACGCGCGGTCGGTGCTGTACGCTCCTCGCGCCCGGGACGACGCCGACGTGTCGGCCCTGATGAGCGACAACTCGTGGGGTGGTAAGCCGCGTCTGGACACTCGCAAACACACCGGCTGGGCCGCCAGTCACATCGAGGAACTGGTGGCCGCCAACGGAGGGTCGGCGCTGATCCTCTCGGCCACGGCCGCAGCCGGTAAGGAGTATGCCGCGAGGCTCCGCCGGCTCGATAGCCACTGGGACGTGTTGTCGCAGTGGGACGGCCCGCCGGCCTCCCGCCAGGTCGCTCGCTGGAAAGCCGACCCCGCAGCGGTCCTGATCGGCACCAAGTCGTACATGACCGGTATCGACGCGAGCGGCGAGACCTGCACGCTGGTGATCGTCGACCGCCCTGCCCGAGCAGCCGGCAACCCCGTCGATGACGCCCGAGTCGAACTGCTCACTGCCGGCGGGATGAACAAGTGGGAGGCCGACCGCAGGGTATACGTCGAGGACGCCGCTCTGCTGCTCGCGCAATCGGCCGGCCGGTTGATCCGCTCGATTAGCGACTCGGGGATGGTCGCCGTACTCGACCCGAGACTGCTGAAGTCCAGCAAGTTCCGCTACAGCGAGCCGGTCCGCCAAACCTACCTCGGCGCGCTGTCGCACTTCACCGTGAAGGTTGCCGGCGGTGATGAAGCACTTGCGTGGTTGCAAGGACGAACAGCGGAACCACGCTCCGCTTAGCCGTCTACGCATGTCTGTAGGCATGACCACTCGGAAGGTGGACGGCGCGACCGTCCGGGACTCTGCTCGCGACGGCTCTCCTCGTGCTCGATTCAGCGGCCTTAGGAACCGGGCTCGGGGCCGCGGCGGGAAGGATCCGTCGTCGCACCGCACACGATTAGGGCATGAGCGAGCCGAGCGCTACCCGCGCGATCAACAACCTCAACACCGAAGCCGACTGGACCCTCAGCCTCATGACTCGGGCCCTGGAGGTAAACGGAGTCGAAGGGATGACCCTATGAGCTTCGCCGAGACTCTCGACGTGCTTCTGCACTTGTCGTGGATCGTCGCTGTCGGGTTTGTTCTCGACTGCTCGGCAGGCCGAGCATGAGCACCCTGGGACACTCCGTCGAAGTGGCGATCGCAGCAGCAGCGAAGAGCCTCCCGTGGACGCTGCCGATCATCACCATCGTCGTCCTGCTGGCCCTCACCATTGACGACCATGTCTGACGGATGGGTGTGGCTCAACCCGGAGACCGGATTCCCCGACCCCTCCGCGTTCCAGCAGCCAGCGCCGAGCCAGGCGGTCGTCAACGACGATGGGCTCGTCCGCATACCAGGCGCCGCCTACCGGTCCTACAGGCCCAATGTACCCATCGAGCCCGGGACCGCCCTGGCCGTACGCAGGGACGCCGTTCATTCGCTGTGGGCCCGCCCGCTGGTCGACGTGGAGCGCGAGCGAGCCGAAGCTCGGGCCGCCGACGATCAACGCCGCCGGGAGCGCGAGCAAGAGAACGCGCAGGCTCGATGCTTCAACGCCGGTTTGAACGTGCCCGCTCGGTGGTTGCCTGATGCCAACGTTGTCGCCTCGTCCGACTGGGCCGGCCGAGGCTACCAGCGCCACACGGCCGTGCATCACGTTCGGCTCGTCGAGCGCCTGGCTGACGGGCGCCTGACCCGTGAGCCCGGTCAGTTCCTCTGTTCTGGAGCGAACCGTTCGAAGTGGGGCGATCTGGTGTCGATCGAGGACCGCGTCCGAGAGGCCGATGCGCCGGTCCGCGTCTCCTGTAAGGCGTGTCTGTCGATCGCCTCGCGGTGGCAGGGAGCGTCCGAGGCCTCGCCGAGCACTGTCGGGGCGAACGTAACTGACGGGAGGGTCTGATGAGTGGCCAGCACCGACCAGATCGCCGCAGGGCGATCAGGCCTCGACGCAGACGGCTGCGCGCCTGGATCGGCGTCCTGCTGATCCTCCTCGCGCTTGCGCCGCTCGGCTGGGCCGGATGGGAACCGCAAGGAACCACCATCGTGTCCAAGCGCGCCCAGGCCGTCCTCGTTGAGCGCTGGATTCGCCCGCCCCTCCACCAGAAGGCGCCGCAATGAACTACATCCCGTTCCACGTTTCGCCCCAGCCAGCCTTCCGTGTCGAGTCGGTACAAGCGGCTACCAGCGGTTGGCGGTGCAACGTGCGCGGTACGACACGCGACGGCTCGGAGTTCGCCGTCCCTGTCGCGCTGCCAGATGCCCCCGACATCCGGATCGGCGACTCGGTCGCCTTCGACGCCCTCCGTATCTACATACACGCCGAGTCCGCGACGGCAGGCCTGGTTGCCGATCGCGCAGTCCTGCGGGAAGGGCTAGCCGATGATGTTCTCGGCTGATGACCCCGACTACTTCCGCACCCGAGGTGGTGCTGCACTCATCTGGTGGGAGAAGATCCTTGACGCCTACTACGCCGCTCGCGACGACGATGAGTTCGACCTGGTCGGCATCGCCAAGACGATCATCGACAGCGACCCTACCGGGCTCAGTGACGACATCAAGCTCGATGTCTGTCTGTTTCTTGTCGACATCCTCGCCGACGCGGTGCGTGACGACAGCGGCAAGCCGCTGCCACTTCTGGCGATCATCGGGCTCGACGAAGACATGCACGTCCGAGAGATCCGTCAGGCCGCCGTCGAGATACACGCGCTACTGCGCCTTCCGCTCGGCATCCCGTACACCCTGCAAGCCACCACCCCAGCGACCGCGCTGGCCGTCGCCGCATGCTTGAGCATCGTGATCTCCACTGGCTTCAACGCGCCGCTCGCTCAGCAGACCGCGAATCTTCGCCACAAGCTGCTCCAGGAGGCGAGCTGATGCCCTCCCGAAGCAACTCGGCCAAAAGCCGTCCGGTGTCCCGTCTGACGGCCGCCCTCTCGGTCAAGCTGGAGGCCGCCCGATGTTGCGCCATGAGCTTTGCGATCCTGTCGTCGTCCATGACATCGAGCATTGAACCGACCCCAAGGACCTGACAACGACCAGAGGAGAGACCTGTGGATTACCCTGCTGAAGTGCCCGTATTCACCGAAGCCTCCGCCCGCATAGCCCTCGACCAGGCTGCGAGCCAGGTGGGCATCGCAGCGGACTACGCTGAGCTGATTCGGGTGGGTGAGAACGCCCTGTTCAAGCTTTCCCGACAGCCTGAGTACATGGTCGGACGAGTGGCTCGCACCGTCGACTACCTCCCCGACGCCGAAAAGGAGGTCGCTGTCGCCGCATGGCTTGCCGCGGAGTCTTTCCCTGCCGCCCGGCTCTCTCATCATCAGCCGCAGCCGGTGGTGGCCGCTGGCCATCCAGTGACCTTCTGGCGCTGGATCGACGGCGAGCCAGGAACCACAGCTGAGGCTGGGCGGTTGGGTTGGCTGCTCCAGGCGTTGCACGCGCTGACGCCGCCGGCCGACCTCGCCCTGCCCCGCTTGGACCCCTTCGAGAGAGTTGAGCGGCGAATCGCCACCGCGCAGATTAGCGACACGGACAAGGCTTACCTGGCCGACCGATGCCACCACCTCCGTGCCGGCTGGGCTGGACTGAGCTTCCTCATGAAGCCTGGCCCAATCCACGGCGACGCCCATATCAAGAACCTCATGCTGGCCGACGGCCGGATAGTCCTGATCGACTTCGAGCGGTTCGCCTGGGGGCAACCCGAATGGGATCTAGTCAAGGCTGCCACCGAACACCACACAGCCAAGCGCCTCACGGTTGCGGAGTACGCCGCATTTTGCGACGGCTACGGCCTCGACATCGTCGCCTGGTCCGGCTTCGAGGTCGCTCGCGAGATAACCGCCATCAACACGGTCACTTGGCTCTCTCAGCGGGTCGGAGACGATCCGACGGTTGACGCCGAGTTCACCAAGCGGATGCGGACGCTGCGCGGCCTCGATACCGACCCCTGGCTCGCCTACTGAGCGACGTATTCGATTACGCCGGGGTGCCTCGGGTGCGTTGCTATCAGTTCCGCCTTGAATGTCTCGACGTAAGACCTCGACCTTTGTGAGCTGACATTGGCTACGACCTCCAGCGCCCCACGGCCGAGCGACAGGGCTCGGTCTAGGTCGCCGGACTTCAACGCCGCCGATGCGCAGACCAATTCGACGAAAGACCTGGTCCGCTGCGGGGTCAGCACCGGGTCGATTGCCGTCGTAGCCATTTCTTCGGCCAAATCCCCCTGCCCGAGGTCGCGGAAGCAGTGAGCGGCCTCGCCGGCCATCTCGGCGATGTCGAAGTAGTACATCCAGGGTGGCTCGATCGACGGATCGCTACGAGCCAACGCCGCCTCGGCCTGAGCGAGGACTCGGACGCAAGTCGTCCGATCGCCAGAGCTGGCCAGCGCACGGGCCTCCGTCGCCAGCAGAGAGGCTCGCACCGCGCCGACTGGGTTACTGATCGCCTGCTGTCCGGCCCGGGCGAGCATCACCGCATCGGTGAACTGGCCGAGAAAGTTGGCCTGATGGCTGAGGAGGCCGAGAATCCAAGCGCCTTGCGCGCGGTCGCCGGCTTCCTTGGCGAGGTCGAGCCCGTGAGCGAGGTATCGAGTAGCTGCGACATGTTGTCCGGTGTCGTACGCGGTCCAGCCGAGCAGTCGCGCCGCCTCGGCTGCGGCGCCGAACACATCTCTACGAGTTGTCTCTGAGTGGCAAAGCGCAAGGCAGGGAACCACATCGTCGTGGAAGAAGTGCAGAAGTGACTTCCGAATCGCGCCCCCACCGTGTTGGAGGTCCAGGCGCATGAATGCGGCGGAGAAGTCCCGGATCCGGGTCGCCGCTGCGGGACTCTGCAACGGTTCGGCGGGATCGGGGTGGTCCCCGAACAAGTAGCCGACAGCCAGTCTCGACGGGTCCGGCAGCGCACCGGAAATCGTTCTGCCGGCGAGATCTGCGACTACTAGCGAGCCAAGGTCGGCGGGGTCGTCCAGGGGTGCTACTAGGGCTTCGAACGATTGATCGAAGTACCGACTCAGCAGCTCCTGCGTGCCAGCCCGAGTCGTCGCGTCCGGACGCTCGCGGCGAGCCAGTCGTTGCAGGTGCCGTGAGGTGATGGTGCCGTCGATGCGTTCACGCAGCGCGAGTGCCTCGATGTCGGACGCGGCCGATTCGTAGCTCAGGCCGCGCTCGCCGATCAGTCGAGCCAGCAATGTCTTGGGCTCCGAGCGGCCTTGCATCCCCGCATTCTGCCATGAGGCTGGGGAGCGGGCGTTCGGTTTTCAGGCGGGAGCGCTTGCTACTCATGGCGTCCGGGAGTTCTCGCCGACACCTCAGAGTTGGACATCCGGCTCTGCGCGGTCGCGCGCGGTGAACTGGCCGCCGGTCGGCAGGCTCTTGCGGACGCGCCCTTGTTCGTCGGGAGTTGTAGCTGGCTGAGCGAGAGGAGCGAATCTCCCTGCCCGGCTCGGCTCAGTGTGGCTTGATGATCTGCTCGGCCATCCTCGAAGCGGAGGGTTGGACGTCGGTAGGCAGGCTGGCGACGGCTCGCGCAAGTGCGTCCGGAATCGCCGAGCGAAGATCTTCGACGGTCTCCAGCGCGATGTCGGCGGTCAGGCC
>JBOFLH010000670.1:0-6561 GCA_051657765.1 Nocardioides sp. | reverse complement strand
CTATGAGGTGGTCCGGCGCTGGTCCGCGGCCGCCGAGCAGCGGTCGCTGCAGGCGCAGGCGGCCGCGCCGGGTGTGGCCGACCCGGCCGGAGGCCCGGCGTCAGCCGAGGACGTGAGCAGATGAGCGGCCCGACCAGCGCGTCGAAAGGTGCCCCGAGTCGCGAGGTGCGCGGATTGTCCGTGGCTGGACCTACCCGTCGCAGCCGGGCACTGCGGTACTACCTGTGGGGGCTGGCCGCGCTGGTTTCGATCGCGGTGGTCCGGATCGTTACCGGCGCCGATGAGATCGATTCGCCCGGTAGTTTGCGGGCCGCGGTCATCGCCACCTGCCCGATCCTGTTGGCCGCTCTCGGGGGTCTGTGGAGTGAGCGAGCCGGCATCGTCAACATCGGCCTGGAGGGTCAGATCCTGCTCGGCACCTGGGGCGCGGCGTACTTCACCTATTGGTACGGCCCGTATGAAGGCCTGCTCGGCGGCGTTCTCTTCGGCGCCTTGGGCGGTCTGATTCATGCGGTTGCCACGGTCACCTTCGGTGTCGATCACATCATTTCGGGGGTTGCTCTGAATGTGATCGCGCTCGGGCTCACAACGTTCTTGGCCGAGGCGTACTTCTCCGATCTCGACTCGAAATTCGGTCAAGGTGGGGCCCAGCAGCTAACCGGCCTCGCGAAGCCCGCGCTGATCACGATTCCCGCTGTTTCCGAGGCGGCCAACGAACTGGCCGGTCGGCATTGGTTCGTGCTCTCCGATCTGGCAGCGGTGGTCGCCGCTATCACCACTCGAGTGTCCGTGGTGACCTTCGTGGTCTTCGCCCTGGTGGCGCTCACCGGTTGGGTGTTGTGGCGGACCACATTTGGTTTGCGTCTGCGGTCGGTGGGTGAGAATCCGTACGCCGCCGAGAGCCTGGGGGTCAACGTGATCGCCCACAAGTACGCCGCAGTGCTGATCTCCGGCGGGCTGGCGGGCCTGGGCGGTGCGTTCTTGGCGCTGGTGTCCTCGCCTGGCTTCCACACCAATCAGGCCAACGGTCGCGGCTATATCGGGCTGGCCGCAATGATCTTCGGCAACTGGCGACCGGGTGGCGTGTTGCTCGGCTCGGGAATGTTCGGCTACACCGACAGCTTGCGACTACGCGATGCGTCGACCATTCATGCCTTGTTGTTGTTGGTCGGCTTCTGGTTGGTGGTCTTCGGCATCTGGCGTATTCGCCAGGGCATCGTCCGCGGTGACCAACTCGGTAGCGGCCGCATCCGGGCCGGATTGGTGCTCGGGGCAGCCGGCGTCGCCTTCGTGGTGTGGTTCCTGCTCACCGATGAGGTGCCGCGCGAGTTCACCAGCCTCACGCCCTATCTGGCGACCTTGTTGGTGCTCGCCTTCGCGGCACAGCGCCTGCGGATGCCGAAGGCGAACGGCCAGATTTACCGCAAGGGCAGCGTGGGCTA
The DNA here is from genome assembly GCA_051657765.1 of Nocardioides sp. Classification (GTDB taxonomy): domain Bacteria; phylum Actinomycetota; class Actinomycetes; order Propionibacteriales; family Nocardioidaceae; genus Nocardioides. Next base: position 5,119 of record JBOFLH010000670.1, on the reverse strand, counting down.
GATGGCTCGCCACGCAGGTCAAACCTCAGCCGACTCTCCAGGGGCCGGCCTTGATTGGGCCGCGCTGACCGAGCAGGCAGTGGCCGCCCGGCAGCATGCCTACGCGCCGTACTCCCGGTTTCCGGTCGGTGCGGCCGCGCTGGTCGACGACGGCCGGCTCGTCACCGGCTGCAATGTCGAGAATGCGTCCTATGGACTGGGGTTGTGTGCTGAATGTGGCCTGGTGTCTCAACTACACCTGACCGGCGGTGGTCGCCTGACCCACGTCGTGTGCGTGAACGCCGCCGGCGAGGTGCTGATGCCGTGTGGCCGGTGTCGGCAGTTGCTGTTCGAGCACGGCGGTCCGGAGCTGTTGCTGATGACCGTGTCCGGCGTGCGCCGGATGGACGAGGTGTTGCCGGATGCGTTCGGTCCCGACGACCTCGATTGACCTGACCTCCCCGGAGGTCATCGGCGATCCCTATCCGCTCTTTGCGGCCGAACGCGCTCGACACGCCCTGGCCTGGCATGCGGTTCAGGGCAGATTCCTGACCTTCTCCCATGCCGCGGCCCAGGCAGTGCTGCGGGATCGACGGTTCGGCCGGATCTGGCGTGACCACGAGTTGCCGGTGGGATGCGGATCATCCGAGTTCCGGCCTGGCTATCTGGAGCCGTTCAACCTGCTGCACCGCAATCAGATGATGGAGAACGAACCGCCGGACCACGCTCGCCTGCGGCGCCCGGTCGTCGCGGCCTTCCATCGCGGTCACGTCGAGCGGCTGAAACCTCGGGTCCGGTCCCTGGCGACCACCTTGCTGGCCGACGCTCTCAGCGGGTCCAGCGGCGGTGTCTTCGACGTCATCGGCAGATTCGCCGAGCCGTTGCCGGTCCTGGTGATCTGCGACCTGCTGGGCGTGCCCGCTTCGTACGTCGGCTCGCTGCGTACCTGGTCGCAGGCGATCGTGAAGATGTACGAACCCACCCGGGGGGACACCCCCACCCGGGGGGACACCCCCACCCGGGGGGACACCCCCCGGGAACCCTCCGGCGAAGCGGGGTCGGTCGGGGAACGTCTCGGCGAGGTGCCGGCGGTCATCGCCGACGCAGTGCGGGCGGCGGGGGAGATCTCGGCCATGGTGCGCGAGTTGATCGAGGCCCGGCGGCAGGCACCGGCGGATGATCTGATCTCGGATCTGGTCGCGACCTCGCTCAGCGACGACGAAGTGGTGGCGTCGGTGGTACTCCTGCTCAATGCCGGGCACGAGGCGTCGGTCAACGTCTTCGGCAACGGCCTGGTAGCACGCCTAGCGCGAGGTTTGGTCCCCAGCGCGGACGTCGGACTCACAGTCGAGGAGATGCTCCGTTTCGACTCGGCTCTCCAGCTGTTCGAGCGAACCGCACTGGAGGACGTCGAGGTGACCGGGGTCGTGGTTCCGGCGGGCGCCCGGGTCGCGGTACTGCTGGGCGCGGCCAACCGTGATCACGGCGTCTTTGCTGATGGCGATGCCTTCGTCGTGGATCGACACCCGAATCCCCATCTGGCCTTCGGTGCCGGATTGCACTTCTGTCTCGGCGCACCGTTGGCGCGGATGGAACTGGTGGAATCCCTGGCGGTGCTCTTCGCGCGGCGACCCGGCCTGCGGTTGGCGGGTCCGCCGGTGCGTCGAGAAACCTTCGTGCTGCGGGGGTATCGGGAGGTGTTGGTCGTATGACAGGCCCCGGAATCGGCCCACTCGACGCGGTGGACGTCATCATCGCCAAGCGCGACGGAGCCGAATTGACCGATGCGCAGATCGACTGGGTGATCGACGCCTACACCAGGGGTGCCGTGGCTGCCGAACAGATGTCGGCGTTGGCGATGGCGATCCTGCTCAACGGCATGAACCGCCGAGAAGTCGCCCGGTGGACTGCCGCGATGATCGCCACCGGCGAGCGGATGGACTTCTCGGCCCTGTCCAGGCCGACCGCCGACAAGCACTCCACCGGCGGGGTGGGCGACAAGATCACCTTGCCGCTGGCCCCGGTGGTCGCCGCTTGCGGAGTGGCGGTGCCTCAGCTTTCCGGGCGTGGGCTCGGCCATACCGGTGGCACCCTGGACAAATTGGAGTCGATTCCGGGCTGGCGCGCGGAGTTGTCGAACGCTGAGATGTCCGCCCAGCTAGAGTCTGTCGGCGCGGTGATTGCCGCGGCCGGCGAGGGCTTGGCGCCGGCGGACCGATTGTTGTACGCGCTGCGCGACGTCACCGGCACGGTCGAGTCGATTCCGTTGATCTCATCGTCGATCATGTCGAAGAAGATCGCCGAGGGCACCAGCGCACTGGTCCTCGACGTCAAGGCCGGCACCGGCGCTTTCATGAAGGACGCTGAGCGGGCCCGCGAACTCGCGGCCATCATGGTGGCCCTGGGCGCTGACGCCGGAGTGCGGACCGTCGCTTTGGTCACCGATATGTCCACGCCACTCGGGCGCACCGCCGGCAATGCCATCGAAGTCGGCGAGGCCCTGGAGGTGCTGGCCGGGGGCGGCCCTCCCGATGTGGTGCGGCTGACCCTTGCCCTGGCCACCGAGATGCTCGCCGGGGCGGGCGTCGATGCCGACCCGGCGGCCGCGTTGACCAGCGGCCGAGCAATGGACGTGTGGCGGTCGATGATCGCCGCCCAAGGCGGCGATCCGGCGGCACCGCTTCCGGTCGCCCGGGAATCGGAGGTAGTGCCGGCTCCGTCGTCGGGCATGCTGATTCGTTTGGACGCCATGGCGGTCGGCTTGGCGGCCTGGCGGCTGGGCGCCGGGCGAGCCCGCAAGGAGGATCCCGTCTCTGCGGGTGCGGGGGTGATCTGGCATGCCCGACCAGGTGACGTCGTACGTCGTGGTGAGCCGTTGTTCACCCTGCTCACCGACGAGCCGGCTCGCTTCGAGCGCGCGCGGGCGGCCTTGACGGACGGCTTCGACATCGTCGGCGGGAACCGGGGGCCGGAGACCGGACTCTCTGGAGAGGACACCCCGACAGCACCGCCATATGTCCCGTCCGCGTTGATCATGGACCGCGTCGAGTGAGCGGCGCACCTCAGGCTGATAAACAGGACAAGGCCTCGATGGAAGTCGCGCGCCGACCTAAACCTTTGTCCCGGCTCAGGCGTCACCAGGACATGAGACACAACGAGTTCGCGGACTTCTACGAACAGTCCCGGGACCGATGCCTGCGGGCTGCGATGGCCTACGGCATGCGACCGGATCGAGCCGAGGATGCCGTCGCCGAGGCGTACGCCAAGGCGTGGGCATCGTGGGGCAAGGTACGCCGTTGTGCGGCACCATCGGCTTGGGTGCTCCGCACGGCGATCAACGCCGATATCAGTGGGTGGCGTCGCCGACGGCGGGAGGTCTTGGTCGAACCTCACGATACGGAAGCTCCGCATCGTGCTGACCATGGTGTCGACCTCGAGGCTGCCATCGGTTCGTTGGCCACGCGTCAGCGTGAAGTGATCGTGTTGCACTATCTGCTCGACCTGGACGTGGTTTCGACCGCGCGCTGGTTGGGTCTCGCTACGGGCACTGTGAAAGCCCACCTCCACGCCGCGCGCAACGAATTGCGGCGTCAAATTGAGAGTGAGAAGGAGCTACAAAGATGACTACTGATCTGGAGCAACAGCTGCGTGAGTTCGGCGAGTCCCATCGGCTCTCCCGGCCAGCAGCCGACGTGATGGGACGCGGAGATCAGCTGCGGCGGCGTCGTGGCAAGCGGGTAAGCCTCGGCGCGACGGCGGCCGCGCTGGTCGGGGTGTCGGCGCTGGCGGGACTCGGCGGGATCGACAACCAGGCCCGGCCTTCGGCCGACTCGGCATCGGATCAGGGCCTGGACGTCAGGCTGATGAGCCTTCCGCAATCAGAGGTCGACGCTGCGAACAAGGAATGTCAGTTGACCCTAAACGATCCCCGCGCGCTAGCAGCCACCGGGGATCGCAAGGTTGGGGAGCCGATCGGTGCGGTCACCATTGGCAAGCGCACGTTCTTGACATACCACAGCGGCTCGCGCTATCACGTTTGCATGCTCAAGGATGGGACTCGTGCGCCTGCCATTAATTCGGGGCCGTGGGATGATCGGGTCACCGTCGAAGGTGCTCGGTTTCAGGGTCTGGGCTATATGACCGCTGACATGATCGCCGAGGACATCGACGAAGAGAGTGCCGAAGGTGATGCCGATGGCGGGGGTCGGCGCGTTCCGTCGATGAACGGCTTCGGTTTCGTGAATCCGGACGTGGTGTCGGTGGAGGTCCGTATCGGCGGTCGAACGATCCCGGCCCGGGTAGGTGGCGGCATCTTCGCAGTCTGGGCCGAAGGCGAGTTCACCAACGAGGATATGGAGAACGGCACCCTGGTCGCCACGAACAGCGACGGCGAAGAGATTGTCACCTCGTTCGAGTGGTGAGCCTTCGCGCCACCGCTGAGCGTTGGGCTGAACCAGGAGCGTCCGATCGGAGCCAGCACGGGGAGATCACTCCCCTCATCAGGCCGGTGAACCGGTCATAGCCAATCACGGGAACCGGCGCCGAACTCTATTGTTCGGCGCCGGTTCCCGCTGCCCGGGAGCCGCTGCATTCGGTCGGCGCGATCCGGGCCGAGTATCTCGAACCGGGCGTCCCGGACCCGGTATCGGGACTCGCATCCGGCCTGGCCGGGCTTCCGCCGACCATCGAGCGAGTTCGGGTGGGTCGTGGTGATCCTCAAGAACCGACAACCGCGACAACTCGCCGGGCGGCTAGCACGGCCATGGCCGCGGCGGCGGTCGCGACCAGGAAGTCGGCTGCGAACGGGTCGCCCCACTCCCGATCAGCCGTCACCCGAAAGGCGATGCCGCCGAACGTGATGGCGACCGCGCCCGCCAAGGAGTCGGCGATCGTCAGGGCCGCGCTGTTGAAACCGCGAGTCTGGTCGGTGGAGTGGTCGAGCATCGCGACACTGGTCCGGGGGTAGCCGATGCCCATACCGGCCGACGCCCACCCGTATCCGACCATGAGGACCCACCACGACCCGACGCCGACCGCCGCCAGCGCGACCAGTGCATTCCCTAGCAGCAACAATCCCGCGCCGATCAGCAACGCGCGATGATGCGGCAATCGCTCGCCGAGCCGGGCCTGGACCTGGCTC
>JBOFLH010000669.1:0-5057 GCA_051657765.1 Nocardioides sp. | reverse complement strand
AGACGGCCTCCACGTTGTTGCCGTCCAGGTCGCGAACAAAAACTCCGTAGTAGCCCGGGTGATACTCCGGCCACTCCCTTGGCTTGTGCAGCACCTCGGCTTTCAACGCCACCGCGGCCGCATGGACAGCATCGACCATGGCTCGGTCAGCCGCGCGGAAGGCCAGGTGAACTTCCTCACTGGCTCCGCTAGCCGGACGCTGAGAGATCCAGAAGCCGGGGAACCCGTCCGGGCCGGCAAACCCGACGGCCTCCCCGTAGTCCATCGCTACCGCGATCCGTAGCGGCGCCAGCAAATCTTCGAAGAATCGGCGACTAGCGGCGAGTTCCGCACATTGCACACCCACGTGATCAAACATCGTGCCTCCTGTTGCCGTTCACCGAACACCCGCCTCCATCATCTGGCGCAGGTCCCGCTTGAGTTCGCTGATCTCATCGCGGATGCGGGCGGCCACTTCGAACTGCAGGTCGGCGGCAGCCGCGTGCATCTGATCAGTGAGCTGTTGGATCAGATCGGCAAGATCCGTGCTAGGCAGACCCGCCAGGTCCGGCGCTTCACCGGTCGACTTGAGCGTGGCCAACGCGGGCACAGGCGCCTTCTTCGCCTTGGGGTCGTGCCCCTGCCAGGACTGGAGCAGCTCCTGGGTGTTCTCGTCTTCGCGAGCCAGCATCTCGCTGATGTCGGCGATCTTCTTGCGTAGCGGTTGTGGGTCGAGACCACGCTCGGTGTTGTAGGCCACCTGCTTGGATCGCCGACGATTGGTCTCGTCGATCGCCTTCTCCATCGAGGGCGTGATTTTGTCGGCATACATGTGCACCTGGCCGGAGACGTTGCGTGCCGCCCGGCCGATAGTCTGGATCAGCGACTTGTCGGAGCGGAGAAAGCCCTCTTTGTCGGCGTCCAGGATGGCGACCAAGGAGACCTCGGGCAGATCGAGACCCTCCCGCAACAGATTGATGCCCACCAATACGTCGTATTGTCCGAGTCGGAGATCGCGCAGCAACTCGATACGCTTGAGCGTGTCTACCTCGGAGTGCAGATATCGCGTTCGGACACCGGCGTCGAGCAAGTAGTCGGTCAGGTCCTCGGACATCTTCTTGGTCAAAGTCGTGACCAAGACCCGTTCGCTGCGTTCGGTGCGCACGCGGATCTCCGCGATCAGGTCGTCGATCTGGCCCTTGGTCGGCTTGACGATGACCTCGGGATCAATCAAGCCGGTGGGCCGGATGATCTGCTCGACGGCATTGTCGACACCACCCACCTTGTCGAGCTCGTAGTTGCCGGGGGTAGCCGAGAGGTAGATGGTCTGGCCGATCCGATCGAGAAACTCCTCGAACTTGAGCGGTCGGTTATCCATCGCGCTCGGGAGCCGAAAGCCGTGCTCAACCAGATTCCGCTTGCGGGACATATCCCCTTCGTACATGCCACCGATCTGGGGCACCGCCACATGGGACTCGTCGACCACGAGCAGGAAGTCCTCGGGAAAGTAGTCGAGCAGGCAGTTCGGGGCACTGCCACGGCTGCGGCCGTCGATGTGCATGGAGTAGTTCTCGATGCCGGCACAGGAACCGACCTGGCGCATCATCTCCACGTCGTACGTCGTGCGCATCCGCAGTCGTTGCGCCTCCAGAAGCTTTCCCTGCGCCTCGAAACTGGAGAGCTGGGCGGTGAGTTCCTGCTCGATCCCGGTGATCGCGCGTTCCATGCGCTCGGGTCCCGCGACATAGTGAGTGGCCGGAAAGATATGCAGCTCGGTGTCCTCGGTGATCACCTCGCCGGTGAGCGGATGAAGCGTCATCAGCCGCTCGATCTCGTCGCCGAAGAACTCCACCCGCACCGCTAGCTCTTCGTAAACCGGGAAAATCTCCAGCGTGTCTCCGCGCACCCGGAAGGTGCCGCGGGTGAAGGTCATGTCGTTGCGGGTGTACTGAATGTCGACCAAGCGGCGAAGCACCGCGTCACGGTCATGTTCTTGACCCACCTTGAGCCGGATCATCCGGTCGACGTACTCCTGGGGGGTGCCCAGACCATAGATACACGAAACGGTCGAGACCACGATCACATCGCGGCGAGTCAGCAACGAATTGGTGGCTGAATGCCGCAGTCTCTCCACCTCCTCGTTGATCGAGGAGTCCTTCTCGATATAGGTGTCGGTCTGTGGGACGTAGGCCTCGGGTTGGTAGTAGTCGTAGTAAGAGACGAAGTACTCCACGGCGTTGTTCGGGAACAACTGCCGCAACTCGGTGGCGAACTGGGCGGCCAGTGTCTTGTTGGGCTGCATCACCAGCACCGGACGCTGCAACTTCTCAGTAACCCAGGCGACGGTCGCGGTCTTGCCCGTGCCGGTAGCGCCCAACAAGACCACATCTTGTTCGCCGCCACGGATCCGCTTGGCGATCTCGGCGATTGCGGCCGGCTGGTCGCCCGCCGGCACATAGTCGGAGATGACCTCGAACGGCGCCACTCGGCGTTCCAGATCGGTAATCGGTCGCATACCCACGAGCCTACGACTCGGTACCGACAATGCACGAGGCCACCTCCTCTGCGGTGGCCACCGGGATCGACCGGATCGGCCGGACCCGTTCGGGACGGCTATGTTTGAGGGGTGAGCGCCGCCCCTTTTGCCTGGCTCCGCAGGCTGCGACGTCTGTCATTGGTAGTGGCCGCCGGCCCGTTTGCCATTGCCATCGGCTTGACGCTGGTCGACTCCTATCGTCGGCGCGGCAAGAAGGCCAAACCGGTGCCGCGATCGCGGCCCCGCCAGGTCAGTGTGGGCGAAAGCGAAGTAACGACGTACACCTTTGGTCAGGATCTTTACGACGATATGTTGGCCGCAATCGCTCAGGCCGAACATCAGGTGTTGTTGGAGACCTACATCTGGAAGGGCGACGAACTGGGGGAACGATTCAAGGCCGCCGTGGTCGCGGCCGCGGATCGCGGAGTCGAGGTGCACGTGATCTACGACGCCTTCGCGAACCTGGTGGTCCCGCCGGCGTTCAAGCGGTTCCCGCCGGGCATCAATGTGCTGCGCTATCCGGTCTACAACGCAGGCTGGCGGTTCTATGACCTGCGCCGCTACGGCCGCGACCATCGCAAGATCCTGGTCGTTGACGACGCTGTCGGTTTTGTCGGCGGCTACAACATCGGCAGCGCGTACGCCACCGAGTGGCGCGACACCCACATGCGGATTGTCGGACCAGGCGTGTGGGATCTCAAGCGGGCCTTTGCGGACTTCTGGAATCTCAACCGACGCCGGTCAAGAGGCCGACAGGAACGACCGCTACTTCTGGGCGCCTCGTCACACTGGACACCAGCGATCAGATTCCACCGAAACGTCCCTCGACAATGGACCTTCCCGATTCGGTCGATGTATCTAGAGGCGATCAACCGGGCAACTCGTAACATCTGGTTGACCCACGCCTACTTCCTCCCCGATCAGGACTTCGTCGACTCACTCAAGTGGGCCGCCGAACGCGGCGTAGACGTGCGTCTGCTGGTCCCGCACAAGTCCAACCACATCGTCGCCGACTGGGTCTCGCGCGGGTACTTCGCACAACTACTCCAGGCCGGGGTTCGGATTCTCCGCTATCGCGACGCCATGGTGCATGCCAAGACCGCCACCATCGACGGCAACTGGGCCACGGTGGGCACCGCGAACATCGACCGATTGAGTTTGCAGGGCAACTACGAGATCAACGTCGAGGTTGTCGATCCGCAGCTTGCGGTGGCGCTCGAAGACACCTTTGGCGAAGACGAGGCCAACGCCTTGGAACTAACCCTCGGTGAGTGGGAGGCCCGCGACCTGCACCGGAAGTTCACCGAGTTCGTGCTCAAGCCACTACGCCCGCTGCTCTAGGGCCGAAGGCCAGCATGCTGGGTGCCGGGGTCAGCGAGGAAGGTGCCGGCGCGGCGACATCCGCGGCCCACGGCGCGGGCGCCGGGCCCCGGCCAGCCCGAGCAAAGTGACCACCCGTCCTCGATGGCCGCGCCATGGTTCCAGGACATCGGCCAGCTCGGCGTCGTCGATGTCATGACCGAGCATCGCCCAGCCGACGTTCTTGGCGACGTGGTAGTCACCGAATGACACCGCGTCCGGGTCGCCCAACGCCCGGGCACGGACCTCGGCGCTAGTCCAGATGCCGACCCCAGGCAACGACCGCAGTCGTCGGTCCGCCTCGGCCGCGCTCACGCTAACCAGACGTTCGATCGAGTCGGCAACCCGCGCGGCTTGCACGATCGGGCGCGAACGCGCAGGGTCAATATGCAGCTTGAGCCACTCCCAGGAAGGGATCGACGCCAGTTGGCCGGCGGCGGGCTGCACCCAGAGCTGCCGCCCGGGATCCTCGGCATCGCCGGCCCCGATGGCAGGTCCGGGCGCGCGCTCCCCGAACCGGCACACCAGCCGCCGGAATCCGCCGAACGCCTCCTGCGTGGTGATCTTCTGCTCGATGATGGCGGGCACCAGGGCCTCCAGAACCAGGCCGGTTCGCCCGATCCGCAGGTGTCGATGCTGCCGCCAGGCCTCGGCCACCAAAGCGTGATGGTCAGGCTCGAAGCCGCTTGGATCGTCCTCAGCACCCAACAGTGCGGGAACCGTGTTGATCGCCCAGCGCCCGCCGGGGCCCCACGCGGCGGCCCGGATCTCGTCGAGCCGGCGCTGTTCGATCAGCAAGGTGGCCGGCCCCTCGGGCGTCCGAACCCCGCGCCAGTGCCGGCGGTTCGCGTCGATGCGGTATGTCGGGTCGCCGCGACCGCGGCGCAACGGCGCGAGGAGCTGGTCCACCGAGCAGGGCCGTCCCGGCCCCCACACCAGCGAGTGTTCCGGCTCGGCAGGCCACGCCTGGGGCCGCTCAGCTGAGGTCACCCCCCGGACGCTAGCAACCCGAGCCGACACCGCGAAGCTAGAGGCGACCGGGGCTCGCGAGTAGGTTGGCCGACATGAGCCACCACCCACCCCGTGCGCCGATCGAGGAGAACATTCACCGAGACTTCAGCCAAGCGATGTCCTACGGCGACTACCTGTGCCTCGACATTCTGCTGTCGGCGCAACGCCCGTG
>JBOFLH010000668.1:0-17642 GCA_051657765.1 Nocardioides sp. | reverse complement strand
ACAGATAATCGCCCGGTCCCCGCGGGCGATCGCCTACGTGGCCTGCGATCCGGCCGCCCTGGCCCGGGACCTGCGGACATTCGGCGAGTCCGGATACGGTCTGGCCGAGCTGCGCGCTCTCGACCTGTTCCCGATGACCCACCACGTCGAATGCGTCGCTTTGCTGACGAAAAACCGGCTCTGACCTGCGGTGATGTGGTTCGGGTTCATCCGGCCGGGCCACGCAATTGGGCCTTAGGGCTCACTTTGGGCTCGCTTTGCGGAAACCGAGCCCTGATTCTGCACGCGCGGAACCCGCGCGTATCAGCCACCACAACAGCGAGAGCGCGTAGAACGGCCCGTAGACGGGCGCGGAACGCGTCCACGGGCCCCAAAGGAGCCACGTGGGTCCTCGAGCCGCTCTCAGGGGCCGAGTGATGGGCCGTCGGCCGTCCCGGAGCCCGGAGCAAGCCGCTCGGTGGCCGCTCGGTAATCGGGCACGACGAGCTTACGGTTGATGTAGTGCCGCTCGGTCACCGTCTTCGAGGTGTGGCCCAGCTGGTTCATGGCGGCCTCGGCGTCGTAGACCTCGTCGATCTCGGTCGCCACCGTCCGTCGGAAGGAGTGGGGCGTGACCCCCTGGAGGACCGTGACGTCGGCGTAGTCATCGAGCAGGCGGATGTGGCGCAGACGGCCTTGAATGTTGGTGGGGTAGTGCCAAGTGCCGTTGCGGGTGATGAACACCGCGTCCAGGTCATTGGGCGCTTGAGCGACCTTGCGCCGCCGCAGCAACGTCGCTGCCCAGTCGGGGAGTGCGATGGGGCGTATCGCGGCGTCGGTCTTTCCGTAGTCGACTCGCTTGCCCTTCGAGGTGATCTGCCCATTGACCATCAGCCACGGGAACCAGCCCTCGTCGTCGCGACGAGCAGGCGGCGCGGAGAGCTCGATGTCGGACCAGCGCAGGGCCAGCAGCTCACCGATGCGCATGCCCGTGGCGACGAGCATCTCGACGATGTCGGGCAGGTCGACGCTCTTGGGTCCGTTGCGCTTCTCTGCGTTGGCCCACTCGCGGATGGCCGCACGTACGGCGTCAAGGTCCTTGACGGGAACCGGCTTCTTCTTGTTTCGCGGCACCGGGACCGAAGGGACAGCCGTGGCCGGGTTGCCGTTGATGGCCTCGTGGAAGATCGCCATGTTGAACGCGCGTACCAAGACGCTGCGGATGCGCTTGCGCATGTCGGACGAGACCCCCGAGCTGTCCAGCGCGGCCTGGATGATTACCGGCCGAACGTGCCGGAGTTGGTAGGCACCAAGCGGCTGCTCGGTCTTGCCCCTGTCCAGGACCCAACGGAGATGGGAGCGGTAGTAGCCCAGGGTCTCCGCGCTGGGTCCGCCCTCCGCCTGCTGCATCTTCTCGAACCAGAGGATGAGAAGATCCTGCACGGTGTCATCGGGTGCGAGCGCGCCATCGCCGAAGGTGCCGGTGTGCTCGACGAAGAACGCCTTGAGGTTGGCTCTTGCCTTGTTCTTGGTCTCGCCGTTCTTGCGGTACTGGCGCACGACGCCATCGACATCGCAGTAGCGGGCGCGCGCCTGCCAAGACCCGGTCTTCAACTGGAAGCAACTGATCTCGCCGTAGGTGCCAACCATCAGTCGATCTCTGGCCATTCTTCACTCCTTCGTTCTCAGGCGATCCCATCGGTGCCGGCCGCACGAAGCGCCCCACTGCGCACGCGACTGGCACCTCGGCGGGGTCGGACCGCGGCCCGAGGCAGCGGCAGGGGAGTCTCATCGATGTCCTCGTCGTCAGTGAAGGATTCCGCGTGGGCACATAGCCATCGGTCGAGCTCGGAGAGCCGGTACTTGAGCCGGCCGCCCGCTTTCACTGCACGGGGGCCATAGCCGGGGCGGCGAACGCGCCACGTCAGCAAAGTCGCCTTCGGAACGCCGAGGTAACCGCAGGCATCCTCGGTGTTGAGGAACGGGTCGGGGACCAGCGGGACGACGGTGGCGCTGTCGACGGCATAGGCGAGTTCTTCAACCGACAGGAGCTTCTTCATGTTCTCTCCTCGGTTGGGCTCGGTGGACTGGGGGCTAGATCGACGGGGCATCTGGGCTCGCTCCTCTCGGTGGTGGCCGGTGGCGCAGCGCGGCCGCGAAGTCGAGTCGGCTTTGCGCAGCAACTTTCGGCGCCTTTCGTTGGATAGGTGTGGGCCGCAGGTCGCTGCGGGCGATCGCCAGGAGCTCTGTCTGCACCGGCGAGGTGATGGGCACGAACTTCTGTCGGGCCGTACGAACGAGTTCGCCGTTGTGGTCGTTGAGGCCGGGCACGTTGATACGCTGGAAGTAGAGGCGCTGGGCGATGCCGTGTTCGATGACGTTGCAGACCCGTTCGTCGATGCCCGCGCTGATGCGCTGGAGGCGCCGGACCTGCGGGGTGTCGGACAGTCCGCCCCGGTCGAGCTTCTCCATACGGACTGCGGCGACAGAGCCTTGGCCCGCTGCGGGGGCGCCGTTGCCGACCACGCCGCCGAGGTCGCGGGTCTCCCGGACGAGCCGGCCGTAGGTCTCGCCGCGCTGCTCCCAATGCGCCGCGAGGGTCGAGTCGACGAGTTCGAGTCGTCGAGCTGCTTCCCGGGACACGATGCGTTGGGAGTCGAGCACGACACGAAGGTTCTGCGCGGTGGGGAAAGTGCCGAGGTGGATGAGCAGGTTGTGCTGGGCCTGGAGGACCCCGGTGATCTCCGGCAGACCTGGACCTTCGATGAGGGTGGGGGCGGGCTTCCAGCCGCGCAGGTCGACGGTGTAGTCGGGTTCCCCGTAGCCAGCCCAAGTCGCGCAGGTCTCAGCGGCGCGTCCAAGGCGACCCCGTTCCTTGAGTGCCTGCCAGTCGGGGATGTTGGCGTAGCGGCGGTCGAGGCTGACCAGCGCGCGCACGACGTCGGTGGCATCCTTGATGACGGTCAGGCACTGGGCTTCTGAGAGTCGTCCGTAGCCGACTCCGTTGGCGAAGTCGTGCTCACCGAGCACGCAGGCGCGAGCTGCTTCGCGCCAGGTATCAACGAGGGCGAGCGGCTGCTCGGTGACGAGTTCGTCCATCGTGGGCAGGTCGACCTCGATGCCGCCGAGGGCGCCTTCGAGGCGATAGCGCAGTTCTTCGGCAGGGCCGCGGGTGCGGCCGGTGCTTCCTTTGAGGTTGATGCGCGGGTTGGCGGCACGCATGGCCTGGTGGCCCCACACGAGCACGGCGTAGCGGTAGCGCGCGATCTGCTCACCGATCGCCTTGCGCTCGTCGAGCGTGGGCGCTTCGGGGACGGTATGCAGGCCGGCCCCGCCGATGCGCTGCTGGATGCGGTGCTGCCGAAGCAACACACCCAAGGCGTCGCGGAGCATCCCGCTGGCCTCGCCGTACATCAGGGCGAATCCAGTTCTCGGGCGCCCCACAGCATGTCGAGGACGAGCTCGACGGTCAGCGAGTCGACGCCGTGCCCGACGAGGGCTTCGATGGCTGACTCGGCGACCTCGAAAAGCAGGTCGCGGTCGGTGACCGGCACGGGGCTGACGCCGGGGATGAAGTCGCCGTGAATGAAGTCGATCTGGAGCAGCACGCGGTCGTACTCGATCGATGCGTCAGTGGTGAGGGCGGCGTCGGCCAGTGCTGCGACGTGGGAGCGGGCCTCGGCGAGGGTCACCGCGTGGGCGAGCAGCATGACTGTCCCTTCGGGTCGGGTGACGGGTGGCGTGCCTTTCAGCGTGGAGCGGGCAAGGCGAGTACGCCGAGACCGCGTTGTCATGGCTGTGGACAACTCGGTGGATGCGGGTGTTGTGAACCGCTAGGAAGCTGCGCGGACCTGCTCCTCGATGGCACGCCGGGCAGCCACGTCATCCCTGACGAACAGAAGGAAGTCGGCGTAGCGGTCGAGGATCTCGACCTCGCCGCCGGTCTCGCGGAGGACTTCGCCTGGCCAGGTTGTCTGCCGTGTTGGGCGGTCGCGGTCCAGTCGGCAGCCCGCGGTGGAGACCCACTCGCGCAGCCGGTTGCGGCACTCGGCGAAGTCGCGATGCCACCCGATCGGCCCCGAGGGTGTGCCCTCGGAGTTGTAGGCGTTGAGCCAGTGGGTGTGCAGGGCGGAGAGTTCCCAGACCAGCTCGTCGTGGCGATGCCAGTACGGCGGCACGACCGTCGGCGGGAGCCCGTAGGCCAGGCGAAGCCAGTCGACCCAGGCGTCGAGGTCCGTCCACTCGGTCATTGCCTCGTCTGCCGTGAGCAGGTTCCAGTTGATCGGGCGCAGCGACTCGTGGTCGTCGAAGTCGGCGGTCCCGAATACCTCGTCGGGACCACCGAACTCGCCGTGCTCCGAGTCGCCGCCCTCGATGTCCAGGAGGGTCGGCTGCCTGTGGTCGGTGCTCATTGATCGCACCCGTCAGATGCCGACGGACTGGCCAGGCTGATTGACCACCGTCATCTCGTTGGTCGGCGGGTCGGGCTGCCTCGCGGGGGTGCGGTCCACGACGTAGCGGGTGCGCGCGCAGTCGTGCCCGATGCGACGGGCGACGAACTGCTGACGGATCTCGCTGGGACCGCCTGGGCGTTCCTGCTCGTACTCGTGGACGTAGCCCGAGGCGACGATCTGGTCTCCGGGCTTGAACTTGGGGTAGGCCCGCTCGGCCGCGCGGTCGAACAGCACCAGGTCGCAGTAGACCGGGTCGAGCTTGCTGAACGACCCGTCGACCTCCTTGCGGTGCTGCTCGATGCCGACCCGGCAGAAGAAGCGGGGGTGACCCTTGCCAGTGAAGGTGAGCTCAGGCGCGGTGGCGATGAACCCATGCAGGCTCATCTGAGTGGGAATCGTCATCACTGACTCCTGATGTTGGGCGGTGCCTCCTGTAGCAACCGCTCTCATGAGTCAGGTGTGCGGAGCGTTCTCGGCGTCCGTGATGGCTAGGCTGGCGACGATGGCAATCACGAATGGCAGACGCGGTCGTGCGGTCAGCGATGAGTTCTACGTGATCGACCTCTGTGACGAGGTGCTGGGCAAGACCGCCCTGCGGCAGCACAGGTTTGCGGGGCTGGTCGGCGATCCCTCGCCCAAGACTGGCCGGACGGCCGGTTTACCCGTCGATGCCTACTGGCCAACCCGGGATCTCGTTGTCGAGTTCTACGAGCGGCAGCACTCCGACGCTGTCCCGTTCTTCGACAAGCCGGACCGGCTAACCGTCTCGGGTGTCTCTCGCGGCGAGCAACGCGCGCTGTATGACGAACGCCGTCGACAACTCGTTCCGCAGCAAGGCATTCGGTTGGTGGTCATCACGCTCGACGACCTTGGAAACAAGGCAAGATCGTCCGGGATCATGACCGGGACCTGGCGGTGGTCGCCAAGCTGCTTGGCTAGCGTCGGCGCAACTCCCGCTCGACGTTGGTGCGCTGCTTGCGGAGCCGCGCGGCCTCCTTGCGCTGGGTCCATGGGCGCAGGTCGGTGACCAGTGGTGGGGCGCTGCGCAGCAGCACCAGCGCGGTGCCGAAGGGCAGCATGCGGATCACCTCGGGTGGCATAACTGGCACACGCCGTATGGATCGCTGCAAGGACCGCGAGCCGTAGTCGCCGACGGAGACCGTATCGGTCTTCTCGTCTCGTTCTCCTATGAGTGCTGAGAGGTCCTGGAGGTCCCGAGCGGCTGAGGTGCCGCCGAGGATGACCTTGACGATGCTGGCGTCCCAGATGGCGCCGGCGGCGTGGTCGCCCCACTTGTCGCGGGCCTGCGACAAGGACTGAAGGACAGGCATCGTGGTGACCCCTGTGCCACCGCCTTCGGCCATGAGGACCGGGAGCGACGGCAGCGGCGAGAGGTTGCCGATCTCGTCCAGGGCCAGCAGCAGTGGCGGGTCGAGGCGGGCGCCTGGTGATGCTGCGGCGAGGTGGCGGGCGGTCTCGACGAGGTCTTCGATGAACGCCGCGACCAGTGACCAGGACGCGCCTGCTCCGGCTCCGGTGGCAAGGAGGTAGAGGGTGCCGTTGTTGGTGAGGAAGTCGACGGGATCGAAGTGTTCACCCGCCCCCGGGGACACGGCGTCGAGCACTCGCGGGTCCGCCAAACAGGACAGGGCGAGAGAGACGCCCATCCAGATCGAGTCACGGGTGCGAGGGTCGGAGTGGATCATCGACTCCAACGAGTCGGCCCAGCCGGGCGCGGCCTTCGGGCTGCTCGACAAGATCGCGACCGCATCGGCCGCAGCCGAGGGCGAGAGTGTCCAGCCGAACAACTCCCGCGGAGTCCGATTATCGAGCGCAGCAGCATGGAGCAGTGCTTGGAGCGCGGTGCGAGTCTTGCCTTCCCAGAAGCCGCCAGACTCAACACCCCCGGTCGACAATCCGGTGGCCGAGGCGAGGCCGGTAGCACGGATCATCGCGGTGAGCGGGTCCTCGCAGCCACGCACGGGAGACCAGCGAAGACCAGCAGGTAGCCCCTCGGCGAGACGTTGTGGATCGAAGACGGCGACAGGTCCGCGCTCCTGACGAGCTGTCAGGGTGGCGGCGATGTTGTCGGGCCTGGTCGCGGTGGTGATCACCGCGCCGGGTGCATCGAGGATCGCGTTGATGACCATGTGCAGTCCCTTGCCCGAACGAGGCGGGCCGAGCAACAGGATCGAGTCCTCAACCGACGCCCACACACCCTGACCACGGGAACGACCGAGCAGGTAGCCGACGTCGGAGGGCTCGGGGTGGTCGAGTGATGGGCGGAGCGTCCGACCACGAGCGAGTAGCGCCTTCCGTGATGCCACCGCACGAACGTCGCGACCAGTGGCCACCCCGGCAAGGTGTCGCGGGTTGTGTGAAGTCGTGTGTTTGATCGCTCCGATGCGCGTCCACAGCACCAGCGCGCTGGCGACCACGGCCGCGACCATCATGCCCAGGACGAGCCAGTAGACCCACGCGGCCAGTCCCTCTGAGCCAAGGGCCGATGCAGGGTCACCCGGGTGACTCAGGACGCGAAAGCCCGCGTCCCATCCACCATTTGTGTGCGGGGCCCCGGAGATCCACGCAGCCAAGCTGCCGGCCAGTCGCAGGATCGCGGCGATCACTGCGACTGCCGCGATGAGAATGAGGCCGAGGTTGACCAGGTCGTCATCGACTCTCTGCCCGCGAGGGTTCACGCCGCACCGCCACTGATCATCACGGTCCCCGACTCCTTGCCCATGAACACCACGAGCCCGGGATGTGCTTGGAGCAGCGCAGGTGGGAGACGGAGTCGTGCCGAGCCGTCGGTGCTGGCAACCTGATGTGCAACGACGACAGCGACCGCGACTTCCTCGTTCGGAAGGAAACCGTCGCCGGACACCTCGCCGACCGACGCCGTCGCCTTCCTGACGGTCTTGACCATGCGCAGCTTCGGACGGTCGGGAGTCACGATGTCGGTGAACGTCGACTTGTCGGCCTCGTGAACCTCTACACGCACCGCCGTACCGAGGTCGGCAGCGATGTCGTTGAGCACGCGCTTGAGGTCGTCGCGAGTCAACGAGCCGTCCGCCGAATAGGGCTCGCGGTCGAGTTTGACTGTCAGGTAGCCCTTCTTGTCGACGGTCACCTCCACCAGTGGCATCACCACCGGGACGCGCACGGCCTGTCGATCGTCGCGTCGGTACGTCGCAGCAGCGTTGATCATGCTCATAGCCCGATCGTCTCCACCTGGCGCTGAGCCACCGTCTGAACTGCTGCCGCGCCTCGACCGGCAGCGAGAACCTCGCGGTCGAGTCCGGGCGGGTTGCCGTCACCGACCTGCGGGGTATCGAGCTTGTCGAGGATCGTCACCGCAGCACCACGCACACGCTCGGCAGTTGACTGCACGACCTCGACGGGCGTCTTGCTCGGCACACTGCTCGCCCAAGATGCGACGTAGGGAATCGTGTAGTCGTCGGTCGCCAACCCATGCGCGGCACCCACCATGAGCGCGACCGACTCCGCCTCGACCTCCGCGATGCCTCGGTGCATCGTGGCGTCGGCTGTGGCATCGGGGTGGCCGGGGCCATGGAGCATGACGTGACCCAGCTCGTGCGCGAGGGTCTTGACCTGGGCCGCGTCGTCCATGTCCATCCGCACCGACACCTCGCGGGTCATGAAGTCCGTCAGCCCGTTGGCCCCACCGATCGCGGCAGAGTTTGACACCAGCCGCAGCTCGAAGCCGTGCGCGGTGATCTGGTCCGCGAGACCATCCCACAAGCCCCCGGGTGCCTGTCCTCGCAGCAGCGTGGGTCGCGGGGTTTCGGGGATGGGTTCGCCGTCGGTCTGGGAGACATCCCAAACGTGCGCGGGCTTGAGCCCAACCAGCTTTGAGCGGACGGCCTCGCCGAAGCCGGGCTTCTCGCCACGAGGCAGGCGTCGCCACGAGTCGGGGTCGGCCGGATTCGACGACGCGAACCGCGCCGTGACAGGGGCGAGGATCGCGTATCCGGATTGGCCCTTCATGACGGAGCGGTTGAGGCTGAGCCACTGCTTGAACCCTGCGACGTAGGTCGGCATCGGTTCGGGCACTCGGCCCTGCTGGTAGGCGGCGTGGTGCTGGACGTAGATGAGCATCGTGTTGTTGAAGGAGCGCGAGCGGAACCTTGCCGCGAACTCCAACGCGCGCTTCCAGTCATCGCCGGTCACGAGTGCGCCGACGGACTCGGTGAGCTTCTGGTGCAGGGCTTTGAGCTTCTCCTCGCGGGCGGCGAGGTCTCGGGTCTGGGCTCTCATCGGATGCCTCCTGTCTCCTCGGAGACCAGGTGTGCAACCGGTGCCGCGCCTCTCGCTCTGGCGCCAGTCTCGAAGAGCTGGAGCTCGGCCGGATGGAGCTGATGCTGGACAACAAATGACCTGTTCTTGATCCTCCACAACCCCTGTCCGGTGCCGAGCGTGGGCAACAACGACTGTTCAGTGCCGGTGAGCCCGAGCGCCGCGGCCGTGCTGCCGAGCTGGTCGGACTCCTGCCGATAGACAACCCGGGTCTCGGCGTTGGCGAGCAGCGATGAGGCGAGTGCGCGCATTGCGGAGCCCTGGTCGCCGACGTTGTCGAGGTCGGACAGTTTGTGGAAGATCAGCATGTTCGCGATCCCGTAGTGCCGCGCAAGCCGCCAGTGAGCGTCCATCCGGCGCAGTAGCGCGGGATGCGACATCAGCCGCCATGCCTCGTCGTAGACCACCCACCGCTGGCCGCCGTTGGGGTCGAGTAGTGCTGATTCCATCCACGCTGACGCGCACGTCATCAGCACTGAGATGAGTGTTGCGTTTTCGGTAACTCGTGACAGGTCGAGGGAGACCATCGGCAGGCTCGGGTCGAACCGCACGGTGCTCGGCCCGTCGAAGAGTCCCGCCAGGTCGCCTGCCACGAGACGACGCAACGCGTGACCGGCGAGACGGCCATCTTCGGCCAGTCGCCCATCCGAGTCGGTATCCCGGTCGGGGGACAGGAGCCGGTCGACCACCATCGGCAGCACGGGGACCTCGCAGGACCGGACGGCATCGACAAGTGCGACGTCGATGGCGGTGTGCTCCAGCGGGGTGAGCCGACGGTCGAGCACTGTCTCCGCGAGCGCGCCGAGCAACTCGCGCCGTCGCGCCGTTACCTGTGCCGCCCACTGGATGTCGTCGAACCCGGCCGGTCGGTGGCCCTCGTCGAGCGGATTGAGGCGGTTTGGCATGCCGTGGCCAAGCGCGATCGCCTTGCCGCCAACGGCTTCCGCGACCGCGGTGTGCTCACCCTTCGGGTCGCCCGGGACGTAGACGCGGCGACCGAACGGGATCGACCGCGTGTAAAGACTCTTCGCCAATGCCGACTTGCCCGCACCGACGATCCCAGCGAGCACGACGTTGGGTGCGGTGATAAGGCCGCGTGAGTAGAGCACCCAGGGGTCGTAAACGAACGAACTGCCTGAGTAGAGGTCCTGGCCGACAAACACACCGTCGCTGCCGAGGCCACCTTCGGCGAGGAACGGGTACGCACCCGCCAGCGTCGCCGACGTGTCCTGATGACGCGGCAACCGAAGACGGCCCGGCGTGCGGAGCGCGGCAGGGCCGGGCTCACCGGCCTTGGGCAACACGACGGTTTCCCGGCGTTCGGCCGCCATCTCGTCGGCCTTCGCTCTCCTAGCGGCCTTACTGGTGTCGCGGTCTTCGGCGATCAAAGACTTAGCGGCGGCACGTCGAGTACGTCGATCACGTCGTCGCTCGCGCCGGGGAGAGACAAGCACTGCGCTGTGCAGCCGGCCCTCGTCCCAGCTCTTCACGGCGAAAGCCCGGGGTCGGCGGAGTGGTGCGGCGTTCTCGCGAAGTCCTCGAAGTCGCGGTGGGTGTACGCGATGCGTGACTCGGCGTTGTGTGCGCTGGCTATGGACTCGGATACCTGGTGGAGGATCTCGCCCGCGCGGTGGGGCTCCCAGGACACCTGATGGGTCGCTGCGCGCCCGGCCCGGGAGTCGCCGGCCACCCACACGCCCTTCTTTGCTGCGCTGTCGTGGAACCCAGCGAGCTGGTGCAGGGACTGGCTCAGCGACGCGACCGCCGAGGTGAGCGACCCGAGCACCGAGTAGATCTGGCGCGGGTCGTTGATGGAACGCGTCGCATTCGCGAGAGCACGCAGGGCGGTTTGAACTTCGTCGGCGTCAGCCGCCGGGTTCTCGAACGTGGGCATCGGAGTCTCCTTCTCGATCTGATCGAGAAGGAGGTGTGCCGCGACATCGCTGCTGGTCTACTGCGTGACAACCTTGCACCTCGAGATCGAACCGCGCTGAAGGGCGGGGAGCCGGACCATTCTCAGGAGCACCGGCTAGAGAGGTGCCGTGGCCAGCGGGACCGGGTCATCCACTACCAGGACCGCGCCGACCAGTCCAAGGGACCGTCGCGAGATCGATGCGTAAGGTCCGCAAGGCAGAGGAGGGCGTGGCCGCGAAGGTCGCGATGAAGCGGATCCGTCCTCGACTTACCCAGTGCGATGGGTGCGCTGCCATGCACAGACTGCTGCCTGCCCCCGTTCCTGCACGCCCTGACATCGGCGACACGCGTGACGATGACTGAGGTCGCCTACCGACGCTAGGCTGCTGACTGCATCGGTCGTGACGACCCAGTCGGCACTTCGTCGTCACCGTCGATCACGCCAATGTCGTCAACGAGCGTGTCCGTCATCACCTGCCACCCGCTGGCCTGCACCGTCATCGTGTCGCGGCACGACTGCTGAATCGGCTTTGCCTGACCAAGGAGGTGCCGGGCTGGGCGGTCAGCGGCCCCGCGAGACGCCCAGTCAATCCACAGGGTCTGATCAATTTTCGTTCTCCAGGTGGGATTGGTAGGTCGCGGCGAGCAAGCCACGCTCGGTAAACTCCTGGAGTAGCGAATACCAGTCGCTCGCGGACGACGACTGTCGCACGACCTTCAATAAGTCATGGCTTGGTGGTGCGGGCCACGCCGTCACCGCCAGCAGATGCCCGGCGGTGGGTCTGAACTGCCCCAATGCACGCTGGTTCCGCACGCCCTCATCCTCGGTTCGAGCTTCATGGAGGAGCGCCATTGCACGCTCGGTGTCCGCGACCGTTTTGTCCTGGTGTGGAAGAAGCGCGCCGGCGCACTCCAGAAGGATGGCGCATTCCTTCTGGGTCGCGGCCGTCGAGGCGCGTTTGACCAGTGCTTCGGAGGCGGCGCGAATCGTGGGTGCTGGGAGCCCGCGCCCGCGCACGACGGTCACGAACATGCCGAGGTTCGTTTCCATTGTGCTTTCAGGTGGCGGCAATTCCGCTTCGTTTACGTAGCCGCGCCCGTGGCCAAGTGCGGCGTTGTCATTCGCGAGTCGGAAGAGTATCTCACCTAGGCAGTCGGCGAGTTGAGCCCGCTGACTTGCAGTGCGCGTCCACGTTGACAGCGTTTCGGCAAGGTGGCGTTTGTCCCACCACTTGCCGTCGTCCGACGCGAAACGCGTCAATATGGATTTCCATATGATCTCCTGCATAGCCTCTGGCCAAGGCAAACTTGTGATCTCCCTCACCGCATGGACGTCCAATATGTCGCTGTGTCTGGAGAGGAGGTCCAGAAACTCCTGTCGCTCGCCATCAGTAGAACAGTCGAGGAACTCGTATCTACTGCAAATCCATTCCCGGATCTCGCCGCCTTGCGCCTTGAGGCGGTCGAGCGTGGGAACCATCGTTTCGGGGACAGTCCCGAGTTGTCGACATTCGCTTGTAAGAATCGAGATCAAGGAGTTTCTGTCGTCCGGATGGTGGACCATCCGGGAGGCGACCACCTCATAGACCTGCCGCGCCAATGGGCTGTTTGTCGATGCGTGGCCTATGGCGCGTCGGTGCTCCGTAGCGGCGGAAGCGGGCGTCACCATTATCCCGCTGTTCGACATCTTGTGTCCGAGGGCAATCTGGCACATGCTTCGGAAGCGGAACGCGTTCGTTGGCTGCGCACGCACACGGGTGAGGACCCGGATAGCGGCTGCCACGATCGGCTCGACGATCTGACCTTGTTTTGCGAGCGTGGAGGCAGCAAGGAGTGCAGACTCGACGCGCCACATCTGCTGGGCCGAGGCGTTATCGAGACTGTCGAGGGCGTCGACGGAGAGACTCTTCACCTCGGCCCAGAACTCGGGTAACCGCGGACCGAGCTCGGTGACCATCCGTGGTGCGCTCTCGCCCGAGGCGAGCAGTGCGTCAGTAGCGTCCTCTGCCGACAGCGGGTCTCTCGCCGCGAGCGTGTGGTGTACCAGAGATTCCCACTGCCGATGCTCCCGCAACCGCGCCCGCACAGCAACGCCAACCTCTGCGACTTCAAGAGGAAACTGTTGTGAGAGTGCTCTAACGGCGTCAGCGGCTCCATGGAATGCCTCATGGCTCGATGAGGCGTCACCGACGACGCCTCCCAGTACCTGGGCCACCCTGGTCGCGTGTTCGGACGTGCGCACAGCGACAACCAAGGAGTTGCATATCTCCGACGCCAGGCGATGCTCTTCGATGGAGTGGTGCGTTTGGTCGTCCATCCACTTGTCGCTGCAGCAGAGCTGCAACGAGGTTGAGAGAGCCTCGATGATGGTACTGCGCTGTTTGTCGGTGGGCGTAGAATCGAGAGCGGCGCGAGCGAGCGTGGCAGCGCTGGGAGGCGCATCGCGTGCTGCAGTGGTCCACGCCGTGAATTCAGCCGGATCGCTATCAGAACGCAGCCGCTCGACCAACCCCCAACTGACCCGCGAGCCCGACGACACGTCGTGGTCCATTGCTTGGACCAGCATCGCGCGCAAACGCGCCGCGTCATGGTTTGGGAGCGCCGAATACGCCTCCGCGATCTCATCGCGGCGCCAGCCGCGAGCGTCGGGCCAGGCTGCCGTCAGTCGAGCCAACAGGTCGTTCTGCTCAGTCGGTGTCTGACTGACTGCAACGAGCGCTGCAAGCAGGCGCCCAAAACCGCCGTCATCGTCATCGAGGCGCGTGAGGTAAAGGTCACGCAGTGTTCGGCGTTGGCTTCCTGTTAGGCCGAGGATGGCGATCGGCAGGTCAGAGCGGTTTTGCAAGCCGCTTCCACCACGTGGGATTAGGCGATCCGCGAGCGCCGACAGGTCAGCATCATCGCCGATCCCCCACTCAACAGTCTGGTCGAGGCCTCGCCACCCACTGTTCGCGCGGTCGCGTAGCCCTGGACTCGGCAAGCCGCCATAATGCAGGGTCTGCGCGATGCTAGCCAGGAGCCGTAGTCGTGCGGCATGAACATGGGCCGTGATTGTCGATGAAGCCTGACCGGGGTCAATGGACGCGGCGACCGTCAGCAGCAGACGATCGAGTGTCCCGTCAAAGTCGACGATCGGCAAGCTGTCGGGCGGCAGGTCGGTGAAGGGTGCCCCAGCCAGCAACTCAGCGCAAAGGTCTATGCGGTTGGGATGACGTCGAACGACGGCTGGCAGCACCTCACTCCAGTCGTCAGCTGCCCAGAGATGCGCGCGGATTATTGCGGCCGCCTCACACGCTAGGCGGGTCGTGATCGCTGAGGCCACCAAGTATTCCTGCAGGGCACGATGGACGAACCGTCGACGTTGAGTGGACCTATCGAAGGCGGGCGGCCCCACGATTGGGACGACGTTGGCAAGCGCCACCAAGTCTGTAGCCACGATGTCGTGTTCAGTGGGCTCGACTTCCAGCACGTCGGACCACGGTGTCACTCCGACTTGATGACTGGTGAAGCCCGTCGCATTCCATGCCCAGTGGCGGAGCACGCCATGCATACGATCAATGCCGAGCGTCTCATCCGGTCGGCCCCGCTTCCACGGGCCGTGTAGCAACCGGTTGATCGTTCGGTCAAGAAGGACGTCGGGATTGTCATCGACCTCGTCATGTCCGAGCAGACAGAAGAACGCAAGCAGCAACGGGACGCGTGACGCCTCCTTGAGTCCAGGCGATGCAGCTATCCGATCAAGGAGTCGCTCTCCGGGTGCTTCCCCTGCATCGCCAAACCAGGCGTGCACAAAGTGCCGTACGTCACGTGGGTACGAGAGCGGTTCAAGCGTTAGTTCTGCTTCGTCCACGGCGTTGCCGACCTGGAGCTGGTGCCTCCACGCTGCAGGTCGCGAGGTCAAGACAACTGACCACTCGCACGCATCAACAAGCGGCAGCAACTCATCACTGCCGGGCGCCTCGTCCAGTGAATCGAGGAACACCAGAACGTGCTCGTGTGAGGTGATGGTTCTCGCCAGCGCGCCGTTGGGCGCGTCGCCGAGTGACGACAGCGTCGCTGCAACTAGCCGGTCGCGAATCTGGCATGGTGCCTGATCCCGAAGCGCGGCGACGGTGACGAACACTGGGAGAACGACGCTGTGAGGGTCCTCTCCGCGGGTGATCGCGTGGAGCGCGTCCTGAGCACACGCAATTGCAGCACGGGCGGCGAACCAGGTCTTCCCAGCCCCAGGGCCTCCAAGCACGATGAGCCGACGAAAGCGGCTGGCCTCTGCTGCGGTCACGAGTCGGCCACGCTTAACGTCCCTGGCGGGGAGATCAACCTGGTGCTGACCCATCCTAAGAATCGGCCCACCGAGCCGCGGGTCCGCTGGCCATCGGTCGGCTCCGAGCCGATTGATCAAGGTCCGAAGGTAGGCGGACAGCAGGGCGCTCCTACCCAGTGGGTCAACCGAGTCCACGGCCGACTGCGGCAGTCGTCGCGTTGGGTGCAGTGGGGGCAGCGGCTTGGCGGGCTGAGCCGTCAGATAGCGGTAGAGGGCGTCGTAGCCGTCGTCGGATAAGAGGTACCGTGTGACGCTGTAGCGCAGCGGATCAGGCACATGGTACTCGGTTGCGGCTTCACCGAGCACCGGCACGAAGCGACGCACACGCGAGCGGTCAGCGTAGAGCTGGTCGCGTATGAGGTTGGACTCGAAGCGGCCGCCGCGTCCGATGGCCGTAGCGCCCCGCCCCCGGTACCGGTCGTAGTACACCTCGGAACAGATCACGAGTACGAAGTCAGCCGCTTCAAGCTCGTCCTCCATCCAAGCGGGCCACCCTTGCTGCGGCGTACCAGGCACCCACCTGTCCAGTCGGGCATCAACACCATCGGCACGCAAGCGCTCTCCGAGACGGAGGACCGCGGATCGATGCGACTCGGAGTCATGGGTGTAGCTGATGAAGACCCGTACGGGCGTGCGAGCACCCACCACTATCGGTGCTGCGACATAGGTTCTCCCGAACTCCGTTGATGTCGGTGTTCCGGGATCTCGTGGCGGCTCATCGCGTCCTCCTGCAGGCTGTTTGACGATCTTGGAGCCTCGCAAGGCGGGACGGTCCAGCCCCAACAATAGTCGGGCCCGGGCGCCCAAGGGGCCTGAAGGCCGACCTCGGCACCTTCAGGTCCCACGACCAGGCCCCGGATGAGTCGCCAAAAACTCGGGCGTGTTCGGCGGGCAGACGCCTCATCAAGCACGATCGCCCAGGTCTGGGCGAACGCCCGGTCGGCGGACCGCGGTCCGATCAGGGTCACAAGGACCGGTCGAGCTCGACAATGGGCAGAGCGCTCGGATGCGACGGTGCCTTTAGAGTCTTCTCCCGTATTCCCGTTGCCGACGCCAGGTCCAAGACAGGAACGCACCCGGCTGGCCGAGTCGATCCGTTTACACCTTGCGACACAGCGGCAGTGCCGCAGCGCTCAACGCCTGCGCTTGCTGGCCCCAGAGGCGCCGCGTCTCGCAGGAGGCTTGGATAGCCGCCTGCTCGATGTCGGCGACAGCTCGCTCCAACTCGTCGAGGTCTTGGGCGCTGACGGCAACGAGTCCGGTGGTCCGGAGGACGCCGTGGCCGGCGGTTAGGTCGGCTTCCTGCTGGAGAACATCGTTGTACTCGGCGGACTGCTGTGCGTCCTCGATCTGGCCGATCCGCTGCCGTTGGGCGGCGTCGGAGATGTACTCGGTCTTCTTCTTGCGGATGTCGCGGGCTGCCTGGTCGGTGCGCATCGGGGTATAGAGCAGGGTGAAGGTGCGTCGGACCCCGGATGACAACAACACCGGGGCGAGGAAGCCTGGGTAGACGTGAGAGCGCGGCCACTCGCTGATCCACAGCACGCAGTGGTGAGCCGAGTCGCTGCGAACGCTCGACCAGCTCTCGCTGACAGCGACAGGGCCGGCAGTGGCGAGGTCGCGGCCGAGGTCGCCATGACGTTCCAATGCACCGGCGACCACGGGGTCGTACGCCGAGCGCAGGATCACGGCGAGGTCGCCTGGCTCCAGCCATCCCGACGGGGCGAGGTCCGCCGCTCGAAGTGCGGCCGTCATGGTCGACATTTCCTGTCGGAGGACGGCAGCGGCTCCGCGGTTTCCGCTACCAGCGGCGCGGATCGCTCGACCGGCGGCCTTCATGTCGAGAGAGATCGAGATAGTGCTCGCATGGCGCTCCCCGCCGGGACCGGCACGATCGATGAGCTCGCCGTACGTCGTCGAGGTCCATGAGCCGTCAAGGTTCCCGTGCTCCGACCACCATTCCGCGAGACCCTTGCCGGAGTCGGGCAGGGTCCGTTCCATCACCTGCAAGGAGGCGATGCGCCCTGAGCGGCACGCAGTGGCCAACACGCGGCCCCAGCTCGTGACGCGGCGCTGCTGCTCGATCGGGTCGAGGAGGATGAAGGCCGGGTGCGTGACTCCGACGATCGCAGTCAGTGTCGCGGCGTGGGGATCGTGGACCATCACTGCGCCGGACTCGGAGTCGAGCCACTGACGAAGTCGGGCGGCATCGCCGGGCAGCGACAGCGCGCCCGCTGGGCGTGGCTTGACGATGTGGCGACGGAACAGCAGTTGCCCTCCTGTCGTCCGCCACATCCAACGGCTGACGACCGGCAGCCATTCGACGATCTTGCGACCACCAATGCCCACGAAGGCGAGTGCGGCGCACAGCAGCAGGATGGGAGCGACGTACATCAGCGATGTGCCGCCGCCCGAGTAGAGCGCGAAGACAAGGATGATCGCGCCAGCACCGACAACGATAAGCTGCGATCCGGACAGGCCCAGGAGCACGCCACGTCGTGTGAGGCGGGAGAACTTCACCGGCGCGAGCTCGTAGTCACTCGCTTTTGTCTGGTTGCTCACTGCTCAGCCTTCTTGCCGTTTGACTGGGCGGGAATCGAGTCCGCTACATGGGGAGGCAGCGGTGCACCGGACGGAGCGGTTGGCGTCTGGTG
>JBOFLH010000667.1:0-6845 GCA_051657765.1 Nocardioides sp. | reverse complement strand
AGGTCGAACGATTGGGTTCCGTGCTTCCGGCCGCCGCCAATCCGCAAGCACCGCAGGAGGTGCAGATCTCCCGGCCGTCCGATGCCTTGGTGGCAAAAGCAAAGACGCGCAACGCCTTTACCGGGCTCTTCCTCGGCCTCGGTGCGGTAGCACTGCTGGTGGGGGGCGTCGGGGTTGCCAACGTGATGGTGATCAGCGTCCTTGAACGGCGCGGCGAGATCGGTTTGCGGCGGGCGCTCGGCGCTAAGCGTTCGCACGTTGCGGTCCAGTTCGCGTTCGAGGCGTTGGCGCTTTCCTTCCTGGGCGGCATCTGCGGCGCCGCCATTGGGGTCGGCATAACTGTGGGTTATGCCCGGCTGCACGACTGGGCGGTGGTGATTCCGCTGTCGGCGCTGGCGGCGGCGTCGATCGCCAGCGTCCTGGTTGGCGCGGTGGCCGGTCTCTATCCGGCCATTCGGGCCGCGCGAGTTTCCCCAACCCAGGCTTTGGCCGCACTGTGAGCGAAGCGTGAGGGCGCGGAGCGTTCGAGCTGCGAGGTCACCGGGAGGAACTGTGAGCGAAGCGTGAGGGCGCGGAGCGTTCGAGCTGCGAGGTCACCGGGAGGAACTGTGAGCGCCGAGCCTGCCCCTGCGGCACGGCTGCCTGGAGCAAGCCGAGTAGGGTCGCAGGATGAGCGTCGCTGTGGACTGGGATCTCGCCGTGTCGGTCGGTTCACGAATGGCCGGCGACGGGCCGGCGACGAACCGCGACCAAGCAGCCGCGGTGGTTGCCGAACTCCGGGCCGGCGCTAGTCGGTCGGTCGGCCTGGTGGGCGAGTTCACCGGCTTGGACGCGGGTGAACGGATCGCCCCGGTGCTGGTGGTCAATCGAGCTGGTTGGATTCAAGCCAACGCCGATGGGTTCGCCCGGCTGCTCGACCCGCTCGTGGCCAAGCTCCTCGCGAGGTCCGCCGAAGCCGGCGCCACGGGTGCGGCAACTCCCCAGGCAGTCGGTGCGGAGTCGGCGGACCACGCGGAATCCGCTCACGAGCCGAGTGCTCGGGACTCGAGTGCGGACAGCGGCGCGCAGCGGGCTGGGCGTGCGGTCGGCGCCAAAGTGGCCGGCGCTCAACTCGGCCTCATGTTCGGCTTCCTGGGCAGCAAGGTGCTTGGTCAGTTCGATCCGTTTGCCGACCCGGTCGGCCGGTTGCTGCTGGTCGCGCCCAACATCGTGCACGTCGAACGCGAACTGGGTGCCGTGCCCGCCGACTTTCGGCTCTGGGTCTGTTTGCATGAGGAAACTCATCGAGTCCAGTTCACCGCCGTGCCTTGGATGCGCGGGCACATTTTTGCCGAGATGGCCGCGTTGGTGGACTCGCTGGACAGCAGCTCGGTTTTCGACGAGGGGCTCAAGCGGGTCTCGGCGGGACTCCGCGAGCGGTTTCGGGCAGGGGATTCACGCCCCGCGCGATCGGTTCCAGGATCGGGTGGCAGCCTAGCGGAGCTGCTGCGCTCGCCCGAGCAAGCCGCGATCCTGGACCGGCTGACCGGTGTGATGTCGCTTCTGGAGGGTCATGCAGATGTGGTGATGGACGGTGTCGGCCCGTCGGTGATTGGCACGGTGCGGGAAATCCGAGCCCGATTCGACGAGCGCCGCACAGGTGCTGGCTCGGTGGACCGGTTGGTGCGCCGGCTGCTCGGGCTTGACGCCAAGATGGCTCAGTACCGCGACGGCGCGAAGTTTGTCCGGGCTGTCGTGGCGAAGGTAGGCATGGCGGACTTCAACGCCATTTGGGCAAGTCCCGAGCAGCTACCGAGTACGGCGGAGATCCACGACCCCGCAGCTTGGATCACTCGCGTTCACCGATGAGGCGTCTTCGGGCAGTGCTGGCCGTTCGGCAGGCTGTCGCAGCGCAGTGCCGGGTCGAATTATCGCGCCGGACCCCGATCCTGGTCGCGTGTAGTGGCGGCGCGGACTCGTTGGCCCTGGTTGCCGCGACGGTGGCGGTGGCTGATGGTCCGGTCATCGGCGTGACCGTGGATCATGGCCTTCAGGACGGGTCGGCGGCGGTGGCCGAACGGACGGCGAGGCAGATGACTGACCTAGGGGTTGCCGAGGCGGTCCTCACGCGCGTCCAGGTCGACGTCGACGGCGAGGGCGTGGAGGCAGCCGCCCGGACCGCTCGGTATGCCGGGCTGCGCGAGGTTGCGGCCCGCTTCGATTCTGACGCTGTCTTCCTTGGGCACACCTTTGATGATCAGGCCGAGACGGTGTTGCTGGGGCTCACCCGAGGATCGGGAGGGCGGTCTATCTCGGGCATGCCAGCGCGGTTCGGGGTGTTTCGTCGGCCGCTGCTAGGGGTGACTCGCGCGCAAACCGAAGCCGCCTGCGCGGCGCACGGGATTCAGTGGTGGGACGATCCGCACAACAGCGATTCTCGGTTTACCCGATCCCGGATCCGGCAGGTCGTGCTGCCGATGCTCGAACGCGAGCTGGGCCCGGGAGTAGCGGCCGCGCTGGTGCGCACCGCCGACCAGGTCCGACTCGACGGTGCCGCGCTCGATGCGCTCGCGGAGACTGGCATGGCGGACTACGATCCGTCGGTCGGGTTCGTGGTTACCGATCTCGCGGCCCAGTCCGGTGCGGTGCGGACCCGCATGTTGCGGTTGGCGGCCTTGGCTGCTGGCTGTCCGGCCGGCGAGTTGTTCGCGGTGCACATCGATGCCCTGGACCGGCAGGTGGGGAACCGCGACCACTTGCCGAAGACCATTCAGCTACCTGGTCACGTGTCGGCGGTGCGCAGCGAGAATCGGCTGTGTTTCACTGCCGCAACCGCAGGGTGTCCGTTGCCATCGCCGGCGATGCCAATGCCGGACCCTGGCCCGTAGGGTGTGCCGTATGGATGCGTCCCACCCGGAAAGCGATCTGGTCAGCGTGATGTTTTCCGAGGAGGACATCCACGCCAAACTAGCGGAGATGGCGGCCGCCATCGAGGCCGACTATGCCGGGCAGGACCTGCTCATGGTGGGTGTGCTGCGAGGCGCGGTGATGGTGATGGCCGACCTCTCCCGGGCCCTCAACCGGCATGTTGAGATGGACTGGATGGCGATCTCGTCCTACGGTTCGGGCACCAAGTCCAGTGGTGTGGTGCGAATTCTGAAGGACCTGGATACCGACATCTCCGGC
This sequence comes from Nocardioides sp., assembly GCA_051657765.1. Taxonomy (GTDB): domain Bacteria; phylum Actinomycetota; class Actinomycetes; order Propionibacteriales; family Nocardioidaceae; genus Nocardioides. The sequence goes on along the minus strand of JBOFLH010000667.1, from coordinate 3,680 downwards.
CGGCACGTGTTGGTTGTCGACGAGATCATCGACACCGGGCTGACCTTGAGCTGGCTGATTTCGAACCTGTCCAGCCGCAAGCCGGCCAGCGTGCAGATCGCTACGCTGCTTCGCAAGCCGGAGGCGGCACAAATGGCGGTGCCGGTGAAGTATGTCGGCTGGGAGATTCCCAACGAGTTCGTGGTGGGCTACGGATTGGACTACCGGGAGAAGTACCGGAACTTGCGCTCGATCGGGACGTTGGCGCCGCGCGTGTATTCCTGACCTGGACTCAGTCGACTTCCGCCCGCTGTACGCCACGGCGGCTATCGGTGGATACCGGGCTGAGTGCGTCGCCGCGGCCCGACTCTGAGAGAATGGCGCACGAGGACAATGGCACGCGAACGGCTCCTCAACCGTTGGAACTGATGTGTATCGTCGATGAACCAAGGCGGGCCGGATTCGTTGCCGGCCCCTGACGCTCGAAAGAAGCCTGTGAAGCGCATATTCAAGGGTCCGTGGGTGTGGATCGTGCTGGCTGTGGTCGGCGTACTCCTGGCCCTGCAATACCTCGCGCCCAATGGTGGGTACGACGAGGTGCCGACCTCGACGATGCGACGGGAGATTCAGTCCGGGAACGTCAAGGAGATCACGTTCATCGAGGGTGACCAGAAGATCGAAGCGGAGCTCGACGACGGCAGAAAGGTCACCGCCACCTGGGTGCTGGGTCAGCAGGAGACGTTGCTTGCGGAGGTCAACAAGCAGGTTGACGGTGGCGCGATTCAAGAGCAGAACTCGGAGAACCCGAAACCCAGCTTGCTGATCTCAATCCTGGCGACGTTGTTTCCGTTCATCCTGATTGTGTTGTTGTTCCTGTTCTTGATGAACCAGGCCCAAGGTGCCGGCGGTCGCGGGATCATGCAGTTCGGCAAGTCCAAGGCCAAGTTGATCAGCAAGGACATGCCGAAGACCTCGTTCGCCGACGTCGCCGGTTGCGAGGAAGCGATCGAAGAACTCGGGGAGATCAAGGAATTCCTCTCCGAGCCGGCCAAGTTCCAAGCCGTTGGCGCCAAGATTCCCAAGGGTGTGCTGCTCTACGGCCCTCCTGGCACCGGAAAGACGTTGCTGGCCCGCGCGGTTGCCGGCGAGGCCGGGGTGCCGTTCTACTCGATCTCGGGTTCGGACTTCGTGGAGATGTTTGTCGGGGTGGGCGCGAGCCGGGTGCGTGATCTGTTCGAGCAGGCGAAGGAGAACGCGCCGGCAATCGTGTTCATCGACGAGATCGACGCGGTCGGTCGCCACCGGGGCGCGGGCATGGGCGGCGGACACGACGAGCGCGAGCAGACCTTGAACCAGCTGCTGGTGGAGATGGATGGCTTCGACGTTCGTGGTGGCGTGATCTTGATCGCCGCCACCAATCGGCCGGACGTGCTGGACCCCGCCTTGCTACGTCCGGGTCGTTTCGATCGCCAGATTCAAGTGGACGCACCGGATACCAGCGGGCGGCACAAGATCTTGCAGGTGCACTCGCGAGGCAAACCGATGTCGCCTGACGTCGATCTGCTCAGCGTGGCGCGTCGTACGCCTGGCTTCACCGGTGCTGACCTGGCAAACGTACTCAACGAAGCGGCGTTGTTGACCGCGCGTTCGAGCGATCAGTTGATCACCAATCAGACTCTCGACGAGGCGATCGATCGAGTGATCGCCGGCCCGCAGCGCCGCACCCGACTGATGAGCGAGAAGGAGAAGCTCATTACCGCCTATCATGAGGGCGGACATGCATTGGTGGCGGCGGCGCTGCCCGGTACCGATCCCGTGCACAAGATCACCATCCTGCCGCGTGGCCGGGCCCTCGGCTACACCATGGTGCTCCCGGACCGAGACAAGTACTCCCAGACCCGTTCGGAGATGCTGGATCAGCTGGCCTACATGCTGGGTGGCCGGGCCGCCGAGGAGATGGTCTTCCACGACCCGACCACCGGCGCGGGCAACGACATCGAGAAGGCGACCGCCCTGGCGCGAGCCATGGTCACCCAGTACGGCATGACCGAGCGGCTCGGCGCGATCAAACTCGGTGAGACCAACGGCGAGCCTTTCCTGGGCCGGGACTTCGGCCACTCCCGCAACTACTCCGAGGACGTCGCGGCCATCGTCGACGAGGAGACCAAGAAATTCCTGGCGGCCGCGCACCAGGAGGCCTTCGACATCCTGGAGGAAAACCGCGACGTGCTCGATGCGCTGGTTCTGGAACTGATGGACAAGGAGACGTTGGACAAGGCCGCGGTGGCCCGGGTCTTCGAGCCGCTACGGCGGCGGTCCTCGCGCCCGGCCTGGACTGGTTCGCCGGATCGAAATCCTTCGGCGATCCCGCCGATCGAGGTTCCGCAGGAGATTCGGGATCGGGTGGTCGCCAATGGCGCGGCCCCCCAACCCACCGCCGCTCCGGTCGTCGAAGTCCCCGCCGATCCGACGCTGGGTCCGGAGACCGCGTGAGCGGTCCGCCACCGGTCGAGCCCACCGGGTTCGATCATGCCCGCGCTGAAGCTGCCGTTCGGGAATTGCTCTACGCGATGGGCGAGGATCCCGAGCGAGAGGGCTTGCACGAGACACCTGCTCGGGTCGCGCGGGCGTATGCCGAGGTCACCTCGGGTCTGCGGATGCGGCCCGAGGACGTGCTCACCACGACGTTCGATATCGGGCACAACGAGATGGTGCTGGTTCGCGACATCGAACTGTGGTCGATGTGCGAGCACCACCTGGTGCCATTTACCGGGGTGGCGCACGTCGGCTACATCCCAGCCGAATCCGGAAAGATCACCGGATTGTCCAAGCTGGCCCGGCTGGTGGACGTGTACGCCAAGCGTCCGCAGGTCCAAGAACGGCTGACCACTCAGGTGGCCGATGCCATGGTCGAGCTGTTGGACGCGCGTGGCGTGATCGTGGTGGTCGAGGCCGAGCACCTGTGCATGACGATGCGCGGGGTGAAGAAGGCCGGCGCCCGCACCATCACCTCAGCTGTGCGCGGCGTGATGCTGCACAACTCAAGCACCCGCAATGAGGCAATGGCCCTGATCAACAGTCGCTGAGGTCTGATGCATCCGGAACTGATCGCAATCGGCCGGCCCCGAGTGATGGGCGTGCTGAACGTCACGCCCGACTCGTTCTCCGACGGCGGCCGCTGGGCAAACACCGACGCGGCGATCGCGCACGGGATCGCCATGCTCGAGCAGGGCGCGGACGTGATCGACGTCGGCGGTGAGTCGACGCGACCGGGCGCGCTGCGCCCGCAGCCAACGGTGGAGATGTCTCGGGTGCTACCAGTCATCGAGGCACTCGCCGAACATGGAGCGACGGTGTCGGTGGACACGATGCGCGCCGATGTCGCGGCGGCCAGTGTGGCGGCCGGTGCGACGATTATCAACGACGTCTCGGGGGGCCTGGCCGACCCGGCGATGCTGGGTGTGGTGGCCGACTCGCCGGCGGCCTATGTGGCCATGCACTGGCGGGCGCCTAGCCGGAGTATGCAGGAGTTCGCGGTGTACGACGCCCCGGGCGGTGTGGTGGCGGCCGTACGGGAGGAGTTGGCTCGCCGCGTTGACGCCGTGCTGGCGGCCGGTATCCCCGCGGATCGGCTGGTGCTCGACCCGGGTATTGGCTTTGCCAAGACCGCCGAGCACAATTGGGCGTTGGTGCGTGGGCTT
>JBOFLH010000666.1:0-8303 GCA_051657765.1 Nocardioides sp. | reverse complement strand
GGCCTAGCGACCTTCGCCGGTCGGTAGGCGCCCAGCATCACCGGCGCTGGCGGGGGTGGGCCGGGATCGGGAAACTCCTGACCGTGATGAGGTCCCGATCCCGTTACCCAGCACCATGCGAGGCGGATGTTGCAGGCGCCCGTAGCGGTTCACACGGGTGCGCTCGTGTGAACCGCGCGAAGAAGGATGCCCGAAGGTCGGTAGTCGGGGCAGCTCGGCCGGCGTAACTGGGGGCGTGCGGAGCCGGCGCCAGCCTCGTTCGTGCCGCCCCGAGCCTAGAACGGGCGGCACGCCGGGACGGCTAGGCGTGGAGGTCGGCGAGGAAGTCGGCAGCCCAGCGGGCGACGTCGTACTCAGTGACCGTCCGGCGCATGGCGCGCATCCGGCGGCGGCGTGAGCGGTGATCGGAACCGAAGGCGTCCATCAACGCCGCTTTCATGCCGTTGATGTCGTAGGGGTTCACCAGCCAGGCCTGCCGCAGCTCGTTGGCGGCACCGGCGAATTCCGACAACACCAGCGCGCCGTCGTCGTCGTAGCGGCACGCGACGTACTCCTTGGCGACCAGATTCATGCCGTCGCGAAACGGAGTTACCACCATGACGTCCGCGGCCCGGTAGAGCGCGGCCATCTCCTGCCGAGGGTAAGACGAGTGCAGGTAGGAGATCGCCGGCCGGCCGATCCGGCCTTCGGCTCCGTTGATCCGGCCGACTAGGCGTTCGATCTCGTCCCGCAGCTTGCGGTACTGCTCCACGCGTTCTCGTGACGGAGTGGCCACCTGCACGAAGACCGCGTCCTCGACATCGAGATGCCCGTCGCGTACCAGCTCACCGAACGCGCGCAGCCGGGCGTAGATGCCCTTGGTGTAGTCGAGCCGGTCGATTCCCAGGAAGACCTTGCGAGGGTTGCCGAGTTGCTCGCGGATCTCGACCGCGCGAGCCGCCACCGCCGGGGTGCGGGCCAGCGCCTCGTAGTCACGCGCGTCGATGGAGATGGGGTATGCCGTGGCGCGGACGTTGCGGCCGTCCGGCAGGTGAATCCGGTCGCGATAGGTGCGATGCCCGATGCGTGATCGAACCATCCGGATGAAGTTGTGGGCGGCGCCGGTCAGCTGAAAGCCGACCAGGTCAGCCCCGAGCAGACCCTCCAGGATCTGTCTGCGCCACGGCAACTGTGAGAAGAGTTCGGACGGCGGAAAGGGAATGTGCAAGTAGAAACCGATGCGCAGATCCGGGCGCAGGTCGCGCAACATCGCCGGAACCAACTGCAGCTGGTAGTCGTGTACCCAGACGGTGGCATTCGGTGCGGCGACGGCCGCGGCTCGTGCGGCGAATCGCCGGTTCACGACCTCGTAGGACTCCCACCACTCGCGGTGAAATTCGGGTTTGGCGACCAGGTCGTGGTACAGCGGCCAGAGAGTGCCGTTGGCGAACCCCTCGTAGAATTCCTCGACTTCCTGGACCGAGAGCGGGACCGGGACGAGACAGAGTCCTTCGTCCTCGAACGGCGCTAGGTCGAGTTCGGCAACCCCGGTCCATCCGATCCAGGCGCCGTCGCCGGCCCGCATGACCGGCTCCAAGGCACTGACCAGTCCGCCCGGCGATCGTCCCCACGATTCGACGCCATCGGCGTTCACCACTCGGTCCACCGGAAGGCGGTTCGCCACGATCACCAGGTCGGCCGCTCCAGAGAAGGTCACGGTGGCACCCTAGCGACCCGAGACGGCCGGCGGCGGACGACTCGGTTCGGTTCAAGCCGTCGGGCTCATCGGTCCGCGGCGTATCGGACGCCGATCTGAGCGCGGATCCGGTCCATCTGGCCCATCAAGGAGAGCGTCTGGGCGTGGGGTACCAGTGGGCTTTCGAGCAGGCCGCCGCGCACACAGCGCATGACCTCGGCGGCCTCGTTGCCGAGGCCGGTGCCATAGAGCGGTTGGTCGCTGGTGATCGTGATCGGTTCGGAGCCATCAGCCGGGTGGAACGTGGCGTGGGTGGGGTGATGGAACTCGGTGAGGTCAATGCGGCCGGCGTCGGTGGCTATGGTGGCCATGCGTGGTGAGAACGTGGACATCGAGGCGGTCAGCGCGGCGACTCCGCCGTCGGCATAACGCGCGGCGATGGCGACATCCCGGTCGACGCCTTGATCGGTCAGCGTCGCGGTGGCGACCAGGTCGACGGGTTCGCCCAACACCAGATGGGCCAGTGTCAGCGGATAGATCCCCATGTCGAGCAGGGCACCGCCGCCGAGGGCGGGGTCGAGGATGCGGTCGGTTGGCGGCCGCCGCACGATGAAGCCGAGGTCGGCATGAACTTGGCGCGGTGTGCCGAACCGGCCGGCTCGCACACCGTTGAGAACTTCGCGGATCACCGGATGGCAGGCCATCCACATGGCTTCCATGACGAACAGGCCGCGTTGTCCGGCGAGCCGGATCATCTCCTCGGCGTCGCGCGTGTTCAGCGTGAGTGGCTTCTCGCAGAGCACTGGTTTGCCCGCCGCGAACGCGGCCCGGGCGTGGTCGAGATGCAGCGCGTGTGGGCTGGCGATGTAGACGACGTCGACGGACGGATCCGCGACGAGGTCGGCATACGAGGCATGGGCGCGGGTGCTCGGCTCGCCATGATCGACCACGAACGACTGGGCGGCGGCTGAGGAGCGCGAGCCTACCGCGGCTACGGTGGCGCCCGGGGTCTGTCGAAGGTCGGCCGCAAAACCTCGGGCGATCTTGCCGGTGCCGAGAATGCCCCAGCCGATGGCGTCGTGCTCTTCGGTGGCTGGGCTGGTTGGGTAGGCCCCTTTCGTCGTGTTGGTCATGAGCTGGACTCTAGCCAGTCACCCGGTCGGTTGGTTGGGACTTGCGGCCTGTCCGAATGACATCGGCGTAGTTCGTCGCCTAGAGTGTGACCAACTGACGCAACACCGCCGTAAGGGGACCGTAGATGGACGCCGCTAACGCACTCGGCAGCGATGCCGAGATCGCGCCGAGCCTTAGCGACCGTGACCGGCAGATCCTCGAGTTCGAGCGGCAGTGGTGGAAGTACGCCGGAGCCAAAGAGACCGCCGTCCGCGACATGTTCGACATGTCGGCGACTCGTTACTACCAGGTGCTGAACGCGCTCATCGATCGGCCGGCCGCGCTCGAAGCGGACCCGTTGCTGGTGCGTCGGCTACGTCGGTTGCGCGCGACCCGGCAAAAGCAGCGTTCCGCCCGTCGGCTCGGGTTCGAGATCTGAGCCACGCGTGGTCACCACGAGTGCGACCGGCTTGGCGCGGCTGAGCGGTCCGCGACCAGATGAGCGGGGAGTTCTCTTTCCGTCCCCGGTGGTGCTGCTCAGCGTCATTGCCATCGCCATGGCTGCCATCGCCTTCGTGGTCACCCGTGACGACCCGCCGCGGATTCGCCGGATCGATACCGTGGCCCAACCGGCCGAGCCCGGTGAGCCGGACCCCGTTCCCCGGTCGGCGACGCCGACTCCGACGCCGGCGAAGCCGAAGCCGCCGGCGGTGCGGCGCGGCCAAGTCTATGTTGAGATCTACAACAACTCCGGGGTGCCCGGGCTTGCCAGTGTGACCGCTCGGAAGGCGGCCGGTGCCGGGTGGAGTGTGGTGGGGTCTGACAACTGGATCGGCACCATCCCGAGCTCGACGGTCTACTATCCGCCACGACTGAACGCGGCCGGCAAGCTGCTGGCCCGCGATCTCGGCATCGTTCGGATGCGGCCTTCGGTAGTTCCCATGCGGTTCGATCGACTCACCGTGATCCTCACCGAGGATTGATCCCGGCGCCGTCGGTCGGTGATCTCGACCGGCGCACAACGACCGGTCGAGTGCCTGTGGCTGGCATAGCCTGTAGCCCATGGAGTTCACCTCAGGAGTCTCCGAGCAGCGCTATGAGCGAATAGTCGCCGCCGCGGCCAAGTCGGTGGTTGGTCTCGACTTCGACGGTGTACTTTCGCCGATCGTCGATGACCCGGCGCGGGCGTTTATTCATCCGGAGGCACCGGCGGTCCTCATCGACCTGGCCGAGGTGGTGTTGGCGGTTTCTGTGATCACCGGCCGGCCCGCACGACAGGTGCTGGCACTGGGCGGCCTGGACGAGGTGGGGATGACGCTCGGCGATCAGGGTCGGGAACTCTTTGTCTTCGGCCAGTACGGCAACGAGCGGTGGTCATCGAGCGATCGGCGAGTGATTTCGCCGCGACCGCCGCCCGGACTGGCCGGCTTTCTGCGAGACTTGCCGGCCGCCTTGCGCCGAGTTGGTGCTGCCGAGGCCCATATTGAAGAGAAGGGGCTGGCGGTCGCGGTCCACACCAGACGGCTCGATGCCCCGGACGCCGTCTTTGCCCGTGTGATGCCGGCGCTCTCCGATCTGGCGGCGGACCACGATCTCATCATCGAGCCGGGTCGCCTGGTGGTGGAGGTGCGATCACCTGGAAAACACAAGGGGCATGCCGTGGACGCACTGGTGGCTGAGCTCGATGCGTCAGGTTTTGTGTTCATCGGCGACGACCTGGGTGACCTCGATGCCTTCGATGCCGTTGACCAGCTCAGCGAGCGGGGGATGGCCACCCTCCTGGTCTGCTCGGCTTCCGAGGAGCAGACGGCCCTGGCTGAGCGGGCCGACGTCGTGGTGTCCGGACCGGACGGCGTACTGCGGCTACTTCGACAGTTCACCGTGGACGCGGGGTAGGCCCACCCGACCGCCGTGTCCGCATCATGGACTAGGTGTGCACATAGTGAGATGGTCGGCCTAGGCTGGGATCAGCTCATCAAGAGGGACTGAGGGAACGGCCCGTCGATGTCCCGGCAACCGCCACGAGTCTCCCGGCTCCCGCGAGGGAACCCCACACGGGGAACGCTGGTCGTGGAAAAGGTGCTAATTCCGGCCCGCGGCGAGAGTCGGCGTGGGGAAGATGAGAAGGAGAAGCTCATGAGCGCACCCGCGATCGAAGCGGTCGAAACCTCAGCCGCGACCCAGTCGCCCTCTCGCCCGGGCTTGCGGGCGGGCGCCTTCGGTGCCGCCCACGCGCTGGCCTGCCGAGAGTGCGGTCGGCAGATCCCGCTCGGCCCGCACTATGCCTGCGACGAGTGTTTCGGGCCGCTTGAGGTGGCCTACGACTTTCCGAGGGTGACCAGGGCCGAGATCGAGGCCGGACCAGCGAATATCTGGCGCTACAAGGCGCTGTTGCCGGTGCCGACGGACATCGAGGAGAGTCCCAACACCGAACCCGGTTTCACTCGCTTGCTCAAGGCTCGCAACCTCGGGGCGACCCTGGGCATCGATAACCTCTGGGTGAAGGACGACTCGACGAATCCGACGAATTCGTTCAAGGACCGGGTGGTTGCCTGTGCGTTGAGCGCTGCTCGGGAGTTCGGATCGACGGTGTTCGCCTGCCCGTCCACCGGCAATCTCGCCAATGCGGTCGCTGCGGCCGGCGCGCGGGCCGGACTCAGGACCGTGGTCTTCATACCGGCTGATCTGGAGCAGCCCAAGCAGGTGAACTCGGCGGTGTACACCGAGCAGCTCGTCGCGGTGAACGGAACCTATGACGACGTGAATCGGCTCGCCTCGGAGATCGCCGGCGAGGAAGACGGCTGGGCGTTCGTCAACGTCAACGTTCGTCCGTTCTACGCCGAGGGGTCCAAGACGCTCGGATTCGAGATCGCCGAGCAGCTGGGATGGCGTCTGCCCGATCAGGTCGTCATCCCGGTGGCTTCTGGCTCGCAGCTGACCAAGGTGGACAAGGCGTTCGGCGAACTTATTGCACTCGGCCTGGTCGAGGACAAGCCCTACCGCATCTTTGGCGCTCAGGCGTCCGGCTGCGCACCCGTCTCGGCGGCGTTCAAGGCCGGTCATGAGATCATCCGTCCGGTGAAGCCGGACACCATTGCCAAGTCGTTGGCGATCGGCAATCCGGCGGATGGCATCTACGTTCTCGACATTTGTCGACGTACCGGAGGTGCGATCGAGGACATCACCGACGATCAGGTCCGCGACGGCATCTTGCTCCTGGCTCGATCCGAGGGAATCTTCACCGAGACCGCGGGTGGCACCACGGTTGGCTGCCTGAAGAAATTGGTCGACACTGGTCAGCTCGATCCCACGCTTGAGACGGTCGTGATCAACACCGGCATGGGTCTCAAGACCTTGGACGCAGTCGCAGGTCAGGTCGGCCCGGCTGCCATTATTGACCCGTCGTACGCCGCCTTCACCGCGACTGGGATCGCCTGACCGTGTCTCCGCTGACCGCGTGTGAGCTGCGGCTGCGCGCGAGATGTGTTGGTTCGGCCCGTCGTCACCAAGACCCGAGGAGTCCTTCATGAGCGTGTCCGTCCGCATCCCCACGATTCTGCGTAGCTATACCGCAGGCGAGTCAGAGGTATCGGCAGACGGCGCGACCTTGGCTGAGGTGCTGGATTCGCTCGACGCGTCGTACGCCGGAATCAAGGGGCGTATCGTCGACGAATCCGGGGAGCTGCGTCGCTTCGTCAATGTCTATGTCGGCAATGACGACGTGCGGTTCCTGGACAATCTGGGCACCGTCACTCCGGACGGCACCCAGATCTCGATCATCCCGGCGGTCGCTGGCGGGTAGGTCAGCAGCACGCCGCCTCGCGGGCGGCCGACTCGGTGTCCGCGCCGCTTTCGGTGGTACCGCAACAGCTCGGACCAGTTTCGTCGCGGAAGGTGTCGCTGTCCGCAAGCACGGTGTAGACCTCCCACTGTTCTCCGTCGGGCGCGCCCTGCACCCAGAACTTGTCCTGCTTGGCATAGCAGCAGGTGGTGCCCCGCTCGTCGGTCGAGGCGAGGCCGTCGCCGGCAAGGCGGCGCTGGGCCGCGTCCACGGCCGCGCCGCCGGCGACCTCGACGCCCAGGTGGTTCAGGGATCCACCGAGGCCGGGATTCTCCAACAGCACCAACTTGAGTGGCGGGTCGGCGATCGCGAAGTTGGCGTATCCAGGCCGGCGCTTCGCGGGCTCGGTGTCGAACAGTCTGCGGTAGAACTCGACCGCTCGATCCACATCGTCGACGTTGAGGGCAAGTTGTAGGCGTCCCATGACACTCCTTACATAGATGAACATCGATATCTAACTTGCCTCAGAGTTCGATGTTTGTCAATATATACAGGTGACAATCTCTGCCGATAGCAACCACTCGGCCACCGACGTGATGGCCTGCTGCTCGCCGCTACAGCGCGAGCCGTTGTCTGTTGATGACGCCGCTGCGCTAGCTCCGGTGTTGAAGGCGTTGGCCGATCCGGTGCGGCTCCGGCTGGTGTCGCTGATCGCGGCCCGCGACGGCGGCGAAGCCTGTGTGTGCGACCTCACCGACGCCTTCGACCTGTCTCAACCGACCATCAGCCATCACCTCAAGGTCCTGCATGAGTCCGGTCTGTTGGAGCGCAGCAAGCGCGGCGTGTGGGTCCACTACCGGGTCCACACTCAGACTCTTCGACAGTTGGCGGTTCTGATCGGGGCCGACCACTCGTGACCGAGGTCGATGAGGATGGCTTGGCGGATCGCCCGCCTGCGGTGTTGTTCGTCTGCGTGCACAACGCGGGTCGGTCGCAGATGGCGGCCGGCTATCTGGCTCACCTCGGCGCGGGCCGGATCACCGTGCGGTCCGCCGGTTCTCGGCCAGCCGATCGGGTCAACCCGGTCGCGATCGAAGTGATGGCCGAGGATGGTATCGACATCAGCGCTGAACAACCCAAGTTGCTAACCACCGGCGCCGTCCAGGACTCGGATGTGGTGATCACCATGGGCTGCGGCGACGCCTGCCCGATCTTCCCCGGCAAGACATATGTCGACTGGGCGCTGGACGACCCGGCCGGTCAAGGAGTCACCGAGGTCCGCACCATCCGGGACCAGATCAAGGCCCGCGTGGTCGCCCTGGTGGCGGAATTGTCCTCGCCGCTCGATAAGACCGACCTCCCACGGAAAGTGGCAGGCCGCTGACCTGGGGGTTTGGTAGGCCGCGTGGTACTCGAACCCACAACCAACGGAGTGTTTCCGGGTGGGCGCGCATCCCACGATCCGCGGCGGCTCTGAGGCTCAGATCGTGGTCGTTGACTATCGGCATCTCTTGCCACTTCTGAGCCAAAGTATCCGGAAAGTATCCGTTTCCCGACCGGGTGAGCATCTCACCCCGGGCTGGTGGTACTTTGGTGGCTCTTCATGATCCGGGGTGTAGTCGGGGTCTGAACCCGCCGGATTCGAGTAGCGATCTGGCGATGTAGTTGGTGAGGTTGCGGAACCCGAGCGCTGACCCTCGGAGATGCTCGAGCCGTCCGTTGATCGCCTCGGTC
>JBOFLH010000665.1:0-1916 GCA_051657765.1 Nocardioides sp. | reverse complement strand
ACGGCTCGGAGACTATTCGTGCTCGGCGGACGCGACGGCCCGCCGAGACGTGCCCCCGAAGGGTCGAGCACCAGCCTTGAAGCCATTCGAGGTCGTCGGGCTCGCCCGCGATCCACTTCGCCATATGGGGCAGTTCGATCGCTGTGCCATAGGCGTCGCGAGTCTCAAGGTGGAGGGACTCGTGAGTGAAGCCGGTGAGAAGTTCGTCGAACTCGTCATCAGTGATCGCAGGCACGCTTCTCCTGGTTGAAGTACGGCAGCATCCTCGCCGGGATCTCGACGCATGTCTCTCCCTCGGGCATGCCCATCTGGGTAAGTACGTCGGGATCCGTGACGACCCAGCCTTGTACTACCCACGTATCCCTATCCGTCGTATAGATCGTAGGCGAGCCGCTGGGGTTCGACTCCGGATCCTTGCCGATGAGCGTCAAACGCATGACCTGATCACCGCTCTCTTGGTTGCAAGATGTTGCGAGATGTAGATCCTATTTTCGCCTTGAAGCTTTCCACATGTCAAGGATTGGCGATACACACGAGCTGTTCATGTGAGTCAGAAACGCCGTTCTTCTAGTGCTGCGAGGTGACCAGGTACGTTGAGTCGCAACTGTACGCAACTATCTTCCATCGCGCGCTCGTGGTACTTAGCGTTAACAGAGATGCCGACGAAGGCGTCATGCACATCAGATCTGGCCGGGCCGGCGATGCCGGTCCTCGCATCCGTTGCCGGCCCGGCCGTCCGCTCCTCGCCCGACCTGAAGCCCTGTCTGTAGCCGCGATTGTGGCTGGAATGGAGAACATCAGATGACCGATTCGATAGATCAGGCGATTGCTCGTGAGGTCCGGGAGTCTTACCGGCAGTTGCGCCGTGCGGAGATAGTGGAGTCATCGTTCCGTCGCCACCCTGAGGGTCATCTGCTGGGCCGAGTCCTCCGCACCCGGATGCACCAGAGACGCCATCGTGCCGCAGCCGTTCGGTTGGATCGGGCGTTGCTCGCTCTCGAGGTCGACGTGGGTCGGGCTTTCCCTGGCCATACTCCGAGAGACTTCATCGGAATCTGCACCACCATTCTCCGTGGGCCCGAGGAGGGGCCGTGATGCCGTGGTGGCGCGCATCGCTGTGGTGGTTGTCCACAGCTCCGTTCGCGGCTCTTGCTACCGGTTCGAACTTATATACGATTGAAGTGGTAGTGGTCTGTTGATTGGGTTCACTGGTCGTGTCGATACGGGGGGTGCGTGGTGCTGCGGCAGCCGGTTGTCTTGGAGTCCATCGCCGCGGTCACCGGTGCGTTGGATGAGGCGGCTGGGTTCGGTGTGGAGTTCATGTCCGCGTCTCATCGTGCGGCCGCGCTGTTGGAGGTCACCGCCGCCGGGTCGCGGTTGGAGGCCCTGCGGCTGCGGTTGATCGCCGCATCGGCCGATGTCGCGGCCGACGACGGTTGCCGCGATGTCGCCGCCTGGCTCGCGACTCGAACACACGCCGACCGCACCGCGGTCGCCCATGATCAGCGGCTCGCCTATTCGTTGGACCGGACCTGGCGGCAGGTCGCCCGAGCGCTCGCCGTCGCGGCGGTCAACCCGGCCCAGGCCGAGGCCATCGTGGCCGGCCTGGAGAAACTACCCGGCGACCTGCCCACCGACGTCCTCCAGAAGGCCGAAGCCCACCTGGTCGAGGCCGCCGCCACCTTCGGTCCACGCGAGCTGCGGATCCTGGCCAGAAGGGTCCTCGACGTCATCGCCCCCGAACTCGGCGAGGAACACGAACGCAAAGCCCTGGAGCGCGAGGAACCACATGCCCGCCGAACCACGCGCCTGTGCACCCGCCGCCTCGGCGATGGCACCACCGAACTCTACGCACGCCTACCCGACCCCATCGCCGCCCGCCTCCGCACCTACCTGCACGCGTTCACCTCACCCCG
>JBOFLH010000664.1:0-16635 GCA_051657765.1 Nocardioides sp. | reverse complement strand
TCGCGGCAGCCGTGACGCCGCGCGCCGCCATCGCCTCGAAGGACACCTGGTACGACGCGGTGATGGCCACCTGGGCGCCGGCCGCGAAGAACTCCCGATGCGCGGTCCGAATGGCTGCCGGGTCCTCGACCAACACCCGTGCCGACCACAGGTCATCGGACAGATCGTGGCCACCGGTCTCCAGGTGAGTCGCCAATCCGCCGTCGAGCACCACTGGGCCCGCGCTCAGCGCGCCCGCAAGATCCACCGCGAGTCCGACCTAGCCTGTCAGTGCGTCGACGAACGCGGCCGCGTCGAACGGAGCCAGGTCATCGGGCCCCTCCCCCAAGCCGACCAGCTTCACCGGTACACCCAACTCGCGTTGCACCGCCACCACGATCCCGCCCTTGGCCGATCCGTCGAGCTTGGTGAGCACGATGCCGGTAACGTCTACCACCTCGCTGAACACCCGAGCCTGGACCAGTCCGTTCTGGCCGGTAGTGGCGTCGAGCACCAACAGCACCTCGGTGACCGGCGCTTGCTTCTCGATCACCCGCTTCACTCTGCCCAGCTCGTCCATCAGGCCGGCCTTGTTCTGCAACCGGCCGGCGGTGTCAACCAGCACGGTGTCGACGCCGCGGTCCATGCCCGCTTTGACCGCCTCGAAGGCCACGCTGGCGGGATCTCCACCATCCGCTCCCTGCACCACGACAACGCCCACGCGCTCGCCCCAGGTGGCCAGTTGCTGTACGGCGGCGGCGCGGAAGGTGTCCGCGGCACCGAGAACCACAGACTTGTCCTCGGCGACCAAGATCCGCGCCAGCTTGCCAACCGTGGTCGTCTTGCCTGACCCGTTGACGCCGACCACCAGCACCACGCCCGGTCGGCCATCGGTCCCGGTGATTTGCAACCGCCGGTCCATAGCCGGATCGACCAGGGCGATCAGCTCGTCGCGCAAGACCGCCCGCGGGTCGGGTTGGCTGCCGGCTTCGACCCGCAGCCGAGTGCGCAGCCCAGTCATCAGCTGCTGAGTGGGGCCGACCCCGATGTCGGCGCTAAGCAGGGTGTCTTCGATGCTTTCCCAGGTGTCCTCGTCCAAACGGTCACGAGAGAGCAGCGTCAACAATCCACGTCCTAGCCCGCCCTGCGTGCTCGCCAACCGAGCTCGCAATCTGGTCAACCGTGCTGCGGTCGACTCCGGCCGTTCGGGCGCGCTGCCCAACGGCAAGTCTTCGGCAACTGCCGGTGGGGCAGGTGCGGTGGGAGCAGTGGGCGTTGGTGAGCCGACGCCGGGCCGCTCCGCCGGCGACTCAAGGCGTCGACCCGGCCGCCGCCGGACCGTCACCACGACGGCACCGGCCAGCACCAGCGCCATGAGGATGACGAGACCGATAGCCAGGAGAGGACTCTGATCACTCATGCCGAGAATCCAACCAGAACGGTGAGCGGCGACCCCGAAGGGCCCCGCGTGTCCTAGCCGATGGTTCAGGGCGGGGCCAATGGTTCTGGGGCAGGCCGGGCCACCTATCGGTGTCTCAATCAGCTAGGTCGCAGAGCACATCCGCCACTGTTCTCCGACTACGAATCGAACCCGAACCCGAGTCGGTCCAACGAACGCAACCAGAGGTTTCGCTCGCCGACCTGGTCTGCCCGATTCATCGACCAGCGAGTCATCGAGATTCCGGCGTAGCGGGCCGGCTCCGGTGGGAACGGCAGCGGCTTTTCGCGCACCATGCGCAGCCGGGTCCGTTCGGTGTCGACTCCAGCCAGCTGGTCCAGCATGACCTCGGCCGCAAACCGGGTGGCCCCGACGCCCAGGCCGGTGTAGCCGAGCGCATAGGCCACCCGCCCGGCGAACGCGGTTCCCCAGAAGGCCGAGAAGCGGGTGCAGGTGTCGATTACCCCGGCCCACTTGTGGGAGAACCGCACGCCTCGCAATTGCGGGAAGGTGTCGAAGAAGTGCTCGGCCAGCAACGCATGGGTTCGGCCCGCCTGCTCCAGGGCCGGATCGATCCGGCTGCCGTAGTGGTAAACCGCGTCGTATCCGCCGAACAGGATCCGGTCGTCGTGGGTCAGGCGGTAATAATGGAACATGTTGCCGCTATCACCAATACCCTGCCGCCCATGCCAGCCGATGGCCGCACGCTGCTCCGGAGTCAGTGGCTCGGTTGCCAGCACGTAGTCGTAGACCGGCACCGTCATCATCCGCAGCCGGGCGAGCAGGGACGGGAAGGCGTTGGTCCCGAGTACAACCTGACGGGCTAACACCTGACCATCGGTAATCTGGAGAACCATCGTCGCGCCGTCGGCAGATAGATCGGTCACCCGGGTTCGTTCGAAGATCCGAACCCCCACCTCCAGGCAGGCACGCCGAAGCCCCCAGGCCAACCGAGCTGGCTCGACCATGGCCACACCCTCGGGATCGTGCAAACCGGCGAGGTAGGTCGGTGAGGCAACTTCGGCTTGCACCTCGTCGCGATCGAGCCAGCGGACGTCGTGGCCGGCCGCCCGCATCGCGTTGCCGTATTCCCGCAATCCCTCGATCTCGTGCGGCCGAGTCGCGACGTCGAGTTCACCGGTCCGTTCCCAGTGGCAATCGATCTGATAGCGGTCGATGGCCATGCCGATAGCGTCGAGATTCTCCGCGCCCAACCGATCAAGTGTGGGCATCTCCTCTGGCCAGCGCTCCATGCCGTTGTTGAAACCGTGGGTAAGGCTCGCCGCGCAGAACCCGCCGTTGCGGCCGCTGGCCTGCCAACCGCACTCGCCCGCTTCTACGATCACGACGTCCAGACTGGGATTGCGTTCCTTGGCGATCAACGCCGCCCACAGGCCGGTGTAGCCCCCGCCGACTACGGCCAGGTCCGCCGTCGTGGTCTCGGTCAGCGGAGCCAACGGTTCGGGGCGCGCCGAATCAGCGAGCCACAACACTTCGGGTTCGGCGTCTACCAACGCCGGGTGGCCAGCGGAGGCCGGACGGGAGCTTTTTCGTACGTCGATTCGAAGGCTCATGAACTGGAGCCTAACTCGAACCCGGCCTATTGCGTGCCATTACGTCCGCCGACGGCGACCCAGCTCCCCGGCCAGCACGGCGGCCAACGCGACCACGAACATCACGGTGCCGATGACATTGATCTGTGGCGGGATACCCCGCTGGTTGGCACCCCAGACGTACATCGGGAAGGTCACCGCCCGGCCCGAGTTGAGGTTGGTGATAATGAAGTCATCGAAGGACAGTGAGAAGGACAACAGCGCCGCCGACAAAATTCCCGGGAAGACCAGCGGCAGAGTAACTCGCCGGAAAGTCTCCCACTCGTTCGCGTAGAGGTCCATGGCTGCTTGTTCCAGGCGCGGATCGAGGCCGGCGAGCCGAGCCTTCACGGTGACCACCACGAAGCTCAGACAGAACATGATGTGCGCGATCAAGATCGTCCAGAAGCCCAGGGCACTCGCGAATCCGCTGGTGACGAAAAGGGCGAGCAATGACGAGCCCAGCACGATCTCCGGCGACGCCATCGGCAAGAAAGTGAACACGTTAGCCAGGCCGCGGCCCCGGAATCGATGCCGGACCAAAGCAAACGCCATCAACGTGCCGAGCAGCGTCGCCACCGCGGTGGCCGCTAGCCCCACCCGCACCGACAACAACACCGCCTCGCACATGCCGTTGGGTTGGCACGGGTTCAGCCAGTTGTTCATCGTAAAGCCGTCGAACGAGTAAGCGATGTTCGACGCCGGATCGTTGAACGACATCAACACCACGATGAAGATCGGCGCAAACATGTACAACAGAACCAGCAATCCGATCCCCAAGATGAGGTGTTCGCTGACCCATGCACCTAGGCGACCGCCACGAGAGGTAGCCCGTGGCGCCTGGTTGGTCTGCACCGGTCGGCTCTGCGCGCTCATACGAGTTCCTCCGTGCCGGCTCGGCGGACATACACCAGGACCAGGACGACGATGATCGCCATCAAGGTCACCGACAGCGCGGCGGCCTCGGGATACGACCCGCCCGCGAACAGGTTCTGAATCACGTTGCCGATCATCTGGGTTTGCGGATTGCCCAGGAGTTCGGCGTTGATGTAGTCACCGGCCGCCGGGATGAAGGTCAGCAGGGTGCCCGCGACCAGTCCGGGAGCGGACAGTGGCAAGGTCACCTTACGGAAGGTGGTGAAGGCCGAGGCATAGAGATCGGCCCCTGCCTCATGCAAGCGCGGGTCGATCTTCTCCAAGGAGGTGTAAAGCGGGAGCACCATGAACGGCAAGAAGTTGTAGGTCAACCCAGTGACCACGGCGAACGGCGTGTCCAGCAATCGGCCGTCCGCGCTCAGGAGTCGAACCGCGCGCAACATGTCGGCAACCCAGGCTTGATCAGCCAGGATGAGTTGCCAAGACAACGTCCGGATCAAGAAGCTGGTGAAAAACGGAGCTATCACCGCCACCAGCATTAGGTTCTTCCAGCGTCCAGACTTGAAGGCAATCGCATACGCCAGCGGGTAACCCAGGACGATGCAGGCGATAGTCGCTGAACCGGCGTAGACGAACGAGCGGATCAGGTGTTCGGAATAGTCCTGGATGCCAGTCAGGTAGTTCGCCACGTGCCCAGTCATGGCATAGCCTTCGTCCAACGAGCCCGACGGGTCGTAGAGCGACGTCGAGACCATGCTCACCATCGGCACAATGAAGAACAGCGTCAGCCACAACGCGGCCGGCAGCAACAGCAGATAGCCGGTGAGCCGGAACCTTCTCGCCGGCTTGACGGCCTCCGCGAGCGCGGCGGGCACCTGACTCACCCTTCGTCCACGCGCTCGACGCCGGCATTGGCATCCTGGCGAGCATCCAGCAGGAAGGTATGGTCGGGCGCCCAGCTCAAGTCGACGTGATCGCCCACATGAAGCGGCCCGCGCACGCCGGTGTTCTGTTCGAAGGCCATCAACTCTTGGCCCCACGGCATCCGAACCAGATACTGCGTGCTCACGCCGATGAAGCTGGCGTCGGTGACCACACCGCCCCGCAACACGCTCACTCCCAGGCCGCTCTCCACGCCGGCCATGGTTACCGCGACCTTCTCCGGGCGTATGCCAACCCAGGCGGCACCGGTTTGCTGGGTCACCCGGGACCGGGGAACCCGGACCGTCGTGCCGTGCACCCGAATGTGTACCCCGGTGTCGTCGCTGCCCAGAATGGTGCCGCTGATGAGGTTGGACTGCCCGAGAAAGTTGGCCACGAAGGTGGTTCGCGGATGCTCATACAGGTCGACCGGCGCGCCCATCTGCTCAATCACGCCATGGTTCATCACCGCGACGGTGTCGGCCATGGTCATGGCCTCCTCCTGGTCATGGGTCACATGAACGAAGGTGATGCCGACCTCGGTCTGAATCCGCTTCAACTCGATCTGCATCTGGCGCCGCAACTTCAGGTCCAGCGCGCCGAGTGGTTCGTCCAGCAGGAGCACCTTGGGCTGGTTGATCAATGCCCGCGCCAACGCGACACGCTGCTGCTGACCGCCCGAGAGCTGGGTAGGCCGGCGGTTAGCCAGGTCACCCAACTCGACCAGTTTCAACATCTCATCGACCGATGCCTTGATGTTCGACTTGCGCTGGCGGCGCAAGCCGAAGGCGACATTCTCGAAGATCGTGAGATGCGGAAACAAGGCATAGGACTGAAAGACCGTGTTGACCGGGCGACGATACGGCTTGAGCTGGGTGATCCTCGCATCGCCCAGCACAATCTCGCCGGCGGTTGGTATCTCCAGACCCGCCACCATGCGCAGCGTAGTGGTCTTGCCGCACCCGGACGGTCCCAGCAAGGCGAAGAACGAGCCTTGCGGGACCGCCAGGTCCAGAGCGTCGACGGCCACGAAGTCACCGAACCGTTTGGTGACGCCGGTCAGCGCCAAAGCAGCACCAGCCGCCGCCGTGACATCGTGCCCCGTCAAGGGAGTAGCGGTGTCGGTCATTGGCTTAAGCCCCGATGACCTGATTGAACTCCTTGTCAAACTTCTCGCGAGTCTTGGTGTCGGTCGCCATGAACGCGAAGGTCTTCGCCAAGTCATCACTGGTCGGGAAGATGAGCGGGTTACCGACCAGGGACTTGTCGAGTTTCGCCATGGCCTCCTCGGTGCCCTTGACCGGGCAGATGTAGTTCACCCAAGCAGACAACCGGGCCGCGATCTCCGGGTCGTAGTAGTAGTTAATCAGCGCTTCAGCGTTCGCCTTGTGATCGGCCTTGTTCGGCACCATCATGTTGTCGCTCCACAGCGCCATGCCTTCCTCGGGAACCACGAACTTGATCTTCGGGTTGTCGTATTGCATAGCGATGACATCACCCGACCATGCCTCACAGGCCACCAGGTCACCCTTGTTGAGCGGTTTGGTGTACTCGTTGCCGGTAAACTTGCGGATCTGGCCGGAGGCCACGATCTCTTCCAGCTTCGCCAACCCGGCTGCCCACTCATCGTCAGAGAAGTTGCTGGGATCGGCACCGGTCAGTTTGAGCACGAAGCTCATGGTGTCGCCCATCTCGGTCAACAAACTGACCTTGCCCTTAAGGTCGGGCCTGGTCACCAATTCCTCGAACGACGTCACCTCGTCGGTGTATTCGGAGTTGTAGGCAATGCCGGTCAGTCCGCTTTGCCACGGCACCGAGAACTTGCGGCCCGGATCCCACGACGGCTCCCGCAACGAGTCGGTGAGATTCGCCTCCACGTTCGGCAGGTTTGCCTTGTCTAGCTCCTGGATCCAGCCGGACCCGATCATCTTCGCCGCCATCCAGTCAGTCAGCACGAACAGGTCGCGGCCGGTCGGTTCACACTCGCCGAGCTGGATTCGCACCTTCGCGAAGAACTCGTTGTTGTCGTTGACGTCGGCGGTGTAATCGACCTTGATTCCCGACTGCTTCTGGAAATCTTCCAAGGTGGGGTAGGTTCCGCCCTTGTCGCTCTCGTCGATGTAGAGCGGCCAGTTCGAGAAGATCAGCGTCTTCTCAGACGCCGACAGATCGGTGCTCTTGCAGGTGTCTGCGGTCTGCTTGGTGCCTTCGGTGCCGCAGGCGGCCAAGAGTCCACCACCACCCAAGGCAAGCGCCGAGATGCCGGCAGTGCGCATGAACCCGCGCCGCGAAAAGCCGCCGCGTGAGCTCATCGGCGCAAGCTCCGCGGCGATCTTTGCTGCCAGTCGGTCAGTTGCAGAATCGCCTACGGGCAGGCGACGTCCTCGCGTTGTCAATGGGTTCCCCTCTACCTGTGTGGACCGTCCGAGACGATCGGTGACGAACTAACATCCCCTGCGTTAAGTCTAAGCGGGCTTTCGCAGGTTTGGCGAGCAAACGAGCAATCTCGTCGCATTGTGCACGAATCGCAACGATTTCGATTGCCAACTGACACCTCGTAGGACCAGGTGGCCAGCTAGGTAGTTGACCAAAGCCTATTGCATTGACACGATCGGACCATGACCAACCCCTCCCGCGCTGGCGGCCAGACCGCCATCGACGAGACCTCCAAAGCTATCATCGAAGAACTTCAAGCGGACGGTCGCAAGTCCTATGCGGCCATTGGCCAGGTGGTGGGCCTCTCGGAGGCCGCCGTCCGCCAGCGTGTCCAGCGACTCACCGACACCGGGGTGGTGCAGATTGTCGGAGTCACCGATCCGCTGCAACTGGGCTTCGCGCGACAGGCGATGATCGGCCTCAAGGTCACCGGCGATCTGGAGGCGGTCGCGGACGAATTGGGCACCATGGACGAAGTCAACTATGTCGTGATCACGGCCGGTTCGTTCGATCTGATCGTGGAGGTTGTCTGCGAGAGCGACGAGCAGTTGCTGGCAATCTTGAACCGGCAGATCCGCGCCTTGGCCGGAGTCCAATCAACAGAGACGTTTGTCTATCTCAAGCTGCGCAAGCAGAGCTACACCTGGGGGGTCCGGTGAGTACGACCAGCGGCCCCTCGCTCTGGCTCGACCAGATCGCGGCAACCACGCGCGGCCGGCGGCGACCACCACTGGTCGGCGAGATCGATGCGGACGTGGCGATCGTGGGTGCCGGGTTCACCGGGCTGTGGACGGCGTACTATCTACTCGCCGCCGACCCCGGGCTGAAAGTCGTGGTGCTGGAGGCCGAGCACGTCGGTTTCGGCGCGTCGGGCCGCAACGGCGGCTGGGCATCGGCATTGTTTCCCAAGAGCCTGGACAACCTCGCCCGAGTGTCCGATCGCGGCGCCGCGTTGGCATTGGATGCCGAGATGCGCTCAAGCGTCCGTGAGATCGAGCGGGTGGCCCTCGCCGAAGGCATCAAGGCCGACGTGCGGCGTGGTGGCACCATCGTGCTCGCCCGCAGCGCTCCGCAACGCGCTCGAGCGCAAGCTGAGGTTCGGGGCGCCCACGAGTGGGGGCTGGGACCGGACCAGCTTGCCTGGCTGGATTCGGACCAGGCCCGAGCGCGACTCAATGCCACCGAAGTCCGCGGGGCGACGTACACACCGGACTGTGCGGCGATCCAGCCAGCCAAGTTGGCGATCGGATTGGCCGATGCGGTCGAAGGCAAAGGCGGCTCGATCTTCGAGGACAGCCGGGTCACCTCGATCAGCCCCGGGGTCGCCGCGACGGACCGGGGCTCGGTGCGCGCGCGACACCTCATCCGAGCCACCGAGGGCTACACCTCGACGTTGCCGGGACACGAACAGGCGATGATCCCGGTCTACTCGATGATCGTCGCCACCGAGCCACTCGCCGACGCGGTGTGGGAGCAGATCGGCCTGCATGAGCGCGAGACGTTCAGCGATCACCGGCACCTGATCATCTATGGTCAGCGGACCGCCGACAATCGGATGGTCTTCGGCGGTCGTGGCGCTCCATACCACTTCGGGTCCAGGCTTCGACCTGGGTTCGACCGTGATCAGCGTGTCTTCGCCCGCCTTTACCACACCCTGATCGAACTCTTTCCGGTACTCACTGGAACGAGGGTGACCCACGCCTGGGGCGGACCTCTCGGCATTGCCCGTGATTGGTGGGCGTCGGTCGGCATGGACGAGCGGACCGGCCTTGGCTGGGCGGGCGGGTACGTGGGCGACGGGGTCACCACCACCAACCTGGCCGGCCGCACGCTACGAGACCTCATCCTCGGCAACGACACCGCCTTGACCCGATTGCCGTGGGTCAACCATCGCTCGCCGCTGTGGGAACCCGAGCCCCAGCGTTGGCTACTGATCAACGGCGGGTTGCGCGCCGTAAGCCTCGCCGACGCCGAGGAGCAGCTGACCGGGCGGCCGAGCCTAGTCGCCACGATAGTCAAGCCGTTTATCAGCTGAGACCCGGCCACCACGACTAGCCTTGCGCGCATCGGCAGGGCAGGCATCGGAGGTGCCGGGACATCGGAAGCGCCGGGGCCGAAAATGAGTTGGCAAGCCGGCGCCGGTCGCGAGAGCGTGAGCTGGTGCCCGCCGACGACCTCGATCCGCGATTTGTCTGTGACTTCTCCGCATCTGCGGATCCCGATGAGTCTCACCAACGGTGGTCGACCTGGCTCAGCGTTCAGCCGCTGTGCCGTGGCCCACATCCTCGCCCCGAGTGGGTGGTGACGGCTCAGGGTGCGGTCGACACCGAGCTGGGCGTGCTGAAGTCGGGAAAGGAAGCCGACGTCTTCCTACTGGAACGAGGGGTGCCCCAGGGGCCGTCAGTGGTCATGGCCGCAAAGCGCTATCGCAACCTGGAGCATCGCGACTTCCATCGCGCCGCCGCCTACACCGATGGCCGGAAGGTGAAGCGTTCACGCGACCAGCGCGCGGTGAAGCGCAAGAGCACCTGGGGCAGAACGGTCGCCTCCAGTGCGTGGGCGGTGGCTGAGTTCGACGCCCTCAGCCGAGCCTGGACCTGGGGATTGCCGGTACCGTACCCGGTTCAGATCGACGGTACCGAGATCCTGATGGAGCTGATCACCGTCGAGGACCGGCCCGCGCCCCGGCTGGCTCAGACTCGGCCAGCCAGGCGAGTACTCGACCGATACTTCGAGCAGCTGCGGGCGGCTCTGTTCGCTCTCGTCGAGCGGGGGGTGGTGCACGGCGATCTGTCAGCCTTCAACATCCTGGCGGCGGGTGATCGGATCGTGATCATCGACCTGCCCCAGGTGGTCGACCTGATCGCGAATCCGAACGGGTTGGACTTTCTCATGCGTGACTGCGCCAACGTATGTTCGTGGTTTCGAGCCCGTGGGTTGTCGGTGGACGAACATGCGCTCTTCGCCGAATTGCTCTCCTCGGCACACTGAGTACGGCAACTCAACCTGGCCCAAACTCAACCTGACCCAGACTGCCCGGCGAATCGCGTACCGTCGGCTCGTGAGCGACCCCACGACGCACTCAATCAACGCACCAGTCAACGACCCGCTCGCCGACGACGGGACGGAGGGGGTCCCAACGAGCACACCGGTGAACCCGAGACGCACCGGGCTGTACTCGGCAACCGAGCTCTACGCCGACTCGTTCGACGCACGTGCCTACGCCTGGTCCCGGCCTACTCGACCCGGCCGCGCGGATCCGAACGCCACCGTGAGTCAGGCGCTCCACGACCATGCAATCGACCTGGCCCTCATCCACTGGCTCGAGTCGTGTGAGCGAGATGTGGTCGGCGTAATGGGAGGCCATCAACTGATCCGAGGCTCCCGAGACTATGCCGCTGCCGCACAACTCGGACGAGACTTGAGCAGTACCCACGTCGTAGCGACCGGAGGGGGGCCCGGCGCGATGGAAGCGGCCAACCTCGGTGCCTACTTCTCCGCGGATCCCGAGCCGGTGTTCGCCTCCGCACTGTCTGCGGTCAGCACGGCGCCCAGCTATGCACGTCGTGGCGGAACCCCGATGACATCGCCTGCAGCAGCGTCACCAGCGCATGAAGCTTCGCCCGCGCCGTCAGATCCGTGGCTCCGAGTTGCGTTACGGGTTCTCGAGGGCCACCCGCACGGAGTGGAGTCACTCGGGGTGCCTACCTGGCACTATGGCCACGAGCCCACCAACGTCTTTGCCACGGCGATCGCCAAGTATTTCCGAAATGCGACCCGCGAAGCGGTTCTGCTCCAGATCTGCACCGCCGGCATCGTTTTTCTGCCCGGATCGGCCGGTACGGTGCAAGAGATCTTCCAGGACGCGTGCGAGAACTTCTACGCCGTCGCCGACAAGGTCAATCCGATGGTCCTGGTCGGGCGGAGATACTGGACCGTCGAGCTGCCGGTGTGGCCGTTGCTGACCGCTCTAGCTGCCGGGCGAGTCATGAGCAAGCACGTGCATCTCGTCGACACGATCGGCGAAGCGGTAGACGTGATCACACGTCAGTGACCTGGCCCCCCTCCAGACGGTCGGATACGGTCCAACAGTGGGCGCCCGGAACTGCCTGGGCGAGGCGTCTCGAACACGGGCAAGACGTCGGTCTGCGATGAACTTCGCCGCGTGGTTTCCACGCCATCAGCGATGACGCCGATCCGGTCTGTTAGGGGGACCGAAGCCGGTGAGCAGACCGACGAGTTGCCGTCGCACGGGTATCACCCGTTAGTGCATGGAAAGAGCCATGCCCAGGTCGCCGACCAGAAGTTGAGGTCCGCGCGCGCCGGTCGGACCGCGATCTCATGGTGCGGCCGCATCGCACTAAACACGATACCCCCAAGAACAGCATTGTCGATCGACGGCACCGATCGGCTCGCCTCCGGTGGTCGCGAGATTCTCGCACTCTGCGAACGCGATCGAAACACGACGCCGCAGATCCTGCATGACTTGTCATCACTCGACCCGCGCCGCTCAGCCCGTCCGTCCGAACGGAAACGAGCCTCGCCAGGCGACGCGGCCAAGGCGCCGGATGCGCAGACCTGCGTCTTCCCCACACCGAAGGTGAATCCCTTAGTGGGACTGGGTTGTGCGTTCTTCGAGTTCTGCGCGGTAGGCAAGCGCCTCGTCTCGCTCGGCGGCAGGCGCATCGGGGTAGCGCAGCAGCCCAGCGTCGAGAACAGCGAGCGCACGGGTCTCGTCGCCACGGGCGTCGCCCTGACGCGCGGCGACATCGATGACGCGCCCCAGGCCTGTCCGGTGGGTCTCGTCCTCAGAGGCGCCAGTGGCGTAGAAGCGTAGCCAGTTCCCACCGACGTCGACGACGCTGAAGCCCGTCGCGGTGCCTGCCTTGCGTCGTGGCTGAAGTAGACGGGGGATGCCCTTGAGCGGGACCTTGCCGTATCCGGCCCGGAGGCCTTCTTTGAATGACTGATAAAGCTGTGCGAGTTGGTCGACGGTGATGACCACACTTGCGTACGACGCCGCCGCGTCGAAGCCGTCGATCCCAGAGAGATGGATGACAATGTCGTTCAACTCCACGACGGCGTACGGGTTGGGCCCACGCTGCTGGTAGGTGACCGCGAACCCGAGCGCGTTGTAGAAGCTAAGCGCCCGGTCCAGGTCCGCGCACGGCAGGATCGGATAGGTGCGTTCGCCGGCCACGGTTTCAGTATGACCTCCAGCGAGGCTCTTCTGGGCCCTGCGAACCCGCACCCTCGCGCTAATGCGACCTAAGCCATTTCTGTGTTGGTGCGCACCTTGGTGTGTTCCGGGCTCTAGGCGCCTGTGACGCACCAAGCCCGGGATGTTCACCAGTCGGGAGTCGACGACCCCTAGTCATCCGGTCGGGCAGCGAGTTGCCCGCAGGCACCATCGATCTCCCGGCCGCGAGTGTCCCGCACCGTGGTGGGTATGCCGGCAGCCTCGAGCCGGCGGACGAACTCCCGCTCATCTGCCGGATCGGACGCGGTCCACTTCGAACCGGGTGTCGGATTGAGCGGAATCAGGTTGACGTGTACCCATCCCCAATCGCCGTACGATCGAAGCACCTCACCGAGTAGGTCCGCACGCCACGCCTGATCGTTGATCTGTCGAATCAAGGCATACTCGATCGATACCCGCCGCTTGGTGACCTTGGCATAGTTCCAGGCCGCCTCAACGGTCTCGCGCACATTCCATCGGGTGTTCACCGGTACCAGCTCGTTGCGAAGCTCGTCGTCAGGAGCGTGCAGTGAGAGCGCCAGGGTCACCGGGATGCCGAGTTCGGCCAGTTGATTGATCCGCGGCACCAGGCCAACCGTGGACACCGTGACGCCTCGAGCCGACAACCCCAGGCCCCCTGGCGTCGGTTCGGTCAGTCGGCGCACGGCGCCGATCACCGCGACGTAGTTGGCTAGTGGCTCACCCATGCCCATGAACACCACATTGGAGACCCGCCCAGGACCTCCGGGAATCTCGCCCCTGGCCATTGATCGGGCTCCCGCGACCACTTGCTCCACGATCTCGGCGGTCGACATGTTGCGCAGGAGGCCGCCCTGCCCGGTCGCACAGAACGGGCATGCCATACCGCAGCCGGCCTGCGACGACACACAGACCGTGGTCCGATCGGGATATCGCATCAGCACCGACTCGACCAGAGCGCCGTCGAACAGTTTCCACAGGGTCTTCCGAGTGGCGCCCTGGTCGGCCTCAAGACACCGTAACGGCGTCATAAGACTCGGCAACAGCGACGCGACCAACTCCTCGCGCTGCCCTGCCGGCAGATCGGTCATCTGTGCTGGAGCGTCGGCCAATCGGGCAAAGTAATGCATGGAGAGCTGTCGCGCACGATACCCCGGCAGCCCATGCTCGACCAGCAGGGCAGCACGACCCGCAAGGTCCAGGTCCGCCAGGTGCCGGGGTGGTTTGCCGCGCCCTCGGGGCTCGTCGAAGACCAGCGGCAACGGGCCGCCGTCAGCCATCAACACTCACAGATCGCGCCGCGCCATCAACCACACCACCAGTGTAGTGACGCCGATCACGACCACCATCGTTACGACCATGCCGAGGACCATGTAGCGACCGAATCGTCGCGACCGTCGCCACACCAACAGCGCCAATGGCACGACCAAGGTGATCGCCATGAGTGGGGACAGCCCTCGCGCGACCGCCGGCGCAAACAACTGGTGCAACACGGACAGAAAGCCGGCCGGCACCAAGGAGACGAAAAGCAGGCCCGTGAAGAAGCCCATGATCGGAGTGAACGTCGGATGGTCGGCGGAGAAGAAGCGAGCTACCTCGTCCTCAGCGGGTCGGTCGTCCACCTCTGGTGGCCCCTCGGCGCTCATCTGATCCCCCTTGTAGCGGTCAATGCGGCCCAGCCGGTGTCGCCCCACCAGTGTTACTCAACTTCTCCCCGAGTGCGAGCACCGACTCAGCTATCGAGCAGTCCGGCTGTCGGCAACCACCGTGGTGGACGAGCGCGATTTGGGCGGCGGCACGTGCTAGAAGACCACGTAGTGCAGCAGTAACCAGGTCGGGGCGACGGTAGCGAGCAGCGAGTCCAGCCGGTCCATCAAGCCGCCGTGCCCCGGAATGACATGGGACATGTCCTTGACTCCCAGATCGCGCTTGATGACCGACTCGCACAAATCTCCCAAGGTGGCCATGACGGCCGCGATCATGCCGAGAGCGACGCCAGCCCACCACGGTCCGGACAACATCGAGGTCATCAAGCCAGTGCCCACGCACACGCAAGCGATCACCGACCCGGCAAAACCCTCCCATGACTTCTTCGGTGAGATCACCGGCGCCATCTGATGGCGACCAACAGTGATCCCGGCGAGGTATCCACCGATGTCTGAGGCAATCGTCACCAAGACAAACACCACTACCCCGCGTACTCCGTTGTCCGCGCCGGCGACGCTCGCGGATCCGCCCTCAGCCAGCAACAGTGCGACGAATGAGCCCAGGAATGGAACATAAATCAGAGCAAAGACCGATGCGGTCGCATTTTGCACATAGCCGGTCACCCCGCGCCGCAGCAGCCAGAGCATGATCACCAGAACCGTCACCGCCGTGGCGGTAATCAGCGCCGGCGCACCAAAGAAGTAGGCAACTAGCACCATCACCGCGCCGCCGACCATCAGCGGCTGTTCGGGGAGGTCGATGCCCTTGGTTGAGAAGCCGCGATGAAGTTCCCACATCGCCACCACCACGGCGAGCATCACCACGGCCAGGAAGGCGGTCTTCCAGAAGAACAGCGATGCGGCTACCCCACCAAGCAGGACCACGGCGGAGCCGATGGCGGCCGGTAGGTCACGTCCCGCGCGTCCCGGCGACCGAGACGGTGGCTCCGGCGCGGCCGGTGATGGGGCCATAGTGGCTCAGACCTCCAACAATTCGGCTTCCTTGCCCTTCAGCATGCCTTCGATCAGATCCGTGTGCTTCTTGGTTAGCCCGTCGAGGCGCTTCTCGGCTCCGGTGACGTCGTCCTGCCCAACCTCGCCGTCTTTCTCAAGCTTGTCGAGTTGCTGCTTGGTGTTACGACGAACGTTGCGGACCGCAACCCGTCCGTCTTCGGCCTTCGCCCGCGCAATCTTGATGTACTCCTTGCGCCGTTCCTCGGTGAGCTCGGGAAACACACAGCGCAGCACCCGTCCGTCGTTGGCCGGGTTGATCCCGAGGTCGGAGTCTCGTACTGCCCTCTCGATACCGTTCATCGCACTCTGGTCATAGGGCGAGATCAAGATCACTCGCGCCTCGGAGGCGGTGAAGGAAGCCAGCTGCTGCAACGGGGTGGGAGAGCCGTAGTAGTCAACGACGATCTTGCTGAACATGCTCGGACTGACTCGGCCGGCCCGGATCGTCGCGAACTCCTCTCGGGTCGCATCGACTGACCGGCCCATTTTCTCGTCGGCCTCATTGAGGATGGCGTTGATCACGATTTTCTCCTATTTCCGGTGTTGCGCCGACCCGGCGACGACCGGCGGGCGGTTACCTCATCCATCTGCGCTCACGAGCGTGCCAATCTTCTCACCTTGGACTACCCGCAGAATGTTGCCCGCTGGCACCATCCCGAAAACCACCATCGGCAACTTGTTCTCGCCACAGAGCGCGAACGCGGTCTGGTCCATGATGCGAAGCCCACGACTTATCGCCTCGGCATAGGACAAGGTCGCGAACCTAGTGGCCTCGGGATCCGTCCGAGGATCCGCGGAATAGACGCCATCCACACCACTCTTGGCAACAAGCACCACATCGCATTTGCTTTCCAGCGCCCGCTGCACAGCCACGGTGTCGGTGGAGAAGAACGGCATGCCCATTCCAGCGCCGAAGATCACCACGCGACCCTTCTCCATATGCCGGATGGCGCGGCGCGGAATGTAAGGTTCGGCCACCTGGCCCATCGTGATCGCGGTTTGCACCCGCGTCTCGATGCCCTGTTTCTCCAAGAAATCCTGGAGGGCAAGACAGTTCATCACAATACCCAGCATGCCCATGTAGTCGGCTCGGACCCGATCCATGCCCCGTTGCTGGAGCTCCGCACCGCGGAAGAAGTTTCCTCCTCCGGTGACCACGGCCACCTGCACGCCGGCCTCGGCGACCGATGCGATCTCCTGGGCGAGCTTCTGCACCACGTCCGGGTCGATTCCGACGTGCCCACCACCGAAGACCTCGCCGGAGAGCTTGAGCAGAACTCGTTTATAGCCAGTCATCTGTCTCCCAGGGAGTGCGGGCACGGGTGCCACCTGGCACGGTCGCCACCCGATCGGACGCTGTTTCTTTTGAAGGTTGCTCGCAGAAGGCTAGCGGTTGTGAAGGCTGATGCGTGCTGACTAGCCGAGCTAGGCCCCGACCTCGAACCGCGCGAACCG
>JBOFLH010000663.1:0-1923 GCA_051657765.1 Nocardioides sp. | reverse complement strand
TGACGGCCTGTCTTGCCGGAGACGACCGGAACGGTCGTGGTCCTACCGGCGGTCCGGGCGGCGCTGTACGCGCCGATTAGGCGAATCTCTTCTTCAAGGCTGCTGTCACGTCGCAGCTTTAGCGCACCCATGGCCAAACTAATTAGCGAGCCGGGGATGCTCAAAGGCGGGAACAGGGCGAGAAGATCGATGGAACTGTCGAGGAGGAATGACCGGACCTTCGATCTGGTGCGTGTAAGCCGGAGACTTTGAACTAGTGCGCGGACGCCGGGATCCACGGCGCGGCGCAAGACGTATTCGAGCTTCGAGGCCACATCCCCAAACACACCGATGGTAGCCGCTTCGTCGATCTTGCCCGTTCGCCAGTCTTCGCAGACGGTCACCAAGTCCGCGAACGCAGAGGTCGACCGGAACTCCGCTACTGTCTCGAATGTAATCGAGGACAGAACATCCACAGAACCGAGCGTGGCCAAGACAGCTGGAAGAGCCCAGTGCTCTCGTGATGCGGAACTCCTTCCAGGAACTGGCGTCGAGAAGCCATCGAAGTTGGCCTCGCTCGCTATGGCGACGTTGTTCTCGTAGGCGGCATTGAGTGTTGACAGAATCCTGTCCTGCGATCTGGTGGACAGGTCGGCCGCGAACACTTTGGCATGCAACTTCTTCAGATCTAGAGAAGGATTGGAATGAGCGAACTCAGTCAGGTGCTGCATGAACCTGGCGGGTGCCTGACCACGGCCGGTGGGGACCGAGCCGACAGCATCGAGGACGCGTTCCCGAAAGATTGCAGCGACGGCTCGCCCGCTGTAGGTGCGGAACCGGGCGCGCGTCGCAGAGTCGAGACGTCGGGCTTGCTCTCTCGTGCAGAGCCCGTCGACGGCTTTCTCGTTCTGTATGAACCAAAGCTCTTCCAGTGAGGACAGCTGGTCCCGAAGCCCGATGCTGAGCACTCCTTCGTTCAGGAGTTTTTGCAGGACTCGGTCGTCCGCGCTGTAAGTCAATAGGCCTTGGTAGGCCATTGGGTTGGCCAGCACCTGGGCGTCAGGAATGACCACGTGGTCGTACATCAGCGCATATCGAACCAGGTGTGCTCGGAGCTCTTGTTGGGAAAGGGCACCTCCCGGGCGGTGGGGGTCGGCAAGTGATGTGATGATCTCAACGGAGTGAGTCACGGCGATACATCTCCAATAGGAGTAGCGAAGTCGTGTCAGTGACCCCCGCTGAGAACACGTCATTGCGCGTGCTGGCTTGTGAGATCAGCACGGTCGTTGCGATCGTCTCGGTCGCCTCGTGGTTGGGCGTCCCTAAGGTGCATGAACGAGCGACGAAGCAGTGCATTGGAGTCGCACAGAACGCCGCGTCGGTGTGGAAAGTCCCGAGGTACTCCATGCGAGTCGCGATCAGTCCCGTTTCTTCGAGTAGTTCCTTGGATGCGGACTGCTCGGGCGTCAGATCGTGGTCACCGAAGCCTTTCGGTACCTCGACGGAGTATCCTCGAAGACTGTGACGGTATGACTTGATGAGGCAGAAGTCGGTTCCAAGCTCGGGGAGAATGGCGACTGAGTGCGGCGCTGTCCATGTCCAACGGACATATGAGCCTTCAGCTTCACTTGGGTGGAACCTGACCTCGTCATCCCAGAGAGTGCCGTACGCGTTCTCATAGACCAGTCGCTCTGTCAAAATCTCTATCGGCGGAACCCCGCCATTTTCCTGCACCATAGCTCAAGTTTGCCTGACATCCTCCGTCAGGTCAGTACTCCAGCGGGATTCGAATCTGCGCCCCCGCCTCCGGAGAGCGGACACTTACACACCTATTCCCGCAGGTCACAGGCCTGCGGGCTGCGTCGGATGAGTCGCTGTGGGACGCCGGTGGGAGAGTTTCGAGATCCGTTCGCCTTAGAGGTGTCCGATCAACCGTATGGAGGA
>JBOFLH010000662.1:0-3301 GCA_051657765.1 Nocardioides sp. | reverse complement strand
CATCCGCCACGCCATCGTGCCTTGCCTGGTTACGCCCTGCAGAGCGGTGTCGATATAGCCAAGGGTGTCCTCGGGCACCGCTACCGTGCCACGTCGGACCGGGTCGATCCGCTTGAGCACTCGACCCCCCTCATCGACCACTGCCTTGCCGATCCGAGGGGCCAACAGGGTGCCGCCGTTCGCTAACGCGGCGTACGCCCGCGCCAGCTGAAGCGGGGTGACCGCAGTGTCGCCTTGACCGATCGCGAAGTTCACCGCATCGCCGGCGCGGTAGGCGTAGCCCTCCGCACAGAACTCCTTCGCGAAGAGGCGGGCGTAGGCGCCACCCGGCTTCTGTGGATCGACGGGCCGTCGAGCCACCGTGCAGTAGTAGCGCTTTCGTGCCTTGAAATACGCTCGCTTCCAACGACGGTCCGCGATCCGTCCGCTGGCCTCGCCGGGTAGGTCCACCCCGGTCTCGGCACCGAAGCCGAATGCCTTGGCCTCGGCCACCAGCGGGTCTTTTGCGTTCACATCGGCCACGTCGCTGCCGAAGCGGCGCCAGTAGTCGTAACCGATGCGGTAGAAGAAGGTGTTGCAGGACACTTCCAGGGCTTTGACGAAGTCGATGTATCCATAGGCCCCCGATTCGTAGTTTCGAAACGTGCGATTGCCTACCTGGAGGCCGGACGAGCAATTCAGGAGCGTGTTCGTGCGGTATCCGTTGGTCAATGCGCCTGCGGTCATGAACGGCTTCCACGTCGAACCCGGCGCGAATTGGCCCTGGGTGGCCCGCGACAGCAGCGGCGTACCGGCCCGCGCGGAGTAGAGCAGGTCCAGTTCTTTCTGATCAACCCCGTCGACCCACACCTGAGGGTCGTATGTCGGCTGGCTGGCCATCGCGACAATCCGCCCAGTCTTGGCCTCCAGCACGATCGCCGCACCCGAGTCTGCGACATAGTTTCGCCCGGTGACTTCGTCGCGGGTCGCCCGAGCGGTGCGTATGGTCCGCGCCAGCTGGCGTTCGACCAGGCTCTGCACCCGTGCGTCGATCGAGGTCACCAAGGTGGCGCCGGCCCGGCTCGGGGTTTCCTCACCGGCACCGACCACACGGCCCAGTGAATCCACCGCGACCCGACGGTAGCCCGGCGAGCCGCGCAGCCACGCGTCGTACTCCTTCTCGATACCGGCTCGGCCGACCATCGATGCTCCATTGACCGACCGGTCCAGGTTTCGCTGCGCGGCTTGTAGTTCTTGGGCGGTGACCGGGCTGAGGTAGCCGAGCAGGTGGGCCGCGTTCACCCCGTAGGGCGAGGGAAAGGAGCGCACGCTGCCCCGCTCCACGACCACTGCCGGGTAGTCCTCGGGCTGCTCCAGGATCCGCAATGCGGTCCCTTGCGGAACATCCGTGGCCACCGGAATCGGCTGATAGCGCGTGCCGTTCCAGCAGCGACCCGGTCGCGCACCAGGGTCGCCGCAGTTCGTCAGCCGCTCACGCACCAGCTGGGGAGCGAGATTGACGGTCTCGGCCACCCGGGCTAGCAGAGCGTCCTGATCAGCCGCCGATAGTCGGCTGAGCAGAGCGCGATCCACCGCGACCAGCCACGCCGTGCGATTGCTCACCAGCGGACGTCCCATAGCGTCGACAATCAGACCGCGCTCCGGCTGAACGACCACCTCGCGAACGGACTGCGACGCGGCCCGTGCCTGATACTCCGGCCCACCGAGCACCTGAACGTAGTAGAGCCGACCGAGCAACGTGCTGAACAGCGCGAGAACCAGCGCCTGCAGCACCACGATGCGCAGGCGAGTGTGTCGTTCGACCAATCCGGATCCCGACGGCCGAGCCGCGATCACGAGCCCTCCCGGGGCACCTTGAGCCGGGCGAACACGGTGACCGGGTAGGGCAACAGGACGAGGCCAAGGGCCGCATCGGTCAGGCTCCCGACCAGCACCATGTGGAGCACGATGCCCACGGCAACGTGCAGCTCGCCCAGCGCCAGTCCGGTGAGCGCGAACAGGGACGAACAGATAAACGACGCCGTCCCAGCGATGCCGCCCAGCAGCAAGCGGTGTGGGTTCCGCCCGAGTCGACCCTGATTGATCGAACCAACAACGTAGCCGACGACGACCAGCGCTAGCGCCCAGCGGCCGGCCAGATGGTCCGACGCCGGGCCCAGGTCCAGAGCTACCCCCAACACGAAACCGAGGGTGGCCGCAACGTCCGAACCACGCGCCACCGCGGCGGCGATCACAATCAGGAGCACGAAGTTGGGAAGTATGCCGATGGCACCGAGTTCGGGAGCCAAACTCACCTGCGCGGTGAGTGCGAGCAACGCAAGCCCCACCGCCAGGGCCACTCGGATCGGCATGAAGGCTAACCGGTCGGGCCGGGTCTCGATCGGCGCTACCGCGACCTCGGCTCTCCCGGAGACCGCGCCGATGGGTTCGCTCGCCACTGCTCTGGCTGCCGCAGTCATCGCAGTGTCCCGTCGGCTTCGATGACCGCCCGGTCGCTGACGGTGCCCGTCGGCACCACCACGGCGACCACATCCAGCGCCGTGAAGTCAACGAAGGGGGCGATCACCGCACGCCGAGTGGTGCGGCTCGGACTGCTGAAAACCTCGGTAACCCGACCGATCGGCACCGCGCCGACGTAAGGCGCTCCGCCCTTGCTGCCCCAGGTGACCACGACGTCATCTCGGGCCGGGACCAGCCCGTCATCGATCAACTCGAGATCCAGCCGGCCGTCCTCGCCCTGCACCCCGCGGCCACGCAGCACACCCACCTCCATGTTGCGACCCAGCCGAGCGCCAACGGTCGACTCCGCGTCCACGATCAACAACACCGTGGCGGTGGTCGGCGTCGTACGAAGCACCCGGCCCACCAAACCGTCGTTGTTGAGCACCGTCATATCCGGGCGAATCCCCGCGTCGGCGCCCGCGTCGATGGTGGCCACGGACGAGAACGACTGCTCCGGAGCCATCCCGATGACCCGGGCCGGCACAAGGGCCTGGCCGGAGGTGGACGCTGTTTGGGTTAACCCGTCGAACGTCGCGAGACGGTTCCGATCAACGTCCGCCGTGGCGGCAGCGCGCCGCAGGTCGGCGTTCTCGGCCGTCAGCCGAGCCACCTCGCGGCGCATCCGCTGGTGCCCCTCAAAGGCGTCCGGCAACGCCACGATCGGCCGAACCACTGCCTCGGTCACCGCCGCCATCGGCCCGATCAGCTCCCCCATCGCCCGGCGAGCCGGATCCAGCGCGGGCCCCTCGCGGTCCACCGCGATCAGAGTCAAACTGGCCAGTATCAACGCCAGCAACCG